>NZ_JBFQGA010000004.1:0-507083 GCF_040932435.1 Kluyvera sp. STS39-E | reverse complement strand
GCGCATGGGAATTCAACAGGAGCGTGCAGCATGACAACCAACTTAACAGACCCTGCACTGGTACCAGACGAAGAACTCGACCAGATGATTTGGAAGTTAGAGCGTGACGGCATGACGCCCAAGATGCTGTCGTTGATGAGAGAACTGCGGGCGGTGCGGAAGGCGAAAAGTGATGGTCGCGACCAGTTCGAAGAGTGGTTCAAGTTCCACCACGGCGAGGAAGGTACAATCGTCACCCTGAATCGTGCAAACGGCGGTGCAAATTACGCCGACCCTCATGTCGATTTGGCGTGGATAGCTTGGAATGACAGCCGAGCCGCTCTGTATCAATCTGCGCCGCTAACCAGCATCAAACCAGCGTCAACACTGGATTCTTTGCCAAAAAATGGCGAAATGGGCACCAGCAACTCTCCGGTAACTCCGGATGGGTGGAGGCTAGTTCCGGTTGAGCCTACAGTTGATATGCGCAAAGCCTTTCATAAGGCAAATGATGAGGCTGATAGCTTTGTAAGTCCAGACCATCAGTGGAGCGCCATGCTTGCTGCAGCGCCACAGGAGGTGAAGTGATGGCTGTGTTAACTTTCGTCATTGAGTTTGAGGATGGCAAAGAGCCTCCAGTACATGCGCACATGGAAGCATTTGGCGGCAAGGTTGTTGCAGTGGCGTTCCGCGATGCTCTTGCTGAAGAGGATGTGGTGATTGCGTCTGCCTTTGACCATGGGATGAAGCGATACGCCGGCGCGATGCAAAAGCTCGCTGATGGCGGCGACTGATGCCTAAATCATCCGCAGAACGAAAGGCGGCTCAGCGTGCGCGCCAGTCCGCCGCCGGTGAACGCAAGCTTGAATTAGTTCTTGATGAGCAAGAGCAGGCAATGCTGGAGCAGAACTGCGCCGCCCGTCGCCCTGGTAGGGCGCCGTATGAAATGGGCGAATACATTGCGATGCTGATCCGCCAGGATAATGCGCGCGTCGGGCTCCGCATCAAGTCCATCAGCAAGCAGCGCTGTGGAAAGTGTGGCGACGCTTTGCCTGTCGATTCATGCCCCTGTGATGGTGACTCGCAATGCTGGGTTACGCGCGGTTGGCACAGCACTAAATTAGTTGTGTGACATGTCACGATTGAAAACATTCTCGCTATGAACTACTGTATGTATATACAGTTTTTATGAGCGGAAATTATGGGCGGGAAAGATCTTAATTACACAGTAGTTCGCCGCGGTGAGTTTATCGAAAGTGTTATTGAGGGCACGTGGCTTATCATTCAGCGTGCAAAGGAATGCGGCGGCGGCTTTTGGTTGGGCAGGGCATACAACGATTGCTTTTGGCTTGAGTTTGAAAGGCCAATGTCGATATTCGATTGTGTCCAGTACGTCGTGACATACGGTGCGATGGAGCAAAGGGGCCAAGTATTCGAAGAAGAGTTTAAACTGGTTTAGCAATGGCCGCCGACTATGGCGGCTTTGTTTTGCGTGTTAGTATTACCAAATCGGTAATGATTAATTCGGGTGTTACCATGCCAAAGGAATACAAGCGCAAATCGACGCAGTTCAAGCCACTGACAGCGCAGCAGGAGGCTTACTGTCAGGAATACATCAAAGCACCTGAGAACCAGACTCAGGCGGCTATTAATGCTGGCTACTCACCAAACACTGCAGCCAAGTTCGCAAGCCAGAACATGCGTGATGAGCGTGTGCAAAAACGTATTGCCGCGCTGATGGAAGAGCGCAATAAGCGTCTTCGCGTTAGTGCCGATTATGTCCTGCTTCGCCTAGTGGAGATCGACCAGATGGATGTGCTGGATATTCTGAACGATGACGGCGGACTGAAACCAATAAGCCAGTGGCCGAAGATATGGCGCACCACATTAAGCGGGCTGGACATTTCGACAACAATCACCAACTTTGACGAAACCACACTTGAGAACATGCTCAAGAAGATTAAGTGGCCGGACAAGGTGAAGAACCTCGAGCTAATCGGGAAACATGTTGATGTGATGGCGTTCAAAGAGCGGCTGGAAGTTTCCGGCACCGTCACCATTGCTGACCGCATGGCAGCCGCACGCCGCCGCGTAAAAGAGCAGGCTGGAGGTGAAGAATGACAGCCGCAGCCATGTCGCCGGAAGAGCAACTCGTCGAGGATATTGCCTCGTTTACGTATGACCCGCTCGGCTATGCGCTGTATGCGTTCCCGTGGGGAGAAGACGGCACAGAGCTGGCGCATGCTACCGGGCCGCGTAAGTGGCAGGAGAATACCTTCAGGAGAATTGGAAAGCACCTGCAAAACCCTAACACCCGCCATCAGCCGCTGATGATTGCCAGGGCATCCGGCCACGGTATCGGTAAGTCCGCTTTCATCTCGATGCTGATCAACTGGGGCATGGCCACCTGCGAAGATTGCAAAGTGGTGGTGACCGCCAATACCGAGAACCAGCTTCGCACCAAGACTTGGCCAGAAATAACAAAGTGGTCTCGCTTAGCAATCCACAGCGACTGGTTCAAGCCTACAGCAACCGCGATATACAGCACCGACCCAGGGCACGATAAGAGTTGGCGTGCAGATGCTATCCCATGGTCTGAGAACAACACCGAGGCATTCGCTGGGCTGCACAACGAGCGTAAGCGCATCATTCTCATTTTCGACGAAGCGTCTAACATTGCAGATCTGGTGTGGGAGGTTGCAGAGGGGGCACTCACCGACGAGCACACTGAAATTATCTGGGTAGCGTTTGGTAACCCGACGCGTAACACCGGGCGTTTCCGTGAATGCTTCCGAAAATTTCGCCATCGCTGGGACTGCGAGCAGATAGACAGCCGCACCGTCGAAGGCACGAACAAAGAGCAGTTGCAAAAATGGGTGGACGACTACGGCGAGGATAGCGACTTCGTTAAAGTACGTGTGCGCGGACTGTTCCCTGACGCCTCAGAAAACCAGTTTATACCGTCAGGTCTGACGCAGCCAGCGGTGGGTCGCGTTATCACTGAAGCGCAGGTGGCCCACGCTGCTACCGTTCTTGGCGTTGACTCATCACACCAGGGCAAAGACCCGGCCGTTATTTATCTGCGCAAGGGACTCCATTGCAAGAAGCTTGGCGAATGGCAGCGCACCACAGACGATGTACTGTTTGCGCGTGTGATTGCCGACTTTGAAGACCAGTATGGCGCTGACGCGGTATTTATCGACTATGGCTACGGCACCGGGTTGAAGTCTGTTGGCGATAACTGGGGGCGAAACTGGACTCTGATACAGTTCGGCAGCGGAACGGCAGATCCTGAGATGGGCAATAAGCGCGGCGAGATGTACAAATCAGCCCGTGACGCACTGAAGCTCGGGGCGCAGCTGGATAGTCAGGAGTTGGCCGACGAACTGAGCGCGCCAGAGTACAAAGTACGATTGAAGGACAGCCGGAAGATATTGCAGGACAAGGATGAGGTGAAGGATTTGCTGGGCCGCTCACCGAACAACGCCGACGCCTATGTGTTGACGTATGCAGCACCGGTGGTGAAGAAGCAGTTTAACGCCCCAGGTATGCAGGGGCAGGCGATAACAGAGTACGATCCTTACGCATAATGGATCGCAATAATGGCAACCATTAATGCTATGAATGCGACCGTTAGAGATACCGCAGTGAGCAGTAGCGAAGCAGTATTCATCATGCGCTGATAGTAAAACGTGCGCATCGACTCTATCCTCTCTTCAGTTTGTTCAGGGTCTTGCATCCCATTTGGAAAAGTATTGTTGTATCCCTCAAAAACCTTTCTTTCAATGGCATTATGCATCGCCTGATTCCAATCGTGAGTTGAGTTAACGAAAATATCAACAATCTTCTGCTTTATCTTCATGACCACCTTGCCTCACCTTATTTGAAAGTTGTTTCGAAATGCCCGCCTGATAGCGGGCATTAGTTACGTTACTCAGGTCGCCCAACGGTGAACCAAACGGTTGAATACAAGGCACCATTAGAGTTATGAGCCTGTGATTCTGTGACCTTCAGTAAAACCCATCCATTACCCAAAAGAAAATTTGCTTTTTGGGCATCGTCGGTCTGATCTATCTCTTTAATTTTAGTTAAATCATAAGCTTGTTCTGACATGAAACCTCCTTGCTGTGTGAACCTCGATAATACCTGTTAGGTAAGCGAGAGGCAAAAAAATGCCCACCGAAGTGGGCGAACTATTCACAAGGGATGGTACAGGCACTACGGGTATCACGGTCCTAAGGCGTGATTGGGTTGTGGTGGTCGGTGCTGATCTCCGACTTGGCTATGCGACTTGCTAGTTGACACCGGAGTTTCACCGGGGCGAAGGTTTCGCAAATCGTTTATTGGGTCAGTGCTGGCTTGCAACGCGCTTACTCAACCGACTAAAGCCAACGATATCTACTACCCATCAGGTCTTACACTTGCGCATCAGCCTGCGCATTCACCACAACGGGAAGAGCACTGGTAATCTGTAGCGGGTATTTACTCGCGCGCACCGAGTTGATGCGCGGCCCATTTCAGCATGGTCAATGCTCTTACCTGTTATGCCCTCGTCTCTTCCGAGGTGTCACACCGTATCGCCACGATGGTGAGTCGTCTGTCCGTGCATACCTGACACTGGCTTGCACATTCCGGCTACCTGGCAGACAAGGGAAACCCCGCAAGGAAATCTGTCAGACCGCTGCGACACATGTGCCATATGCCGTGATGCTTTGGCGTTCACATAAACACCTCCGCAATTTTTCACATGGTGGGCTGCTGCCATGCTCAGCTAACACCTCTGCTGTAATCCCGTCATTGCCGAAGCTGATAAGAAAACAACTTTGTAGTTACCTAAAAGGTAATAATTGCATCGTGCAAAGTCAATATCCTACGCTAAATAATTCATATGTGGTTAAATTGGTAATAACTTAATCGCTTTGGAGTATCGCTATGTGTGTCGGCAGCAAACCATCTACGCCAGCAGTAGTCGCTGCACCAGAAGTGCAGGCCGCTCCACAAGAGCAGGATCAGGCCGTTGTTGAATCGCGTGATGAGGAACAGCGCCGCCGCCGTGCAGCTGCTGGGCAAAAATCGACAATGCTGACTGGTGCCCGTGGTGATACGTCTACCGCAAACACCAGCGGCAAAACTCTGCTCGGTCAGTAACTGGAGAATCAGGCATGGCTGCGGAAACCCTGAAAGAGCAACTGCAAAAGCAGATGTCTCAGTTAACCACTGATCGATCTTCGTTCGAGTCACACTGGCGCGAACTAAGTGAGTTCATTAACCCTCGTGGTTCCCGCTTCCTGGTCACCGATGTAAACCGAGATGACCGCCGTAATAGTAAGATTGTTGACCCAAACGCAACCCTGGCAAACCGTACGCTTTCAAGCGGGATGATGTCAGGCATCACTTCACCTGCAAGACCGTGGTTCAAACTGGCAACACCAGACCCGGATATGATGGATTACGGGCCGGTGAAGCTCTGGCTCGAAGTCGTTCAACGCCGTATGAACGAGGTGTACAACAAGTCGAACCTCTATCAGTCACTGCCTCTGCTTTACAGCAGCCTTGGCACATACAGCACTGGCGCGATGGCTGTGCTGGAGGATGACCAAGACGTCATTCGTACGATGATGTTTCCGATCGGTAGCTACTACCTTGCAAACTCCCCGCGCGGGAGTGTTGATACCAGTTATCGCAAGTTCACTATGACCGTTCGCCAGTTGGTGATGGAGTTCGGCCTGAACAATGTCAGTTCTTCAGTGAAGAGCATGTGGGAATCCGGCACGTACGAAACGTGGATCGAGGTTGTTCACGCTGTTTATCCAAACATTGACCGCGATACAGCGAAGCTCGACAGCAAAAACAAGCCAATCAAATCCGTGTATTTCGAGGTCGGCGGCGACAACGACAAGTTGTTACGTGAGTCTGGCTTTGATGAGTTCCCGATTATGGCGCCGCGCTGGGAAGTAAACGGCGAGGATGTCTACGGTTCATCGTGCCCTGGAATGATTGCCCTTGGGCAGGTTAAAGCGCTGCAGCTTGAGCAGAAGCGTAAAAGCCAATTGATTGATAAAGCCACCAACCCACCGATGGTTGGCCCAAGCAGCCTTAAGACGCAACGTGTCTCGCTCATTCCTGGGGCAATCAACTACATCGATACGATGCAGGGGCAGGATGGGTTACGACCTGCCTACCTCGTGAATCCAAACACTGCTGACTTGCTGGCTGATATTCAGGATACGCGGCAGGTCATCAACAGCGCGTACTTCGTTGACCTCTTCATGATGCTGCAAAGCATCAACACTCGCTCAATGCCTGTTGAAGCAGTGATCGAGATGAAAGAAGAGAAGTTGCTGATGCTGGGGCCAGTACTAGAACGTCTTAACGATGAATGCCTGAACCCGCTTATCGACCGCACGTTCTCCATCATGGTCCGTAAAGGGATGCTCCCACCTCCGCCGGATATCCTCGAAGGAATGCCGCTCAGCATCGAATACATATCTGTGATGGCTCAGGCTCAAAAATCCATTGGGCTTTCCAGTCTTGCATCAACTGTCGGATTTATCGGCCAACTTGCAGCGCTTGGCAAAACTGAAGCGCTGGACAAACTCGACGCCGACCAAGCGGTTGATGCTTTTGCTGAAATGTCCGGTGTTTCTCCAACAGTTATCGTTCCGCAGGAGCAGGTCGAACAGATTCGCCAAGACCGAGCCCAACAGCAACAGCAGCAGAAGGCGATGGAAATGGGTATGGCAGCAGCGCAGGGAGCTAAAACACTCAGCGAGGCGCAAACGTCAGATCCATCTGTTTTATCAGCGCTATCGGCAGCTGCAGGTAACTCAGGAGCACCACAGCAATGACTGAGATTGATGATGCTGAAACTGGCGCAGATGAGCGCAAACAAGCTCTGCTGGAGCAGCGAGATATCGATGATATCCAGCATGTAATGAATTCGGAGCGGGGCCGCCGTGTTGTGTGGTCACTGCTTGAGAAAGGCGGCGTTTTTGGCATCTGTTTCAGTGTTGACCCATACGCGACAGCTTTTAACGAAGGGCAGCGCAACTTAGCTCTTTCGCTGTTTCAGCAAGTGATGGCGCATTGCCCTGACCAGTATCTGAAGATGGCTGACGAGGCCAGTAAGAAGGAGTAACGACATGGCTACTTATCGTATGCGAGCTGTTCGCCTGGAAGGAAACAGCACAATCGTAGAAATGGAGCTTCTGGATGGCGATTCATATCAGCTTCCGAAAGCAACAACCGCAGAGATCGGCGGCGTGAAGATGGCAACTTTTCAGAACGACTCAACTGCTACTGATGTAGCCGGTGTTGTTTCTGCGCTGAACTCACTTCTCGCGAAACTCAGGATCTCAGGCGCTCTGGAAATTCCAAATACCTAAGGTGACACCTGATGAATTTATTTGAACGTTTGATCCATCGCCGTCTTTGCAATGAACAACCTGCTGAGGGTGGCGCAGCGCCAGCGGCCGCATCTGCTGACCCCGCTCCGGCTGGTGATAACCCTCAGCCAGTTGCAGATGGGAAAGGCGGTGAAGCCAGCAACCAGCAAAGCGAGCAGGGCGCAGAACCATCCGAGGGCGGAAAACCTGATGCAGAAGGTAAACCAGATGGCAGCCAGGAGCAAAAGCCCGAGGGAGCGCCAGACAAGTATGAGTTCAGCACCGGTGAAGGTGTTGAATTAGACAGCGCTGCGCTGGCTGATTTTGAACCTGTTGCGCGCGAACTAAACCTGACCAACGAGCAGGCGCAGAAGCTGGTAGATGCCTATCCAAAGATTCTTGAAGGTGTGCAGCAGCGACAGACCGAAGCATGGCAGGCACAGACTGAAGAATGGGCCGCGACAGTTAAAGCCGACAAAGAAATCGGCGGCGATAAGTTAACGGCAAACATCGGCGTTGCACAGCGAGCGCTTGACCAGTTCGGCACGCCTGAGCTGAAAGAATACCTGAACGCTACCGGGCTGGGTAATCACCCTGACCTAGTGAAGACGTTCGTCAAAATCGGCAAAGCCATGTCAGAAGACGGCATGGTTTCCGGTGGTAATACTGGCCAGCGTAGTACGGCCGAAGTGCTCTATGGCAAATAAGAGAGGATATAATCATGGCTGTTAAAGGCTTAACTGCGCTGACGCTGGCTGACTGGGGTAAGCGCATCGATCCAAACGGGAAGGTTGATAAAATTATCGAGCTTCTCTCCCAAACCAACCCGATCCTGCAGGACATGCCATTTGTTGAGGGCAACCTGCCAACGGGTCACCGTACCACCATCCGCTCAGGCCTGCCGACGGCAACTTGGCGCTTACTTAACTATGGTGTGCAGCCTAGCAAATCAACCACCGTACAGGTAACTGATTCGACAGGCATGCTGGAGACTTACTCTGAAGTTGATAAGACGCTGGCTGATCTGAACGGCAACACGGCTGAATTCCGTCTGTCTGAGGACCGTGCGTTTATTGAAGCGATGAACCAGCAGATGGCTCAGGTTCTTTTCTATGGTGACTCCAGTGTTAATCCTCAGCAGTTCATGGGGCTGGCATCCCGTTACTCCAGCCTGTCAGCCGGGAATGCCCAGAACATCATTGATGCTGGCGGCACCGGTACTGACAACACCTCTATCTGGCTGATCGTATGGGGTGAAAACACCGTGCATGGAATCTTCCCTAAAGGCCAGAAGGCTGGTCTGCAGATGGAAGATAAAGGGCAACAGACGCTGAAAGATGCCAATAACGGTCAGTACGAAGGCTACCGCACCCACTACAAGTGGGATAACGGCCTGACTCTTCGAGACTGGCGTTATGTCGTTCGCGTCGCGAACATCGACATTAGCGATCTGGAAGACCCTACCGCCGCAGCCAACATCGCCAAACTGATGGTAAAAGCGCTGCACCGCATTCCTAACCGTGGCATGGGTCGCCCTGTGTTCTACATGAACCGTACGCTGGGGCAGGCTCTGGATCTGCAGTCTCTGGAAAAATCCTCTCTCGCTATCAGCGTGAAGGAAACAGAAGGCGAATGGTGGACTGCTTTCCGCGGCATCCCTATTCGTGAAACTGACGCGATTCTGGAAACTGAAGCGCGCGTGGTTTAACCCCTGACAATAACCGGCGGCCCGGTGACGGGCTGCTAACTGGAGAAAGAAAGATGATCCTCGACAAACTGTTGATGTTCTCCGAAGCGCAGGCGGTTACGGCTACTGCAGCTTCAACTGATGTGATTGACCTGGGCCCGATGGATGGAACCCGCCGCGACATTGGTGTTGGTTATCCTCTTGAGTTTTGGGCGACCGTCAACACCACCGCGGCCGCCGCCGGCGCAGCGACGTTAAACGTTCAGTTGCAGACCAGCGCGGACAATAGCTCATGGTCAACGATTTACGATAGCGGCGCGTTGGCGCTGGCTAATCTGGCAGCCGGTAAGCGTATTGCGTCTGCCAAAGTTCCTGCTGGCGTTCTGCGTTATCTGCGCGTGAATTACATCGTTGCCACCGGCCCACTGACTGCTGGCGCGTTCACTTCAGGTATTAACCTGGATGTTGACGCTAATACGCCTTATCCAACCCGCTCGAAAGTGACTGGCTAAGGGGGAATTGATGTCAGGTGAAAAAGCAAAGTATCGCGTCCTGCGTCTGTCGCATATTCATAACAACCTCTGGCCTGAAGGTTCAGAAATTGAGTATGACGGCATTCCCGGTAGCGCGCTGGAGCCAGTGAACGAAGCGGCAAAGGCAGCAAAGGAAAAAGCTATCGCGGGCAACTCTAAGTCCAAGCCTGCAGTCGTTATTCCTGAAGTTGTGCTGGGGCCAGTGAACGAAGGTGTTAACGGCGATCTGGATAAGCTTCGCGAAGAGTACGAAGCATTATTCAATGAGAAGCCGCATCACAACGCCAAAGCCGAGACTATCCGCGAGAAGATCGCCGATAAGCGTAAAGAACTCGGGCTGTAAGCCTCGCTAATAAACAGGGGCTTCGGCCCCTTTCTTACAGGAGCGGTTATGGATCTGGTCAACCTTAAAACTGGCACCGATAGCTACCAGGACGAAAGCGGGAAAACTCAGACCCGTGATGATTATCCATGGGGGCTTTGCATCACGCTAAACAACGACACGCTGAAAAAGTTGAATGCTCAACCGCAGGCTGTTGGTAGCGAAATCATGATTACTGCCAAAGCGGTGATTCGCGGTGTTTCGGCCCGTGAGAATGACAATGGCGTTGACCGTAGCGCAGATCTTCAGATCACCGACATGGCCATATCTCCAGTTGCTGGTGAGGCACCAAAATCAGCGGCTGAAACACTGTATGGCACCGGGGGTGATTAATGGCATCCGTTATCGACATCTGCAACCGCGCACTCAGCAATCTCGGAAACAACCGCACGATCAACAGTCTGAGTGAGGCCAGCAAGGAAGCAGGCCAGTGCTCTTTGTACTATGAGTCAACACGCGATGCGGTTTTGGCTGATTTCCCCTGGAACTTCGCGACGAAGCGCATTGCACTTGCTGATACCAATAACCCACCTTCCGACTGGGCGTATGCGTACACCTATCCTACAGACTGCCTGAGAATTATTGAGATCCCAGTACCCGGGAACCGGAACCCGTCTGAAATGATGCGTATCCAGTACGAAACAGGATCTAACGGTGATGGTACCGGGCGTCTGATTTATACGGACCAGCCAGCAGCATGGTTGAAGTATGTGGCCCGAATCTCTGACGTGAACGTGTTTGAGTCAATCTTCCAGGAAGCATTATCCTGGCGACTGGCCGCCGCGGTGAACATGTCGCTCACTGGTAATGCTGATCTCGGCAATAACGCACTAAATATGTACAGCCGGGTCATCGCCTCAGCGGGTTCTCATAGCCTCAACGAAACTCAGGAGCCGCAGCCTCCCGTTGATGAGTTCACTATCGCGAGGTTGTCATAATGGCTATCAGCTGGATTCAACCAAGTTTTGCTGGCGGCGAAATCGGGCCTACGTTGTACGGCCGCATTGATATGGCGAAGTATCAGGTTGCTCTGCGCAAGTGCGATAACTTCATCGTTCGTCAGTACGGCGGTGTTGAAAACAGGCCTGGCACTCAGTTTATTGCCGCGGCTAAATATCCTGACCGTAAGTCACGGCTCATCCCATTCCAGTTTTCCACGATCCAGACTTATGCGCTGGAGTTCGGCCACCAATACATGCGCGTTATTAAAGATGGTGCGCTTGTGCTGGATAGCAGCAACGTCATTTATGAGTTGGCGATGCCATATGGCGAGGATGATATTTTCGGCATTAAGTTCACGCAGAGTGCCGACGTTCTGACCTTGGTTCATCCAGCTTACCCGCCAAAAGAATTACGTCGGCATGCCCATGACAATTGGGAAATCGTGGACGTCGAAACAAAGAACGGGCCATTTGAAGATATCAATGTTGATGACACCATTACGGTGTATTCAAGCGCCACAGCCGGCACCGTAACGCTGACGGCCAGCTCTGCAATTTTCGGTGCTGAGCAGGTCGGTAAGCTTTTCTATCTCGAGCAGCCAGCGATTGATGCCGTACCGGTCTGGGAAACCAGTAAAGACACCTCTACTGGCAATGTCCGGCGCGCGGACAGCAATTATTATCGAGCAAACTCTTCAGGAAAAACCGGTACGCTTAGACCATCACACACTGAAGGTATGTCCTGGGATGGGTGGAGTGGCGATACTGGTATTCAGTGGGAGTATCTGCACAGTGGGTTTGGCATTGCCAAAATAACGGCAGTGGGTACCGACGGAAAAACAGCGACCGCAACGGTTGTTTCCCGGATCCCAGAGAACGTCGTCGGTAGTTCAAAGGCCAGTTATAAGTGGGCAAAATTCGCATGGAATAGCGTAAATGGGTACCCGGCAACGGTTACCTATTATCAGCAGCGTCTGTATTTCGCTGCGTCAACCGGGTTCCCACAAACCATATGGGCAAGCCGTACTGGTGATTATAAGGATTTTGGGAAGAGCAATCCTATCCAGGATGATGACCGGATCATATTCACCTATGCGGGACGCCAGGTTAATGAAATCAGGCATCTGATTGATATCGGTTCCCTTGTCGCACTGACCTCCGGCGGGGAGTACGTCATTGGTGGTGATCAGAATAAGGTGCTCACCCCGTCGGCATTCACTTTCAGCTCTCAGGGCTCAAACGGTAGCAGCAACCTTCCGCCAATCGCCGTGGCCAACATTGCTCTATTCATCCAGGAAAAGGGCAGTGTAGTTCGTGATCTTGCATATTCGTTTGACGTCGACGGGTATCAAGGTTCTGACCTGACCATTCTGGCAAATCACCTGTTTCAGCGTCACAGCGTTGTTGACTGGTCATTCTGCATTGTTCCGTATTCCAGCGCTTTCTGTGTGCGGGATGACGGGAAATTACTTGTTCTTACCTATCTGCGTGATCAGCAGGTTTTCGCATGGGCTCCGCAGAGTAGCGCGGGTAAATACGAGAGTACATGCTGCATCAGCGAAGGCGATGAGGACGCAGTTTACTTCATCGTTAACAGAACCATTAATGGGCAAACGAAGCGTTACATTGAGCGCCTGGCAAGTCGCCAGTTCACCAGTGATTTAGATGCTTTCTTTGTGGATAGTGGGCTGAGCTACGACGGCAGAAATGCCGGAACAAACACCGTGGTGATCACTGGCGGCAGCGAGGATTGGAATTACGAAACTCCCTATACCCTGACGATGAGCGGGGACAGTTACTTTTCGTCTACCGATATCGGCGCCCAGATACAGATTCCTTATGTCGGTAAGGATCCCGATGGTAATGCCGTCGACATGGAGCTGCGTTGTGATATCGCATCGGTTATCGATGGAAACACGGTCACGGTAATGGTGAACCGAAATGTTCCTGAAGCGCTCCGTAATGTGGCAACGAAAGACTGGCGCATGGCTCGCAGCACCTTTTCTGGGCTTGGCCACCTTGAAGGGCAGAAGGTCAATATTCTCTCAGACGCCAACGTTGAACCGCAAAAAGTGGTCACTGGTGGAGCTGTCACCCTGGAATCTCCCGGCGGCGTAGTTCACATCGGGCTCCCAATCAGCGCTCAGTTTGAAACGCTGGACATCAATATCAGTGGCCAGGAAACCTTACTGGATAAGAAGCAGCTTATTTCCACTGTGACTCTCGTTGTTAACGCCAGCCGCGGTATTTGGGCGTCCACACCTGGAGGGACCTGGTATGAATATCCGCAACGGGAATTCGAGTTTTATGACGACCCGGTTGACGACGCAACAGGAAAGGTTGAGGTGAAACTCGACAGCAATTGGGACAACAACGGCAGAGTAAAAATCCGTCAAACAGACCCGCTTCCTGTATCGGTGCTGGCGGTTATTCCTCGGATAACAGTTGGAGGCTTCTGATGATCGATGCGCAAATTATTCCAGCAACGCAGGCCCATATTGAAGAAATCATCCCCCGGGTTCGTGAAGCGGATAAAGACGAGTTTTTGGCAGCTAATGGATGGGATGCTCGCCGGGTACTCGAAACAGGCCTGAAAACCTCTACCTTCACCTGTGCTGGTCTGATTAATGGACAGGTGATTGCCATCTTTGGTGTTGCGCCGGCATCAATGATTGGCGGGAACGGCATTCCGTGGCTGGTTGGAACGGATGAGCTTGAAACATATCAGCGTACTTTCCTTCGCCACTGCAAAAAAGTGGTCAATGCAATGCACATGGTTTACCCGTATCTTGAAAATTATGTAGATGCACGCAACCACGTCGCTAAAGCATGGTTGCACTGGATCGGTTTCACGCTCGATGAAGCAGCCCCTTACGGCGTCCTTGGCATGAACTTCCATCACTTTTACAGGGAGAAAAAATAATGTGTGAACCAACCACGATAATAGCTGGTGCAACGCTCGCATTAGGTGCCATGTCTGCATACAACCAGTATCAGCAGGGGAAATATGAATCTTCAGTAGCAAAGCAGAACGCGCAGGTTGCTGAGGCGCAAGCTGATGATGCAATTAACCGCGGGAACATTGAGGCCGATCGCCGACGTTCGCAGATGAGACAGCAGCTTGGTACTCAGGCTGCCACTATGGCGGCGAGTGGTGGGGATCTTAGTTCGGGTAGTTCACTGGATATCTTCGGTGATACCGCGCAATTCGGCCAACTTGATGCGCTTACGACAGTAAACAATGCACAGCGCGAGGCATATGGATTACAGGTTCAGTCAGCCAACTATAAAAACCAGGCCAAATCTGCGCGCGCGCAAGGTAACGCTGGAGCGATGACGACCCTGCTTACGGCACCAATTAATGCGTATGGGGCATACAGCGCTCTCGGTGGTTCGTGGAATCCGTTTAAAACGTCGGTATCGGCAGGTGGCGGTTCAACACCAATGCTATCTGGCGGAGTTAATAGCAATTCCCAATTTAAAATAGGGGGTTACTAATGCCAGTTGTACCTACAGTATCTGGTCGCCAGGTTGAAAGCATCGGCGTTAATGCTCCAGAGATTCAGTCATTTCAACGTCCAAATATTGGGGATGTTGCCGTAAAAGTTGGCGGCCAGGCTCTTGATGTATTTGCTCAGGCTAAGCAGCGAGCTGATGTGGCCATGTCGCAGGATGCATCGCTTCAATTGACGCAGGCAGCCAGCGACCTGATGACTAACCCTCAGAATGGCTTGCTTAACCTGCAGGGCAAAAATGCGCTTGGAAAGGGGCAGGAGTACACACAACTTTTTGATGCAAAAGCTCAGGAACTCTCAATGCAACTTCCTGAGTCAGCACGTTCTGGATTCATGCAGCAAGCGCAGCAACAGAGGATTCAGTTCACCTCACAGGCTGGAAGACATGAAATTAGCCAGCTGAACGCGTATGAACAGGGACAGTTTCAGGCCACTCTTGATACTGGCGCTAAGACGGCGTCAGAGATGTATGGCGATAATACCAGTTATGTACTGGCGAACCGGCAGGCGTTTCAGCAAATTGATGATTTCGGCGCAGCACATGGCTGGAGTGATGAACAGATTCAGGCCAAGAAGGTCGAATTTAAAGAGAAGGTAGCCGACAGGGCTCTCTCCCAGTGGTCAGCAAGTAATTCAATTGAGTTCATTCAGAGCAATGGTGAACTGAGTGATACGGTTACAGGTTCTCGTCGCGCAACGCTAGGTGGCGGAGAATCGACTGGAGAAGGCGCAAGAGGGATCCGCAACAATAATCCGGGAAACCTTGAGTTCAGTGCTTCTAACCCTTGGGTTGGGCAGACTGGTGATGATGGTCGTTTTGCTAAGTTCGAAACGCCAGAGCATGGTATTCGTGCTCTTGGCCGCAACCTACTTTCGTATCAACGGCAGGGCATTGATACAGTCAGTGACATTATCAACCGGTGGGCACCTGCATCGGACAATAACGATACGGATGCATATATCAGAGCTGTCTGTGCGCAGGTTGGTGTGACTGCTGATCAGCCAATTGATGCATCTAATCCGAATACCTTAAAGGCCCTTTGTGCAGCAATCATTCATCACGAAAATGGTAGCCAGCCATATAGCAATGATCAGCTATCTACAGGAGTAAGCGCGGCGCTGGGGCTGTCTCAGTTGCCTGCGAGCAATAAACGATACACCGGTAGTGCGGCTTTTGATGCAGCTTCTCCAGAAGCTCAGGCAACCTTCCTACGGCAGGCTGACCAAATTCGTAAACAACAGCAGGCTGAATACCGAACCACGATTGACAGCCAGGTACGCGATGCAAATGCTGCTTATATGCGTGGCATTGAGTTTCCTAATCCTCCCGGCGAAGCAGATTTCATGGCTGCGTATGGAGTTCGGGAAGGCAACCTGCGTTACACCGAATTCCGAAATACGCAGATCGCCGGGCAGTACATAGGCTCGTTCCGCAATATGCCTACCAACAGCATTACCGCATACGTCGATCAGTTGCGTCCTGACACTGGTGAAACTGGCGAAGGATACGCGTCACGCGCCGCGCTTTATGACAATGTGGTTACCGCTGCAAATCAGGTAATCAAACAGCGCCAGGCTGACCCTGTACAGTTCTCACTTTCGGCAGGACAGACAAAGCCTATCGATATGTCAAACCAGAGTAATTTTGGGCAGAGCATTGCGCTGCGCGCATCTCAGGTTGGAGAGCTATCAAAATCTTATGCGACACCTTTGACGTTCTTTTCAAAGGATGAAGCCAATCAGATCGGCGTTTTCTTCCGTGACGCTCCGGTTTCACAACAGTCTGCATATCTCGATACCATCCGGCAGAGTACCGGCGGTGGGCAGGTGTACATGTCAGCACTCCAGCAAATTAGCGCTAACGCACCATCTGCCGCGGTTGCGGGGATCCTTATGGATAAGCCTGGTGGCGTAGTGGCTGAGAAGAATTGGTTTAATCCTGATGTTTCTATATCCCCAGAATCAGCGGCACAGACTATTTTGTCAGGCGCGGCTGCCAGAAAGGGATCTGATGATGCGAAGGGAATCCCAATGCCGAAGGATACCGACCTGCGCCTCGAGTTTTCTGACATGGTGAAAGATGCATTTGCCGGTGATGCACAAGGGGCATCTATGGCGTATGAGATCGCGAAAGACTACTACGCAGGGGTAATGGCGAAGAAGGGCGTTGTATCAGGAGAGATTGACAGTGACACCTGGAAGCAGGCTGTTAACGTAGCTACTGGTGGTGTGCATGACTACAACGGGCAGGGGAATGTTCTTTTGCCATGGGGGATGTCTGCAGATCAATTCGACAAGCAGGTAAATCAGGCATGGGAGACCCAGGTGACTGGGGCAGGAATTAAAGCCCCTCCTGGGCAGTACGGATTGCAAAGCTATGGGGATAGTCAGTACTTAGTGAAGCTTGGAACCGGCTATTTGCTTAAGCAGGATGGAACCCCAGTCGTCATCGATCTTACCCAGCAGCGCCAGCGATTCTCTGGAGGCATTCCACAATGAGTTACTTTGGCCTTGACCAGGTAAATCAAAATCAGCAACTTGACGAAGCAGCATCTAACCCAGCGGGTTTTAACAGTGATGTCGGTTTTTTTGATAATGCTGTTGGCGCTGCTGTGTCGGGCCTGTATTCCGGGTTGGTGGCAAAACCAGATGAGTTGCTATGGGCTGGCATGGACAAGTTGGTATCTCCTGTTGCTCAACTTGTGAATGAGAACACCCCGCTCAACGACACGTCGGCGACGTATATTGCCGAGCAACGAAAGTTAGCAGAACAGCAGGTTAAGCGACTTACTCCAGACTCTGCCACTACCGGTACAGCAGGTCAGATCCTCAATGGTTTATTCGACATGGGTGGTCAAGCTGTTGTCGGGACCGCATTAGCAGGCCCTGCGGGTGGCGCTGCGGCCGTTACTTCTTTGCAGGGTTTTTCTGCGTTTGAGCGGCTTACCGCTCAAGGTGTTGACTTCAGAACCGCTCAGGAAGCAGGGCTAATTGAGGGGGTAACCGCTGGGGCTGGTACGCTTATTCCAATGAGTCTGGGATTGCGTGCCGGCGGTGCGTTGGCTGAAGGCATTGGCGCACAGCTCTCAAAGGCTGGCGAAAGTGCAGTGCGTAATGCCGCTGCAACAGCAGTGAGAGCTGTTCCTGATATTATATACGCTGCTGGCACCAACATTGCGTTCGGCATGGCGCAGCGCGGTTTGACGGCGCAGACGCTTCGCAATGGCGGTTATAACGAAATGGCAAGCCAATATCAGGTGCTTGATAGTCAAGCCATGGCTATCGACGCTGTTCTTGGCGTGGCATTTGGTGGTGTTGGTCGTTTCATAAACTCTCGTGGAGAGGCTGGTAACGTACCAGAATTTTCACCAACTGATGTAGATGCTGCATTGGCTGCAAACGCATCACATCACGCTGAAATAGATGTTGCCCCCGGCGTCCCAATCAATGTTATTTCGCGAGATGCTCATGTTCAGGCGTTGCAAAAGGCAATGTCTGATGTCAGCCAGGGGCGTGCTGTTGACGTTAGCAGCATAGCTGAACCGGCATCATTCAGTGATATCCCAGGGCGAAGAAATTTAATAGCTCAAGCCATTGATGAGAACCTTAATCGTGCGGATGAAGGCAGCACGCAAATATCAGTTGGACTTCGAGCACTTGAGGCCGATGCAGCGCAAGTATTGCCCAGAGGGGATCGGCAGGTATATCAGTCAGAAATAGCTAATAGTCAAAGGATTATTGATAACCTCAATTCCCAAAGAGAAAAAATTCTGGCGGAAGAACCGGCAGGAAGTGGGAAACAACTGGCTCGTTCCAGGGCTGATAAGCAAGCCCGCCTACGTGACGTGGACCAAAATATATCTGACGCTCAAAGCAGGCTTGACTCTGCTCGTGACACTCTGGCGCCGCATGAAAAAGGCGGTCGGTTCTTTGAAGCCAGGGCCGAGCTAGCAAGACGCCAGCAGGCAGAAAGTGATCTTAACACTCAGGCACTTTCATTCTATAAAACCGCCGAAGTGCGCACCGCTGACGAGGCTGCGCCGTTTGATACAGCAGCGTCTTTACGACAGGTTGAGCAGAAACCAACTGCTGATCAGTCCGGTGATATCGACCTCCGTATTGCCGAGGACTCATTAAGTGAATCACCTGACATGGTGATCACTGTTCTTGATGAGGATGGTAACCCGCAGCCGCGTAATGCGCGCGAGGTTCTGGATGAGGCAAGCAGGGAAAATGAACAGGCAATACAGGATTCCAGCCTCTTTGATGTGGCTGTCTCGTGTTTCTTGAGAGGGTAAATTGATGAGACAGGAATGCATTCAGGCAGTACAACAGGCAGCCAAACGCACACTAACAGCACGCGAAATTCAGGATATTGAAGATCGTATCTACCGTAACATGCGCTCACTTGCCAGAGATGACCCGATGTCATGGCGCCAGCTTACTGATGCTGAAAGATTACGTCGCGCCGGTCAACTCGCATCAGATGAACTTCAGAGAGAAGCAGCCCTGAAAAAACGCCGTGTCGCTTTGACCATTGCTGCGCGGCAGAGGCTTGATAAGTTTATCAACAGCTACCAAGGGGAAGATGGCAAGCTTGGCGCGCTCAACCGGACAATAGCTTTCAGTGCTGATGGTAAATCAAATTTCTTGTCTGTTGAGTCAAGGACTAAGGCTACGCGTGACTATGCACTTAGTCAGTTACAGGAGGCCTTCGAGGCAGTTGATCCTCGGTTCTTCGGTCTGTTCGAAGATGATGCTGGGGTACGTGATCTTGTCTTTGAGATTCGAGGACAGAAAACCGGGAATGTTAAAGCCAGTAAAGGGGCGAAGGCATGGGGAGATGTCACCGAACTACTGTGGCGCCGCTTCAATGATGCCGGTGGCGATATAGGCTATCTGGAAAACTGGGGGATACCGCAGCATCACTCGATGGAGAAAGTAGGGCAGGTCACTCGTGATAAATGGGTTAGTGATGTTATCGGGAAACTTGACCGTAAATATTACACCCGCGCCGATGGTCAGCTTATGAGTGATACTGAGTTGTCTGCTTTTCTCGGTGAAGCATATAACACGATTGCCACTGGCGGGCTGAATAAGCTAACCGATAATGGAATGCGTATTTCAGGGGCGCGTGCAAATCGTGGTAACGCATCACGTCAGATCCATTTCAAAGATGCAGATTCATATCTTCAATACCAGCAACTCTACGGCGACCGATCTCTATGGGAAATTATGGTTGGCCACCTGGAGGGGATCAGTAAGGATATTGCCTTGGTTGAAACATACGGGCCAAATCCTGATCACGTATTTCGCTCTTTGCTTGACCAGACCAAATCAGAGACGGCAACGGCCAATCCTAATAAGACGGGCGCGGTAGAACGCCAGGCGAATAGTACCGAGAACCTTTACAACTTTATATCCGGGAAGACGCAGCCAGTGGCGAACCCACATATCGCTCGTTGGTCTGACAATATCCGCAACTGGATGGTGGCAAGCCGTCTTGGCTCTGCATTGCTCGCGTCTTTCTCTGACCTTGGGACTATGTATCTTTCTGCCAAGGTTACTAATTTGCCAATGAACCAGCTATTTCGAAATCAGTTAGAGGCGATGAATCCTGCTAACCGCACTGAGTTGGCTCAGGCGCGACGAGCTGGGCTGGCGATGGAGTCATTACTTGGCAGCGTTAATCGTTGGGCAATGGATAATATGGGCCCGTCGGTATCCAGGTGGGCGGCGACTGCGGTTATGCGCGCCAGTGGGTTGACTGCATGGTCCGACGCTCATAAGCGCGCCTATGGCGTTACTATGATGGGAAGCCTTGGTGATGTCATATCTCGTACTCCGGATCTACGTAGCCTCGATGATGCTGATTTCCGTATTCTTAAAAGCAAAGGCATCACAGAAACTGACTGGAGCGTCTGGAAATTAGCGCAGCAAGAAGACTGGGGGAAAGGAAATAATACGATGCTTACACCCGAAAGCATCATGCGGATCCCTGATTCAGAGGTGCAGCATCTTGGCGCACCAGAGCGCATTAAGTTTGAGGCAATGCGTAAACTACTCGGAGCTGTAACCGAGGAAGTTGATATGGCAGTTATAACACCAGGGGCCCGTGAACAGATGCTTACTGGTTCAGGTATTCAACGTGGAACCTGGAAGGGTGAATTAACCCGCAGCGTGTTTCTGTTTAAATCATTCCCTATCTCAGTGGTAATGCGTCACTGGGCCCGCGCAATGGGTATGCCTTCCGCTGGCGGTCGGGCGGCATATATTGCGACATTCATTGCGAGCACAACCATTCTTGGTGCCCTTTCACAACAACTTAATGATGTTGCATCTGGCCGTAACCCAAGAGAAATGACGGGGGATGATGCCGCTAAATTTTGGCTCGGTGCACTGCTTAAAGGTGGAGGGCTTGGCCTGTACGGTGATTTCCTTCTTTCTGATCACACCCGGTACGGGAGTGGCGCGCTGGCGTCTATGCTTGGTCCGGTAGCTGGTCTCGTTGATGATGTCATTAAGATCGGGCAGGGCATCCCGCTGAATGCGGTAGAGGGTAAGAGCGAGCAGACTGGTGGTGATCTGGTTAAGCTTGGAAAGGGCCTGACTCCTGGCGCCAACATCTGGTACCTGAAGGCAGCGCTTGACCATATGATTTTTAACCAGATGCAGGAGTATTTTTCCCCTGGCTATCTGCGTAAGATGGAGCAGCGTTCGAAGAAAGAATTCAACCAAACATACTGGTGGCGACCGCAGGACGTAACGCCGCAATAAGGGGGAGTCTTGTTTTTAATCATTTTGACTGTGCTAGTTTCTGGCGGATTGCTATTTGCTGACCGTTACAAGTATTTTCTTAGCCCTCCAGTTCAGGCTATTTGCTGGTTCGTCTTTGTTGTGCAGGGAATTGTTCTTGTAGCTAGCCTTATTGAAGGGAAACCACTTATTTTTGCTGGATGGTAAACACCGCGCGCAGCGGGAATTCAACACAACGAGTTGGTGGGAACCTGGCGAAACAATGCCGCGTAGAGCACCTGACTTAGGGAAAGCGGTTGGACAATGAACATTTATTTAAAACGTCTATTAATTGCAATTTATACAGTAACGCTAATTTTGTCTGCTTTGGCTTTGTCAGAAAGAAATTTCAGAATGCTAAATTATGGACGCTTTGAAGAGGTTTTTCCTTGGATCTTCATGTTCGTTTCGTCTGCAATTTCTCTTTATTTTCTTATCATGATGGTGAGCGCTATAGGTGGAACCGATGGCGTATTATCATTATGGATAAAGAGGAAAAAACTTGAGGAAGAGAAGCGGATAAAAGAGCTTCAAGATAAATAGCGTGACATGTCACAAAGGCCGCCGAAGCGGCCTTTGTTTTTTTACTTCCCGCCAGGACGAGAATCGGCTGAACGGCCACCGCAAATAGAACCATCAGATGCGGTATCAGTCGAGTGTTGGCAGTTACCTGCAAAGGCTTGTGTAGCGGAACCAAGAGATAACAGAACAAAGAGCACAGCAAAAGCTTTTTTCATTTTTTGCTTACCATGTGTAAGCCGCGGTATGCGGCTTTGATAGTGTAGTGCTTTCGCGCGGCATCCCCAACAATAAACACTACGTTCACATTAGAAATTTTTAATCTTGTCTACCATATACTGCATATGAGTTTTAGCTTCACGAAGGTAGGAGCTGGCACCAACAATGTAGTTGAGCATAGTCGTTACTTCAGCTAACGCAGCATCTACATTGTGGCCATCGGCATCCATCTCGCGTAGCAGATCCATAACCATTGAGTTCTCGACAAGAATCAGTACGCCTTCAGAGGTATGAATGTGATCACGGTAGTTCGGCTTGAGCGGGTAGCTATAGACCGGTTTGTTTTCCTCTTTCATCGCTTCCAGGATAGCTGGCATAAAGCTGGCCACAACCTTTTGCGCTTTATCAGCTGGCGATAACTCTTCCCGCACGTAGCGACCAGTCCTGCGGATCTGTGGCAGGACTTCACTGGTTACCCATTTGCGGAAACGGTAGGGGATAGTGCCAGGGGTAACTGCGTCGCGGCAGCGAAGAACGAGAGTGTAGAGGCCGGACTCGGAGATGATAGTGGCTTCCTGTTCGCCACCAAGGGTGTCGGTTGAACCGACTCCCTTTTCATCAGCATCGAGCTTTCTCACTGCATCACGATGATTAGCTATGCCGATTGCACGACAGACATCCATGGCAACAAACCAAGGTTCACCATTAATAATAATGGCTCTGACTGGACATTCTGACTCGAAATTAAATACGGAAGGCTTTAACTTTTTAGACATGGTGATCTCCTTTTAGTCAGGTAATCACCACCTCTGACGCCAATCAGATGGTGGTGAGCTGTGCAGGGTTGGCGTAACCGGCTAAAAGGACCCGGCGCGGATTTCTCCGCCCCCACACAACCCACCATAATGCGAATGTGGCCGTGCTTAACGCATAAAAAAACCGCTTGCGCGGTGTATGCGCCTTTTAGTAATCCGGGACGCCAATCCCGGCACTGGATTTTGCCAGTGCCTGATTACTATGGCGCAGAAAATAAGGTAAGTAAATGCACCTCAGAGGTAACAATAAATCCAAATTGTTACCCAATCAATGGCTATTTCAACTGCTGCCTGAGCTGCAGCGTGCAGTAGTCCAAATGTGTCTGCAAATCCTTCATCGACATTTGTGTTGAAGTAACATAGTTCACCAGAGCGATAAGCTCTGCTGTGGCCCCACTAACATCATACCCATCTCCTTCCAGTTCCCTGAGCAGATCCATGAGATGAGAGTTTTCTACGAGTGATCTGACGCCTCCCGGCGTGTGCACTTGCTCAGCAAATCCCTCAACCAATGGATGATGGTACCGACATGACATCTTACGGCTCTCCATAAATACTGTATATATATACATATACCAGATGAGGGCGGACTCTTCCAGTAATTTTCAATTACCTATAGGGTAATAACTTTGCATTAACGTATGCTTTTCATTCATATCAGCGCTCATGGGTAATAGAATTACGGGGTGTGCGGGCTGTCAGGCGGCTGCAGCGATATGGAGAAATGTCATGACGGTTTCAACAGAAGTTGACCATAACGATTACATCGGGAACGGCGTCACGACGACCTTCCCATACACATTCAGGATATTCAGCAAATCAGACCTGGTTGTCACCGTTGTGGATCTCGACGAGAACCTGACGGAACTCACCCCCGATACGGACTACACCGTAACCGGGGCCGGTGGGTACACTGGTGGCAACGTGATACTGATGGTGCCACTGGCGACTGGCTGGAAAATCTCAATTTCTCGCGACCTTCCTATTACCCAGGAAACTGACCTACGAAATCAGGGGAAGTTTTTTGCAGAAGTTCATGAGCTTGCATTCGATAAACTGACGATGCTGGTTCAGCAAATCCGGAGCATGTACACCTCAGCCCTTCGCAAACCATCGACTGTTGCAAACTGGTTCGATGCCCAGGGGAATTATATTCGCAACGTCAGAGACCCTAAAGAACCGCAGGATGCGGCTACAAAGAACTACGCTGATACCTCGCTTGCTGATGGTTTGTCTCACACTCTGCGAACGCCGGAGGCCGTCCCTCAACTCCCCGCGGCCGTGGATCGCCGGAACAAAATACCGGCATTTGATAATGACGGTAACCCGACAGTTATCCCCGCGCCGTCCGGTTCTGCTGCTGAAGTCTATCTGGAATTAGCAAAGCCTACTGGCGCTGGGCTTGTTGGCGCTACTTCGGGCAAGACGGTGCAGCAAGAACTGGATGGCACACTGAAGGCCGCTAACAATCTGTCGGATCTCGAAGACCCTGCTGAAGCCAGAGAAAACCTTGGGATCACCTACGGCTATCTTGGAGAAACATTCTGGCATGACAACCGGGCGAAAGTTCCAGACGGAACAGTAGCTGCTGATGGGCAGCAAGTTGACCAGGTTGGCCCGTTTGCAGACCTGTACGCTGATGTCGCTGCTGGCAATAGACCGTCGTGCACAGAAGCAGAATGGCAAGCAGACCCCACGAAGCGCGGCTGCTATGTCCTTAACTCAGCAACCGGAAAGATGCGTCTTCCTGACCGAAACGGTGTGCAGAGTGGGAGTATTAAAGCGCCGGTACTGCGTGGTGACGGTGCAACACTGGCTGCCGGTAGCGTACAAAAATCTGGTGTGCCTAACGTCAAGACATTCTTAGATTTCCGAGCGGTTTTAACTAACGGGTCTGTTGTAGATGAAGACCCTGCCTATATGACGAAGACCCTATCAAACCCAGGGAGTTCGTCAGCGGGGCAGTTGCAGCCTAATGCTCCAAATGGAACCTATACAAGGGTGGGTATTGACTTCAGTAAAGGCAACACCGTGTTCCAGGACGGTCTTACTGAAGCGCGCATGAACTCCCTGCCTGGCTGCTTTGTAATTCGCTTTGCCGGTCATGCTCAAAACGCTGGTGAGCTCGACGCCCTCACACTTGCGACAAGAATCGAATCAGTAAACAGCGATCTGCAGGCCAAGAATATTGCGACTAATGCGCGCATTGGGTATGCGCTGCTTAGCGTGATAAACCCTGCCCTAAATAGCAGAACTGTTCTCCAAAACCCATTTGGGAATAACACCCCGGTATGGTGTATGACTGAAATATTTCACGCTACATTACAGAAGTGGGTCACAACCCCATGGATGTATTCTAGTGCACCTAACGCATATGGAATTAATTCTGCATACGCAGAAGGAGAGGGAATTGTGTGCAGGGCTGGGAGGGCCGCGTTCGTAGCACTAACACAGAACAGTGGCGCTTCTCAAGAATTTACTAGCGATTACGCCACTCCATCTCCTGTTCGCATTCATGTTTGGAAGGTGACAGCATGATTATCTATGTCTCAACCGATAATTATCGGAGTATCAGTTACTCACCCATTCCTGGCTGGGAAACAATACAAGTTGAGGTGCCAGATAATTTCTCTGGTGGGAATAAAACGTATAACCCTGAAACCGGGAATTGGATCACCGATCCGCCTTATGTGCCAACACATGAAGATTATGTGCGAGAAGCTGAATCTGAGCGTCAGCGGTTGATCGACAGCGCAAACACAGTAATGGAAGACTGGATTATCGATCTCCAACTCGGTGTTATTAGCGATGACGACAGGGCAAAACTTCTGGCCTGGCGCCAATACGTCAAGGATGTAAAAGCCGTTGATACCTCCAGTGCGCCAAATGTCATATGGCCTGATACTCCGGAATAATTAATTACCTTTCAGGTTGTTTTGTTTATTCATTGTTGGTAATTATTATTCAGATTTGGATTATTGTGTATGATGAACTCACCAACTCACAGGAGGTTCATTATGCACAATCAACGGTGGCCGCTATGCCTCCATCATTAAGCTCAGATGTGCTTAATCAGGGTCTTAGCTATAGCGCGCTTGCGGCAGTATTGGTCGGAGTACCGCCAGAGGTAGCGCTTGGTTCACTTGCCGGCGCGGTGATATTTGTTACCTCGGCAATTGAATATAAAATGAGGCGGCGTGTTCTCCTTGCCTTCCTCAGTTTTATCTGCGGACTTCTCTTCTATAAACCAACAGCGTCAATCCTCATTGGTGTAGCCAGTCTAATCCCGACCATCACTCAAGAGTCATTCGAAAAAGGAATTGTCTTTTCGGCTGGCGCTTTTGTGTCTGCAATCGCGGCTGTCAGGGTGGGCATCTGGTTCTATCACCGTTCCGATAACCCACGAGAGTTTTTCCCCGGGAGTAAAGACGATGACAAGTCATGATCTGCTCCTGCTGTTAAACGCGATTATCTGCGCAGGCATTGCCGTCAGGGTGATGTCATTCCAGCGCAACGGCTCCCGCCATCGGCGGTGGGGATCTTGGATAGCCTATTTCCTGATAGTTGCGTCAGCCAGCATTCCCATCCGTGCCGCTTATTCCCTCTGGTATCAGACACCAATGGCCGCTGATTTATCAGAGGTGATTATCAATGCGGTAATGCTCGCCGCCGTTCTAAAAACGCGCGGCAACGTGGTTCAAATCTTTAAAATTACGAGGTCACAAGATGGACATTAACCAGTTTCAGAAGGCATCTGGCGTCAATGAGGCACTGGCTATCAGGTGGTTTCCGCATATCGATGCCGCAATGAAAGAGTTCGGAATTACCAAACCAGAAGATCAGGCGATGTTCATTGCCCAGGTAGGGCATGAAAGTACAGGCTTCAATCACCTGATTGAAAACTTTAACTACAGCGTTACCGGCCTGGCTGGTTTTGTTCGTGCCGGACGAATTACACAAGGCCAGGCTAACTCATTGGGCCGCCGCCAAGGTGAGCCATCCTTACCGATTGAACGACAGCGCGCGATCGCAAATCTGGTTTACAGCAAACGCAACGGGAACAACGGTCCTACTGACGGATGGTTTTACCGCGGGCGTGGGCTTATCCAGATCACCGGGTTGAATAATTACCGCGACTGCGGCAACGGCCTGAAGGTGGATCTGGTTAAGCAGCCGGAACTGCTTGCACAGGACGAATATGCAGCCCGCAGTGCAGCGTGGTTCTTCTCCACCAAAGGCTGCATGAAGTATCCCGGCGACCTGGTTCGCGTCACGCAGATCATTAATGGTGGGCAGAATGGTATCGATGACCGACGGGCACGATATGCCGCTGCCCGGAAGGTGCTGTTATGATCTGGGCATTCGTCAAAGCGTACTGGAAACAGTTGCTTATTATCTCTCTGCTTGCTGCTTTGGGCACTGTAGGTATCGTTGCCTGGAATATCCATGGTGACCATCAGTACGAAGCCGGGTATGCGCAGGCAAAGGCAGACCGCCAAGCAGAAGATGAGAAAGCTCGTCATCTCGACGAACAGGAGAAAGCGACCAATGAACGTGAAGCGCAGCAGAGGATCGATAAGGCGCGCAATGATGCTATTGATGTTGCCACTCGTGCTGGTAGGATGCAGCAACAGCTCGTTGCCATCCGTGAGCAGCTCAGGCAGTATAACGCCACTATCGGCGCTGGGTCGTCAGCCGCAGACACCGGGGTTTTGCTTGCCGACGTGCTCAGCAAATCTCTCGAGCGAAACCGACAACTGGCAGAGTACGCTGATCGGGCCGCAGAAGCTGGAAGAGTCTGTGAAAAACAGTACGACTCACTAACCAGATAACATGGCATTTTTCATGGTACTAATTTCTGGTGACGGTATATAAAACGGTACGGTGAAATCTGTGTTTAGGAATTTTGTTATCAGTCAATTGGTTATGCGTGTCGTAAATAATTGAGTGGGAATAATTCCCCCTTTGCGTTAGCGCTAAAAACCCTCTGCTGAGCAGAGGGTTTTTTTATGCCCGCGATTCCCCTCGGCGGGATTGCCATGATTATTCTTGCCGATAGGCGTGTTCGTCGGAAGGGGTCTTTATGCGACCCGCTTGGCATATCACCATCGATACCGCCAATCCGGCGGCGATCAAAGCCAGCGTGGCGGAAACCACGAGGCTCCCCTGAATCCCCACCATTTCATTTAGCCACGCGTAGGCCAGCGGCGAGGTGGCGGCTAACAGTTGGGCGGGAATGAGTAGCACCCCGGTGCGGCGGGCGTACTCTCCCGCCGTGAAGAGCTGTAGCGGCAATGTGGCTTTAAATACCGTCGTCAGGCCGTTGACTGCGCCATAGCCGAGGACAAAACCGCTCGCGGCCCACACCATGTGAGAGCTGGCCATGCCGAGCGCGAAGCATAATGGGATAAGCAGCGTGGTGATCAGGGTGAGCCTCATTGGCGTGAGCGTCGAGCCAGAAGCCACTTCTAGAAAGCGCGCACCGGTCTGCCCAATTCCCCACAGCATTCCAATGGCAACGGGTAGCCCATGGGCGGCGATAAACTCCGGCAGATGCGTTGAGGTGCCATTGGAGATAAAGGTCACCAGCGCGATAAGCACAGCGTACAGCCAGCCCATTACCCGATCATGCGACGAGTGAGTGACTGGCTTGGGAGAATACGTGTGGGCGCGTTTCTGATTCGGTATCCTCCAGAGCGCCAGCGCACTGAACAAACCCAGCAGGCTATACACCTGCAGCGCGTGTCGCCAGTCGGTTACTGTCAACAAGACCGCTCCCAGCGGCCAGAACACGCCGGAGGCTAGCCCACCCAGTAACGTGACGCGAGAGATTGTTATTCTGGCCTGCTGGCCGTAGAGATTCACCAGCGCGGCGAATAGGCCATCGTATAGTGCCAGCCGCATGCCGATGCCGGTCACAAGCCAGGCGGAGTACCATCCTGCAAGCGTTTGGATTTCCGACATCGCAAGGCAGCCTGCGGCAATCATCAGCGTCCCACTCACCACCACGCGCTGGCCGCCAAAATGCGCCAGCAGGCGGGCCACCCATGGCGATATGAGCGCCATCATCAGCATGGCCAGCGTAAGTCCAAAATAAATCTGAGGCTGCATCCAGCCAGTATCCTGCGCGATGGCGCGGGCAAAGGTCCCCGGCAGGTAAAATGAGATCCCCCAATTAATGAGCTGGTTGCTTCCGGCGGCCAAGGTCACGCGGTGCGGTGCGGTTGGGGTTTGCATTATATTCTCGCAAGTTATGTAGTTGCTGAGAGCATAACGTGCACGCTATTGTGCAGGCAGAGCCCTCCGGTTATGACCTTGATAAGAGAAACTTTGCAATGACGACGATGAATCTGGGAAATCTGGCGACCTTCCGCCTGGTGGCGCTGCGTGGCAGCTTTTCCGCAGCCGCCGACGTTCTGGGGATCTCTCAGCCCGCCGTCAGTTTGCAGGTGCGACAGCTTGAACAGTTTCTCAAGACGAGGCTTATTGAGCGCACGGGGAGGGGGATTAAAACGACACCGGCAGGCATGGCGCTGCTGTTGCATGCAGAGCGTATAGAGCAGTCGGTGAATGAAGCGGTAGAGTCGGTAAATATGTGCAGTGAAAACGTCAGCGGCTCGGTGTTGCTGGGGACTGGGGCAACGGCGTGTATCCACCTGCTGCCGCCGATGCTGCAACAGCTGCGTGAGCGCTATCCACTGTTGACGGTTGGTGTGAGCACCGGTAATACGACCGATATTGTGCGGGCGATAGAAGAGAACCGACTCGATCTTGGGCTGGTGACGCTGCCCGCCAGCGGACGAAATCTGGAGGTGATGCCGGCGCAGCGCGAAGAGTTTGTGCTCATTATTGCCGAAGCGCACAGCGAGCAGATTATGGAATTGACGCCCGACGGATTGCAGGCGTTACCGTTAATCGCCTTTGAGCAGGGAAGCGGAACGCGTGACTTGATTGACGACTGGTTTTGCCAAGCCGGTATTCAGTCGCGACCCATTATGCAGCTTGGCAGCATTGAGGCGATTAAGCGCATGGTGGGAGTAGGACTGGGTTACAGCATTGTTCCCCAAATGGCGGTAGAAACGCCTCGTGATAGGGAAGGGTTACATGTCAGGTCACTGACGCCGTCGCTGTATCGGCAACTGGCGGTGGTCATGCGTAAAGACAGGATTCTTAGCAAAGGAATTAGCGAAATTATACGCTTGTTGCAGAGTACGAGTTAACCCTAGCGTGGTTGCATATTTTGGCGAATAGCTTAAAGCCGTTTAGGGTATTATTTCATCGCCTTTAAAATTATCATGCAAATATTCAAGTAAAAATTAATTAGCATATGTAAATTAGAAATGTATTTATCGCTTATATTTTCATGCGTTATGAAATGCCGCTCTTTAGGCTGTATTTATCGTCGTTATTGCAAATAATCTGCAGTGAAAAACAACGATGTCATAGCATGATGACAAATAAATTCTTGCGTCATTGTGCGGGAAAATGGTGGGGCAACTAGCTAAAAAATGGACAAAATTTCAAAGGAGGAAGGGAACTCAAATCCCTTACCGGATGGTTAAACGTTGGCCTATTAGCCATTCGGTAAAGGATCTTGAAACAGAAAAACAACAGAGATAACGACAGTTAGCGGTCGTTGGCTTGTACTGAAGGGGTCTGCTGCGACTGGCTACTTTGCTGGGATTCTTTTTTGTCTTGGTGGTGATGCCACGCACCAATAGAGGAGTAGACGAAGCGTCCAAAGAAGAAGAGAAAGCTGATAAGCAGTATGATTCGGATCATGCGACCATTAAATTGGTGTCGTTTTCGTAGGCTGGTAACCTGGCTCACAAAGGGGTCCTTTAGCAATACCCAAAGACGGGCGATTGATACATTAAGGCACAGAGCGGCGTAAGGGTCAATTGCATTGAATGTAAAAAACCGTCAGGGAAAACATTAATTAATGTTATATAAGATATTATACGTATTCACAAACATAAAAGAACGTCTGCGTAAAAGCACGAAACATTCATTTATTATTTAGAGGTGTGAGTTTTTTTGACTCATATCAAGCTTCATTCGGAGTTGCTAACTAAAATAAATCGTCTGACCCGCGTATTATCTGATCTCGCGGACTTTTTAAGCCAGGTTGGATGCCTGTCTAAAAATACCCAGCTGGATTTGGGGTATCCGTAGAGCATCTATGAATTTATGTAAATGGTATAAACAATATCGTGATTGTTGGTGGGGGTTACCCCTGTTCCTGCCTCTTCTGGTATTACCAATAATAAAAAACGCTAATACATACACCTATGTTGGTGGTGGCAAAACTTACCTTTATTACCTGCCATTGCCTTTTCTACTCTGCATGATGCTATTTTTCGGCTGGAAAGCGCTGCCCGGACTGATTGCCGGCATCAGCTGCTATCTGACTCGTGATCTACGCGCCGCTGAAGAGATAGGCCTTACGCTGCAGTTTCTTATACCTACGCTTGTGGCGTGGGGTGGATATCAGTTTTTCCACGATCGTCGGAAAATGGTTTCGCACGGTGATACTCGCCTGATGGCTCACCGATTGTTCTGGCAGATGTTTGTTCCTGCCACGCTGTTTATGTTCTTGATACAGGTGACGCTGTATATCGGCGTTTATCCAAGCCTTAGCTATGCCCAACTGAACTCGCCGTTGACCGAGCGTAACCTGATTAACTATCAGTCGTTGCTGATGGGCTACCTGACCGGCGTACCGCTGTGCTATTTGCTCATCCGCTTAATTCGCAATCCGTACTATATTCGCAGCTTTATTTCGCAAGTGCGTCGTGATTTCGAGCCGAAGGTCAAATGGCCTGAAATGCTGGCGTGGGGGGCCGTTGTGCTGGGCATATTCTCCATGCTGATGGCACCGATCAACAAAAACAGTACCATTTTCAGCACCAACTACACGATTTCCCTGCTGCTGCCGGTGATGCTGTGGGGCTCAATGCGCTTTGGCTATCGCTTTATTTCCATTATCTGGACGCTGATGCTGATTGTGGCTATTCATTACCATTATCACTTTGTGCCGCACGATGGTGAATACAGCTCGCAGCTGGCTATTACCTCATCAAGCTTCCTGATCTTCTCGTTCATTATCGCTTACATGGCGATGCTCTCCAGCCGCCAGCGCGCTATTCACGAACGCGTAAGGCGTATGGCCTTTATCGACCCGGTTGTGAATCTGCCAAACATGCGTGCTCTGAGCCGGGCGATTAATAAAGCGCCGTGGTCGGTACTGTGTTTTCTACGCATGCCGGATCTCGAGATTCTGGCGCGCCACTACGGCATTATGCTGCGTATCAACTACAAACAGAATTTAGCGGCATATCTGCGTGAAGTTTTACGGCCTGGGGAAGAGGTGTACCAACTGGCTGGTAGCGATCTGGCGGTGCTGCTGCATACGGAATCCTACAAGGAGCGCATTGATGAGCTGTACGCGCGTCTGAAGTTGTTCCGCTACAACTGGAACGGAATGCCGTTGCAGCCGCAGATAGGCCTTAGCTACTGCTATATCCAGTCGCCTCTCTCCCAATTTCCGTTGATGCTGGGGGAACTCAATACGGTGGCGGAGCTGTCGCTGGTCACCGACCGCCCGGAAAACATGCAGCGGCGAGGTGCGCTGCACCTGCAGCAGGAGCTCAAAGATAAGATTGCGATGATGGTCCGGGTGCAGCAGGCGCTAGAAACCGACCGCTTCCGTCTGATGGCTCAGCCGATCGTCGGTATTCGCGGCGATGATTATCATGAAGTCTTGCTGCGGATGTTGGGCGATGATGATGAACTGCTTTCTCCATCGCTATTTCTAGCGGTTGCCCACGAATTTGGTTTGGCATCACGCATCGACCTTTGGGTACTTGAAAATACGCTGCGCTTTATGGCTAGCCGTCGCGAAAGCCATCCCGGTATTCGCCTAGCAGTCAATTTGGCACCGTCCACTGCCAGCGGTTTGGGCTTTGCACAAAAGGTTTCCGAGCTGCTGAAAGAACACAATATTGAAGCGTGGCAGTTGGTGTTTGAGATTACGGAAAGCCATTCATTGGTCAACGTGGAACAAGCACGGCAGACGTTACGTGACCTACAGGAGCTGGGTTGCCGAGTGGCGATTGATGACTTCGGAACCGGCTATGCTAGCTACGCGCGCCTAAAGCACATCAGCGCTGATATTCTCAAAATTGACGGCAGCTTTGTGCGTAACATCGCGACCAGCAGTCTCGATTACCAGATTGTTTCATCGATTTGCCATCTGGCGCGGATGAAGAAAATGCGCGTAGTGGCGGAATTTGTGGAAAATGACGATATCCGCACGGCGGCGATTGCGCTAGGTATTGATTATCTGCAGGGATTTGCCATCGGTGAGCCAACTCCCCTAGAGGAGCTGGCTGCACCGGATAAGCGAGAGCCTGAGGTATCAGGCGACGTTCACCTCGTTGGGCGCACGCTCCTCAGTGATTTTTAACAACCAGCCGGTGACGCTCTCCCAATACTGCTGCTCTTTCTCCAGATCGAGCAGCACCAGCGCATTCTGGGTAAACCAGTCATTCGGGAAGCACAGCGTCCAGTGATTGGCTTCGGTAGTCAGCTTCAGCGTTGGCGGCGTGGTGGTCGCCTGGCGCTGATTGTTCAGCAGCACGCCAAGACGCAGTAGCTGAATCATCGGCAGGAACTGCTTTTTCTTAAACAGCGTAAAGCGCGGTAGCTCATCGAGCTTGATAGCCTTACGATGGAAGCGCACCAGTGTCGCCATCAGGTACTGCTGTTCCTGATTAAAGCCCGGCAGATCGCTGTTTTGCAGAATATAAGCGGAATGGCGATGCATACCGCTGTGGTTAATATTGAGCCCGACCTCATGCAGCATTGATGCCCACTTCAGTAACGCGGTCAGCTGTGGATTGCCAAGCTTCGGATTTTGCTCCAGCCACTGATCGTATATCTGCGTGGTGGTTTCCAGCACCCGTTGCGCCTGCTCACGGTCGATATTGTACTGGTTTGCAAGGCTTTGCGCGGTGCGGCTACGGACGTCCTGATGGCGGAAACGGCCTTCCATTTCATACAACACGCCTTCACGCAGCGCGCCGTCGGAAAGGCGCAGCTCTTTAATGCCCAGCGCGTCAAATACCCCGCACAATATTGCCAGACCCGGCACAAACACGTTTTTCCGCTCTTCGGAAAGTCCTGGTAAGCTCAGTGAGCTGAAGTTTTTGCTTTTCAGCACCTCTTCGACCAACATCTCAAGGCGTTCAGGGGTGATAAAGCCATCTTTCTCGCCCATTTCCAGCAGCACTTCATGCGCGGCTTTGATGGTGCCAGACGCGCCCATCGCCACGTTCCAGCCTTGAATACGATACTGCCATGCCAGCGTTTCCAGCTTTTGAACCGCCGCAAGACGCGCGCGCTGGAAGTTTTCGCGGTTGATGGTGCCCGCTAAGAAAAATTGCTGACCGAAGCTCACGCAGCCCATGCGGCGACTTTCCACCAGCATTGGCTCAAAATCTTCGCCAATCACCAGTTCCGTCGAGCCGCCGCCGATATCAATCACCAGCTTGCGGCCTTTTTCCGGCTGCGTGTGCTCGACGCCCATAAAGATCAGACGCGCTTCTTCGTTACCGGAGATTATCTCAATCGGGTAGGGGATAACCTTCTCTGCCCGCTTGAGAAACTCGGTGGCATTTGTCGCCTGACGCAGCGAGTGCGTACCGACAATACAGACGCTGGAAGGCGAAAAGCCTTGCAGTCGTTCAGCAAACAGCGACAAGCAGCTCAAGCCGCGTTCCATCGCTTCTTCGCTCAGCATATTGTTTTCGTCAAGGCCGTCGGCCAGATGAACACGCTGCTTCAGACGGCCAATAATCTGCATCGCGCCGTCAACGACGCGTGCAATGACCATATGAAAACTGTTTGAACCAAGATCAACCGCCGCAAACTCCTGCGGCCGGGGTGCTTTGCTTTTTATTGGCATAGGTTAGTCAGGCTGCTCAAGTGATTTGAGATAGTCGTAGATCGTTTGCTGCGCGCGGACTTTGCGTCGGTTACCGCGCGGCACATAGCGATTACTCAGTTCTTTATCGACATAACGGGCTTTCACCGTATCGCTAAACAGGATCTCGATAATATCGAGGATTCGCTGTTTGAGACGCGGGTCGAGGAGCGGCGTCGCCACTTCAATACGATAGTCGATGTTACGGGTCATCCAGTCAGCGGAAGAGAGATATACGCGCTTATCGCCGCCGTTATCAAAAATATAGATCCTATCGTGCTCAAGGAAACGATCGACGATGCTGATCACGCGAATATTATCGCTGATCCCTTCGAGTTCAGGAATCAGAGAGCACATCCCGCGGATCAACAGGTTCACCTGCACGCCAGAACTGGATGCGGCATACAGGCGATCGACCAGCCCTTTGTCCACGAGGTTGTTGAGTTTCAGGGTGATCCCAGCCGGAATCCCGTTCTGGGCGTTGGCAATTTCCTGATCGATCATCTTGTACAGCAGGCGACGGGAGTTTTGCGGTGACACCAGCAAATAGTCGAAGCTCACCGGACGGTACGGATTTTCGATAAAGTTAAATACCCGGCGCACTTCGTTGGTGATGCGCGCGTCGGCGGTAATCAGCGAGTAGTCGGTGTAAATGCGCGCGGTTTTTTCGTTAAAGTTACCGGTACCGATGTGGGCGTAACGCACCACATCATCACCCTCTTTACGCGAAATCAGGAACAGCTTGGCGTGAATTTTTAGACCCGGTGCCGAGAAGATAACGTGAACGCCAGCTTCCGTGAGTCGTTTTGCCCAGTGGATGTTTGCCGCTTCGTCAAAGCGCGCCTGCAGCTCAACCACCACCGTGACTTTTTTACCGTTATGGGCGGCGTGGATCATCGCATCAATAATGCGCGAGTCTTTTGCCACACGGTAGATGTTGATTTTGATAGCCAGAACGCTGGGGTCGAATGACGCCTGACGCAACAGTTCCAGCACGTGCTCAAAGGTGTGATACGGATAATAGAGCAGCACGTCTCGTTCGCGAATGGCGTCAAAACCGTTGCGGAATTTATCAAACCAGATGTGGCGCAGTCTTGGCATCGGTTTGTTGACCAAGTTGGCCTTGCCGACGTTCGGGAAGCCGATAAAGTCTTTAAAGTTGTGGTAGCGACCGCCTGGAACAATAGAGTCATAGCGGGAGATGGTGAACTTCTTACGCAGCATCTCGACCATTGCATCTGGCATATCGCGTTGATAAACGAAGCGTACCGGTTCCGCGGTTAAACGCTGCTTGAGGCTAGAGGACATCAGCTCCATCAGGCTCGACTCCATCTCGTGGACTAGGTCATATTCGGCGTCACGGGTCATTTTCATGGAGTAGGCGTTTAGGGCATCGTAATCAAAGAAGCCTTTGAAAATATCATCCAAGCAATAACGCAGGATGTTATCTAGCAGGATCATTGGCTTACGGCGTCGCGGTGTTTCCGGTGGCAAATTGACAAAGCGTGGAACTTTGTCCGACGGAATTTCCAGCAGCGCATAGTTAATTTCATCGCCGCGGATAATTTCTACCGCCAGATAGGTGTAATCATCTTTGAGGAATTGCACCAGATCGGTTTCCCGGTTCAGCAGAATCGGGGTGATGTGCTGGCGCAGATGCTGTTTAAAGTAGTTGCGCAGCCAGCCCTGCTGGTTGGGGGAAAGCTGGCGTTCGTTAATCAAGAAGATTTGATTGCGCGCCATTTCCAGCAGCAGCTCGTTGTACAGGCCATCAAACTCCTGATCGGCCTTCAGCACGCGTGCCTGAATGCGGCTCAGAAGATGGCGGGAATGCGTGGTCACGCCCTGTTCTTCGCTGATGATGATCCGCCGTTTTAGCTCTGCGAAGCGGACCTTATAGAACTCGTCGAGGTTGTTGGAGTAAATCCCCAAAAAACGCATGCGCTCAATCAGCGGATTGCTTTTGTCTGCCGCTTCCTGGAGGACGCGCTCGTTGAATGACAACCAGCTTAGCTCTTTTTCGATGTACAGTTTTTCCTGACCCATTACTACTCACACTCCGGTTTGTTCACGGGACGCGGCAAAGTCGTCTCACTAATTATATTGCTAGCTTTGCCGGACGATGTCCAATGGTGTCAGCTAAGTATGACAGTTATCCTATTTAGCATAAGAAAATAGTCATTATTCTTTTTGATATCTAAGTCTTTTTTACCTTTTTCACTGACTCTAAATAGGCAGAATATAGGCATAAAAAAGAGGGCCGTAGTGGCCCTCTGATATCGTGTGCTTACAAGATGTTACTCATCCGCCGCGTAGCCTGCCGGAGGCAACCTGACGCCATCAATCCAAGCATGATTATCCTGCATTTTCAGGCGACCATCGAGAAACCAGCCGACAACCAGGGGGTAAATCGCATGTTCTTGCACCTGAACTCGCGAGGTGATTTCATCTTCGTCGTCACCGTCGAAAACCGGCACTTTGGCCTGTAAAATCACCGGCCCACCGTCCAATTCCTCGGTGACAAAATGCACCGAAGTACCGTGTTCAGTATCGCCGTTATCCAGCGCCTGTCGATGGGTGTTGAGGCCGGGATATTTTGGCAGCAGGGAAGGGTGGATGTTGAGCAATTTCCCCTGATAGTGCTGAACAAATTCGGCACTCAGGATACGCATGTAGCCCGCCAGCACCACCACATCCGGCGCGTAGGCGTCTATCTCATGCATCAGCTCGCGGTCGAAGGCTTCCCGGCTGGCAAACTGGCTAGCCGCCAGCGCATGCTGAGGAATGCCCGCATCGCGCGCGCGCTCAAGGCCGAACGCGTCGGCCTTATTGCTGAAAACCGCTCGAATGGTGCCTTGGATTTTTTTCTGCTCACAGGCGTCAATAATCGCCTGCAAGTTGCTGCCGTTGCCGGAAATCAGCACCACGATGTTTTTCATTTATTCGATGACCACACGCTGTTCGGAATCAGTGGCTTTGATATAGCCGATTTTCCACGCGTTTTCACCTTTTTCATTCATCAGCGCAATCGCTTCGTCAGCCTTATCTGCTGCTAGGGCAATTACCATGCCGACGCCGCAGTTAAAGGTACGATACATCTCGTGGCGGCTAACGTTACCGGCGTCTTGCAGCCAGTTGAACACCGCAGGCCACTGCCAAGAAGATTCGTCGATGACAGCCTGAGTGTTATCTGGCAGAACACGCGGGATGTTTTCCCAGAAGCCGCCGCCGGTCAGGTGGGCGATGGCGTGAACGTCAACGCTGGCAATCAGTTCCAGAATGGATTTCACGTAGATGCGGGTTGGTGCCAGCAGGTGGTCGGCCAAGGTCTTGCCTTCCAACTGCGTGGTATCCGGGTTACAACCGCTGACTTCAACAATTTTGCGCACTAGCGAGTAGCCGTTGGAGTGTGGGCCGCTGGAACCTAAGGCAATCAGCACGTCGCCGTCGGCAACTTTGCTGCCATCGATGATTTCAGATTTTTCGACCACGCCAACGCAGAAGCCGGCGACGTCGTAATCTTCACCGTGATACATGCCTGGCATTTCGGCGGTTTCGCCGCCGACCAGCGCACAGCCGGACTGCAGACAGCCTTCCGCGATGCCGCTGATAACGCTTGCTGCGGTATCGACGTCCAGTTTGCCGGTTGCGTAGTAGTCGAGGAAGAACAGCGGTTCGGCGCCTTGAACCACCAGATCGTTAACGCACATAGCCACCAGATCGATACCGATGGTGTCATGGCGCTTTAAATCCATCGCTAAGCGCAATTTCGTGCCAACGCCGTCAGTGCCAGAAACCAGCACCGGTTCGCGATATTTTTGCGGCAGCGCGCACAATGCGCCGAACCCACCCAGTCCACCCATCACTTCTGGACGGCGAGTTTTCTTCACCACCCCTTTGATACGGTCAACCAGAGCGTTTCCTGCGTCAATATCAACACCGGCATCTTTATAGCTGAGAGAGGTTTTGTCGGTCACTGCTAAGTCTCCACGCGTTTGCGTTAGCAAGAAAAATCGGCGCAATTCTATCAGTCCAGGCAAACGTTTGCGAGCCTATTCTGCACCCATTTTTTTGGCCCTGATTTTTCCCGCTTTTCCGCCATTTAATCGGTCAAATATGATACTGCTCACGAAAATGAAGCCGGGTATATCCTTGTCCTTGCATCCATTGTACAGAATCCACATCATATGAATGAAACCGGTTTCTGTTTTTGTTGCAGATGCCCAATGAACAGATTTGAACGCAGCCAGAAGGGATGAATGGAATGAAAATAGCTGCCTTTGATATTGGCGGTACCGCGTTAAAAATGGGCGTTGTCGATGAACACGGTGAGCTGCTGGAAAAAGGCAAATGCCCGATCAGCGATAGCGACGGCGAGCAAATTCTCGCGGCAATTGAAGCTTGGATCGCCGCGCATCCCGAATGCACCGGCGTCGCCATTAGCGCGCCGGGTTACGTTAACCCCCACACTGGTTATATCGAGATGGGCGGTGCTATTCGTCGGTTCGATAACTTCGCCATTAAAGCGTGGCTGGAAGCGCGTTGCGGGCTGCCCGTCGCCATCGAAAATGACGCTAACTGCGTGCTGCTCGCCGAGCGTTGGCAGGGCAAGGCGACGGAGATGGCAAACTTTCTCGTGCTTACCATCGGCACCGGCATCGGTGGCGCAATTTTTTGTAATAACCAGCTGGTCCACGGCGCGAGATTCCGCGCGGGTGAATTTGGTTATATGCAAACTTCACGTCCCGGTTCTCGCGATGTTCGCCGTTACACCATGAATGAAAACTGCACTTTGCGCGTATTGCGCTATCGCTATGCGCAGCATCTTGGCAAATCGTTGGACGAGGTGACTGGCGAGGAGATTTTCGACCGCTTCGACGCGGGAGACGCCGCCTGCCAGCGACTGGTCGCCGAGTTCTTCAATGGTCTGGGCACCGGGCTCTACAACTTGGTCAATCTGTTTGACCCACAAACTATTCTCATCGGCGGCGGTATCGTTGAGCGCCCCGGTTTTCTGGCGTTGATGCGGGAGCATCTGGCCTGGTTCGGCATTGCCGACTACATCGATACGGTCAGCCACGGTAATGACGCCGGGCTTATCGGCGCGGTTTATCATTTCAATCAGCAGTATAAGCAGTGATAACTAACTGATTAAAGAGGGAAAGATATGTCTGGATTTAAAGCTGATTTTCTCTGGGGCGGCGCGGTAGCGGCACATCAACTGGAAGGCGGTTGGAAAGAAGGCGGCAAGGGCGTTAGCGTGGCGGACGTCATGACCGCTGGCGCCCACGGCGTACCGCGTGAAATCACCGACGGCGTGCTGCCGGGGAAAAACTACCCAAACCATGAAGCCATCGATTTCTACCATCGCTATAAAGACGATCTGAAACTGTTCGCTGAGATGGGCTACAAATGTTTCCGTACCTCCATTGCCTGGACGCGTATTTTCCCTAATGGCGACGAGCAGGAACCAAACGAAGCAGGCTTGCAATTCTATGATGACCTGTTTGACGAGTGCTTGAAGCTGGGTATTGAACCGGTTATCACCCTGTCGCACTTCGAAATGCCGTATCACCTTGTGACCGAATACGGAGGCTGGCGTAACCGTAAGCTGATTGATTTCTTCGTCCGTTTTGCTGAAGTGGTATTTACCCGCTACCAGCACAAAGTGAAGTACTGGATGACGTTCAACGAAATCAACAACCAGGCTAACTTCCACGAAGATTTTGCTCCGTTCACCAACTCCGGTTTGAAGTACCTGCCGGGCGAGGACCGTGAGCCGGTGATGTACCAAGCGGCACACTATGAGCTGGTGGCCAGCGCCCTAGCGGTAAAAGCGGCGCGTGAGATCAACCCTGCGCTGCAGGTCGGTTGCATGATAGCCATGTGCCCAATCTACCCGCTGACCTGTGCGCCAAATGACATGATGATGGCGATGAACGCCATGCATCGCCGCTACTGGTTCACCGATGTTCATGTACGCGGTAAGTACCCACAGCATTTGCTGAACTACTTCGAGCGTCGCGGTTTTGCACTGGATATCACCGAAGAAGACCATCAGGCACTGACCCAAGGCTGCGTCGATTATATTGGCTTTAGCTATTACATGTCGTTTGCAACAAAAGCCACGCCTGACAATCCACAGCTGGACTACGATGAAACCACCAGCCTGGTATCCAACCCGTATGTACAAAAATCAGATTGGGGCTGGCAGATTGACCCGGTGGGCCTGCGTTACTCACTGAACTGGTTCTATGACCACTATCAACTGCCGCTGTTTATCGTAGAAAACGGCTTTGGCGCTATCGATGTGCTGGAGAGCGACGGCACGGTGAATGACCAGTACCGTATAGACTACCTCTCGGCGCACATTGCTGAAATGAAAAAAGCGGTGGTAGAAGATGGCGTGGATCTGATGGGCTACACCCCGTGGGGCTGTATTGACCTAGTTTCTGCCGGCACCGGTGAGATGAAAAAACGCTATGGCTTTATCTACGTTGATAAAGATAACGAAGGCAACGGCACGCTAGCGCGCAGCCGCAAAAAATCTTTTGCTTGGTATCAAAAGGTGATTGCGACTAACGGAAGTGAGCTGTAACTAGCTGAATATGAATAATAAAACCCCGTTATGCGGGGTTTATTTTTATCCTGACTTATACTCTCTGCAGTCCCATTCGCCGCTTTGCTTGATCCCGTGGGTATGGCGCAATCGAAAAAAAGCGGTATAATCCGGCGATTTTTTTTGTGGCTGCCCATTCAAAGGAGAAAGAGAATGAAGATTGTGGAAGTTAAACACCCACTCGTCAAACACAAGCTGGGCCTGATGCGCGAGAACGACATCAGCACCAAACGCTTCCGTGAACTCGCCTCCGAAGTCGGCAGCCTGCTGACTTATGAAGCTACCGCCGGTCTGGAAACGGAAAAAGTAACGATCGAAGGCTGGAACGGTCCGGTAGAAATCGACCAGATCAAAGGTAAGAAAATTACCGTTGTGCCAATCCTGCGCGCAGGTCTCGGCATGATGGACGGTGTTCTGGAAAATGTGCCAAGCGCACGTATCAGCGTTGTCGGTATGTACCGCGACGAAGAGACGTTGGAGCCGGTACCTTACTTCCAGAAGCTGGTTTCCAACATTGATGAGCGCATGGCGCTGATCGTCGATCCTATGCTGGCTACCGGTGGTTCCGTTATCGCGACCATCGATCTGCTGAAAAAAGCGGGCTGCTCTAGCATCAAGGTGCTGGTACTGGTTGCGGCACCGGAAGGTATTGCCGCGCTGGAAAAAGCGCACCCGGACATCGAGCTGTACACGGCGTCAATTGACCAAGGCCTCAACGAGCACGGATACATTATTCCGGGCCTCGGCGATGCCGGCGATAAGATCTTTGGTACCAAGTAAACGAAAAATTAAAAAGAGCCGACTTTGAAAGTCGGCTTTTTTTTGAATAAAAACAACTGGGCTAATAACACAACAGAGGAAAAATACCATGACGCGCCGTGCCATTGGGGTAAGTGAAAGACCGCCGCTCTTACAAACTATCCCGCTTAGCTTGCAGCATTTATTTGCCATGTTTGGCGCAACCGTGCTGGTGCCGGTTCTGTTCCACATTAACCCGGCCACCGTGCTGTTGTTTAATGGCCTTGGGACATTACTGTATCTCTTCATCTGTAAAGGTAAAATCCCGGCCTATCTGGGCTCCAGCTTTGCCTTTATTTCTCCTGTGCTGCTGCTTTTGCCGCTGGGTTACGAAGTGGCGCTGGGCGGCTTTATCATGTGTGGCGTACTTTTCTGTATCGTCTCCTTTATCGTTAAGAAAGCCGGTACCGGCTGGCTTGACGTGATGTTCCCTCCGGCGGCAATGGGCGCAATCGTTGCCGTTATCGGTCTGGAACTGGCTGGCGTTGCGGCGAATATGGCCGGCCTGTTGCCACCGGACGGTCAGTCTGCGGATACGAAAACCATCATCATCTCGCTGGTCACGCTTGGCGTAACCGTCTTTGGTTCCGTTTTGTTCCGCGGCTTCCTGGCTATTATCCCTATTCTTATCGGGGTGCTGGTGGGTTACGCACTCTCCTTCGTGATGGGGGTTGTTGATACGACGCCTATCGCGCAAGCGCACTGGTTCGCGCTGCCAACCTTCTACACTCCACGCTTTGAATGGTTTGCTATCTTAACCATCCTGCCTGCGGCGCTGGTGGTGATTGCCGAGCACGTTGGTCACCTGGTGGTGACGGCGAATATCGTGAAGAAAGATCTGATCCGTGACCCAGGCCTGCATCGCTCGATGTTTGCTAACGGCCTGTCGACGGTCATCTCCGGTTTCTTCGGCTCAACGCCGAACACCACCTACGGTGAGAACATCGGTGTCATGGCGATTACCCGCGTGTACAGCACCTGGGTTATCGGTGGTGCGGCGATTATCGCCATTCTGCTGTCGTGCGTGGGCAAACTGGCGGCAGCGATTCAGATTATCCCGCTGCCGGTGATGGGCGGCGTTTCTCTGCTGCTGTACGGCGTTATCGGCGCATCCGGTATCCGCGTGCTGATTGAATCCAAAGTTGATTACAGCAAAGCGCAAAACCTGATCCTGACCTCCGTTATCCTGATTATCGGCGTGAGCGGCGCGAAAGTGCATATTGGTGCCGCTGAGTTGAAAGGCATGGCGCTGGCAACTATCGTCGGGATCTGCCTGAGCTTGGTGTTTAAACTGATTAGCGTACTGCGTCCGGAAGAAGTGGTGCTGGACGCTGAAGATAGCGATCAACCTTCTCATTGATCCTAAAGCCGGGCGGGATCGCCGCCCGGTTCTCTCTGTCCCCATTTGTGTGGTAAACTCAGCGGGTTTTTTCGTAAGCCCATGTTGAGGTCTCTCTGAACGCACCGGCACAGCTCTCTTTGCCACTTTATCTTCCCGATGATGAAACTTTTGCGAGTTTCTGGCCGGGTGATAACCCCTCTTTACTTGCTGCCGTACAAAACGTACTGCGACAAGAACATAGCGGATACATCTATATCTGGTCGCGTGAAGGCGCTGGCCGCAGCCACCTGCTGCATGCCGCCTGTGCCGAACTGTCCCAGCGCGGCGATGCGGTCGGCTACGTGCCGCTGGATAAGCGTACCTGGTTTGTGCCGGAAGTACTGGATGGGATGGAGCAGCTTTCACTGGTTTGCATCGATAATATTGAGTGCGTTGCCGGTGATGAGCTGTGGGAGATGGCGATTTTCAACCTGTATAACCGAATTCTTGAATCTGGCAATACTCGACTTTTGATCACCGGCGATCGCCCACCGCGTCAGCTTAACTTGGGCCTTCCGGATCTGGCTTCACGTCTGGACTGGGGGCAAATCTACAAGCTTCAGCCGCTCTCGGACGAAGATAAGCTGCAGGCGTTGCAGCTGCGTGCACGCCTGCGGGGATTTGAGATGCCGGAAGACGTGTGCCGTTTCCTGCTTAAACGGCTCGATCGTGAAATGCGCACGCTATTCCTGACGCTCGATCAGCTCGATCATGCGTCTATTACCGCTCAGCGCAAACTGACTATTCCGTTTGTCAAAGAGATCCTAAAGCTCTAGCGTCTTTCCCGGCGTCGTGATGTTCGGCCGGGCAACCATCGTAGGCCTGATAAGCGTAGCGCCATCAGGCACCCGGAGCAGATTGCCGGATGGCGGCTTTGCCTTATCCGGCCTACAAAAAGGCCAACCGAACAGCCAGCGCATGATATGGCGCTGTAATTTAGCGTAGGCCTGATAAGCGTAGCGCCATCAGGCAGAGCGGAGCAGATTGCCGGATGGCGGCGTTGACTTATCCGGCCTACGAATATTCCTCAGCGGCTAGATCATTGAGCAGATGCTGCATCAGCAGCGGAATCGGTCTCCCTGACGCCACACTTTTACCTCCTTCACGCCACAGTGCCGTTCCGCTGACATCAAGATGCGCCCACGGAATATTTTGCGGGCAGAAGTGATGCAGCAGCCATGCCGCAGATGCGCTGATAGCGGCGTTGTTGGTTGGCGTATTGCACAAATCAGCAATCGCGCTGTCGGTTTGCTTTTTCAGCCGCGCATCCAGCGGCAGCGACCAGACTTCATCGCCGCTTTGTTCACCGGCTACGGTCAGTGCGTGACGCAGCGCGTTATCCTGCGTCATCAAGCCGCTCAATTCGTAGCCCAGCGCTTTGACTACCGCACCGGTCAGCGTGGCTAAATCAATGATGTAACGTGTTTTCTCGTGACGCTGACTGGCCCAGGCGATGGCGTCGGAGAGCACCAGCCGACCTTCGGCATCGGTGTTGTTGATCTCCACGGTCATACCGTTACAGGCACGAGCTACACTGCCTGGCTGCATCGCGTCAGGACCAATTGCGTTCTCGGCCAGCGCCAGCACGCCCATCACGCGAACCGGCAGGTTGAGTTCGGCAATGCTCAGCATCAGCCCCAGCACGTTGGCCGCGCCGCACATGTCGTACTTCATGGTGTACATGCCTGCGCCTTCTTTCAGCCACAGCCCTCCGGTATCAAAGGTTACGCCTTTACCGACATAGCTGCGCACTGGGCCGCTGCTGATACCTTCATAGTGGAGAGCCAGCAGGCGAGGAGGGCGGCTGGCGCCTTTACCTACCGCATGCAGGAGACCTAGCCCCTGCTCGACGATATCGTGCTCGTTAAGCACTTCACAGGACAGAGCCGGGAGGGCGGCGCACAGGCGCTGGGCTTCTTCCACCACAAACTGCGGCGTACACTGTTCTGAGGGAATATCCGCCAGCCGACGCGCAGCCACCATGCCGTTGGCAATGGCTTGCTGTTGGCTGAATAACGTTTCTAGGCGCGAGGCGTCCGTTCCCGTGCAGTAGGCGCTGATGTGGCGAAGGCTTAAGCTGTCGGCGGGCAGGGTTTTCAAACCAAGGTCTGAGAGGTTATGTGCTTGGTTGAAGAGAAAACGCAGGGTTTTCATCAGCACCGTGTCGTCGATGTTGCTGCAATCCAAAAGGACATTATTACAGACCGGCGCCGCAAACAGTGGCCGCAGGAATGCCAGCAGCGTGTCGGTAAAACTATCTTGCCAAGCGTTCAGCGGAATCAACGTGATGCGGGCAAATGGCCCGCAGCCGAAGCGGGTATCCGCAAGCTTGCCCTGTTCAGCGAGCGTTGTCATCTCGGCAATGAGTGGATTTTCCTGCAACCAAGCCTCTTCAAGGAGGGCGCTGCCGGGAAAGGTAATCAGATGGCCCTGCGCCAGTTCGCTGGAAAGCGCGGTGAATAGACGGTAGGTAATCATCATTTACTCCTCGATGGGCGCGCGGATGCGATCGGCATAAGCCTGCATCCAGGCGTCGTCCACCGGCTGGTAGTGGGTTTTCTCTTTCACACGTTCCGCGCGGAAAACCGTCAGCGGTTGGGTTGCCGTGGCGACAACAAAAGAGAACGTTTTGATATTGGTGGCGGCGCCAAACTCGCCTTTACGGTTCATACAAACTACGGAGAGATCGCCGGCGCGACCAAAGCGCGACATCAGCTTATCTTCTAGTTCATACACCACGGAGTCGGCCGCCTGCTGCGGCGTCATGCCTTGCTCCATGCGGCGGACGATTTCGTAGCTGGTGCAGCCTTTCATCAAATCTTCGCCGACGCCGGTTGCCGTTGCCGCGCCAATTTCGCTGTCACAGTAAAAACCGGAGCCGATAATCGGCGAGTCGCCAATCCGTCCGCGTTTTTTCATAAACAGACCGCTGGTGGAGGTGGCCACGCTCATTGAGCCTTTTTTATCGAGGGCGATAACGCCAACGGTGTCGTGACCGTCGTAGGGGCTAAGCCCTTTATCCAACGTTTCGCGACAGCGTTTACGGTAGTGCTGCATGGCGCGTTCGGTCAGCATTTTCTTATCGCTAAAACCTTGGCTTAGCGCCCATTCGCGCGCGCCTTGCCCCACCAGCAATGAGTTGTAGCGCTGGCGTCCCAGCGCATGAGCCACTTTTACCGGATTAGCGATATCGACCAGATTGCCGACCGCACCGAAGGCCAGCGTATCGCCGTCCATCCACGCGGCATCAAGTTCGACCTCGCCGTTCTCGGTCGGCAGGCCGCCGTAGCCGACCGATTTATAGAATGGAAAATCCTCCACGGCGACCACGGCATCGACAACCGATGTCGTCGCTAGCTTTCCGCCAGCCAACGCCGTAGCCGACTCGCTAACCCCTTCCAGCGCCATACGCCAAGTTGCAATTATTCCCCACATCTCTTACTCCTGTTTTGCTAGCGTATTGGTGTTCTGTACTTCGCTGATTTCCGCCGCGCGGTACTGTTTGTCGAGAATGCGCATAAACGGCAGGTACAGCATCGCGCCAATCAGCAGGTTAAGTATTTGCATCACGCTGCCGGAAATATGACCGGTTACGATAAATCCGCTGATCACCGGTGGCAGCGTCCACGGAATAAAGACCCCGGTCGTTACCGCAACCATGCCAATTTTCATGGCGACATACTGAATGGTGACCAGCACCAGCGGTACGAGGTTGAACGGGATCAGCATGATAGGGTTCATGATAACCGGCAGACCAAATAGCACCGGTTCATTGATGTTGAATACCGAAGCACCTGCGCCAAGTCGCGCCACTTCGCGCATGCTTTTACTGCGGGCAAAAATGAGCATGGCAATAACCAGTGACAACGTGGCCCCGGCGCCGCCCATCCAGATCATGTCGAAAAATTGTTCAGTGATGATATGTGGCGGGGTGACCCCGGCCTGAATGGCGGCGATGTTATCGGTCTGGTTTTCCATCCACAGTGGGCGAATGATGCCGTTGACCATCGAACCGGAGTTGATCCCAACTGACCACAGAATGGTGATACTAAAGACCGTCATCAGCGCACCGAAATAGGAGGTGCCGAAGTGACGAACCGGTGTCGCAACGACGTCATAGATGAATTGGTGAATGGTCTGGTAATGGGTATTTTCAAAGCCGATGCGGATAGCCAGCACGATTATCATGACCACCAGCGCCGGGATCAGCGCGGCGAACGACTCCTGCACCGCTGGCGGCACGCCTTCCGGCATCTTGATAACCAGCTTTTTGCGTTTCAGCCAGCAAAACAGCTCGGTCCACAGCAGAGAACCAATCATGGCGACAAACAGCCCCTTGGTGCCAATCCATTCCACCGGCATGACGGTGATGCCGCCATTTTCAGCCACTTTGATAAACGGCGTCAGGATCAGGAAGCTCACCAGCGCAAGAATACCGCAGGAGATGCGATCGCCTTCGTAATGTTCGGCCAGTCGATAGGCGACGAGGAAACTGATAAACAACGACATAGTGGAGAACACCGCGTTAAACGGGATCTCGATAATGGCGCTCCAGTTGGCACCAAAGCTTTGAGACATAAACTGCTGATAGCTCTGGTTCGGGAACGACGAGATAACTAGCAGGATAGAACCGACGATGATGAAAGGCATGAAGGAGACATACGCGCCACGAATGGCACCGAGATGACGTTGCTGTGCGGTTTTCGCGGCAATCGGCATCAATTTCTCTTCTAAAAATCCCAGAACATTGTTCATTGTGAACTCCGTATAAGATTAACGGACATTGTGTGTGTTATGTATTAGAAAACGACGAAAGGATTATCGAAGAAAGCCGGAGACGGAAAGGTGAAACGGGTCACATCGTACCGACTTGATATATATAAATCTCATATGATTGGTTACTGAACCGCATAGGACTGTTATGGAAATAAAGCTGCACGCCAACGCAACGACAACGCCAAGAGTCAGACGCTATTTACAGGAATCGGATAAAAATGACCGTGAACTGGCGCGTGAGCTAGGGATTTCTGTGACAACGGTACGGCGCTGGCGCAATAGGGAGCAGACGGCGGATCGCAGTACCACGCCAGTAGTAGTACACAAGGCGATGAGACAAGAACAAGTTATTCTAATTAATGCTCTGCGGGAAATTCTTCAGGCTCCGCTCGACGATCTGCTGTTTATGGTGGTTGAGGGACTGGAAATCCCGCTGTCGCGTGCGACGTTAAGTCGCTATCTGAAGCCTTCGTATCACCGTGGCGGTAGTGAAATACTCTGCGGCAAAAAAGCGCTCAAGGCCGGTCATAAGGCGCAGTCGTTGACGCTGCACTACCGTTTTATGTCGTTGCATATGGATGATGATGGCGACCATCATTTGCTATGGGCCCGAGAGCCGGTGAGCGGCTGGTGCTATGCGCGTGTCTACTCTGGCATGTCTCCTTCGCTGGTGGTGAATTGGCTGGATGAGGTACTGGCGCAGTTTCCGGGTGATATCCAATCCGTTGAGATGCAAAGTAACGAAGGGTTAAGCGAAGGGCTGGATCAGCGGCTAGCGGATCGGGGAATTATCGGGCGTGTGATGCCGGTGGAAAATAAACGTTCAGCGGTGCAGGTCACGCAGCCGTTGGCGGAGATCATCCCAGCGGTGCGAGTCTGCACGCCAGACGAACTGGCCGTCAGGTTGTGCTTTATCTTCAATACGGGAAAACAGCAGAAAAAACTGGGGAATATGACGCCGCAGGCCTTTTTAGAAGCGCTGCGGCCTTAGCGGACATTAGCCAACAATGTCCAAAACCTGTTCAGGCGGACGGCCAATGCGCGCCTGACCGTTGCTGATGACTATCGGGCGTTCAATCAGCTTAGGATTTTCGACCATTGCTTTAATTAATGCGTCTTCGCTGAGCTGGCTGTCGCTGAGATTAAGCGCCTTATAGAGATCCTCTTTCTGACGCATCAGTTCACGTGCACTGGTCATGCCGAGCATTTTTAGAAGCTGGCGCAGCGTGGCGGCATCCGGCGGCGTGTCCAGATAGAGCACAACGTTCGGGTCGATACCGTTTTCCTTAAGCAGGCTCAGCGTTTCACGGCTCTTTGAGCAGCGCGGGTTATGGTAGAGGGTCACCGAATCCGTCATAGTTTCTCCTGTTACATTTTCTGATAAGGGCGGAAGCGTTCTTGTAGCTGGCGTAGCTGGTCGATACGCGCATCGTAACGGGCCTGCTGCAGGCTGCGTAATTTCACTTGGCCGCTGGCGGCGCTGAGCAAAGAGATAGCCTGATCTAATCGACCTACCAATGCCATGTTTTCCGCACGAGCGGCCAGTTCTTGGTCGCGGTTACCAAGTTTCGATTCCGCTTGGGCTAGCAGATCCCAGCCGTTGGTATCTTCTTTATTGTTGAAGGTGTAGCGATTGAGGATGGTTGCCGCTTCTCCCGCTTGGCCGCTCTCTAACAGGGCGTTGGCCAAGTTCAACTGTAGAACGGGATTCGTGCGGACTTCACGGGCATTCTTCAACCGGCTGATGGCTTCTGCCGTTTTATTCTGACCCAGGTCGATATCTGTCGCCAGATCCAGATACCAAGCGTTCTGCGGGTCGGCGCTCAGCAGCGGTTGTAGCTGTTTACTGGCCTCGGCGTAGTTTTTTGCTTCCATGGCGAGGAGCGCCCGGCCGTACTGAGCGGCGCGCTGCTCGCGAACGTTGCCTTTTGCCCAACCGTCGAGCAGATCGCTGCCGAGCTGATTTTTCCCAGAATTATACATGCCAAGCGTACGCGCTTTGGCGAAGTAGAAATCTGCAGAAGATTGCACCACGACGGGACGCATCTGGTTGGCGCGGTTTCGCGCATCTGACAGTCGGCTTTCCGGCAGGGGGTGCGTCAGCAGCATTTCCGGCGGGCGCGACGAGTAGCGCGATTGATCGAGCAGTTTTTCCATAAACGCCGGCATGGCCTGCGGATCGAAGCCCGAACGCTGCAGAACCTGGATACCAATACGGTCGGCTTCTTCTTCGTTTTGGCGAGTAAAGCTGATGATGCCTTGCTGAGTACCGGCAAGGGTGCCGCTTAGCGCCGCCATACCGGCCTGCGGGCTGGCCATCGCTAAGAGGATAGAACCGAGTGCGCCGACCCACGTCAGCGGGGCATTACGCTTCTGGTCTTCCATGGCGCGCGCCAGGTGTCGTTGGGTGACGTGTGAAATTTCGTGCGCCATGACCGAGGCGAGCTGGCTTTCTGTATCTGAATAGCGGAACAGCGCCGAGTGAAGTACCACGTTGCCGCCGAAGAAGGCAAAGGCGTTAATATCGTCGTTATTGATCAGATAGAAATGGAACGGGGTACGGACGGAATAGGCGTGCGACACCAGCCGCATACCCAGCGAATTAATATACTGAACCAGCAGCGGGTCGTTAATCAGCGGTGCGCTACCGCGCAGTTGTCGAACATAGTAATCCCCCATCTGCATCTCCTGACCAATGGAGAGCGTGCTTCCTGCCGACGTACCGATATCAGGCAAATTGTCCTCTGAATCCGCAAATGCGGGAGCAATCTGACCGAGCGATACTGCCGCAATAAGGGATGCCAACAGCGTTTTTTTCAACTGCTTGAACATATCCTCTGTCCTGTAGTGTGGGGTGTGCCTGATTTGACCAACATCATACCGTTACGTTTCGTAAAGGGCTGCTCTGCGAGTGTATCTATCTGCATAGGTATTGAAAATGATAATTGCCAGATTGTTGGATAATTATAAAAAGCGGAGTCTTTTTTGTGACATTTCGATACACTTCGAGTTCGGTATGAAAGCAAAAAAAGCTTCAGGGAATTAGAGTTATGCTTGAGATGTTGATGCAGTGGTATCGTCGCCGTTTTAGCGACCCGGAAGCGATAGCGCTGCTGGTCATTTTGCTGGCCGGTTTTTGTATTCTGTTTTTCTTCAGCGGCCTGTTGGCCCCACTGCTGGTGGCGTTGGTTCTAGCATACCTGCTGGAGTGGCCGACCGTGCGTCTGGAGCGTCTGGGCTGGTCACGAACCTGGGCAACTAGCGTGGTGCTGGTGTTGTTTGTCGGCATTTTACTGCTGATGTCCTTCGTGGTGATGCCGATTGCTTGGCAGCAGGGCATTAATCTCATCCATGATATGCCGGGCATGCTCAACAAACTGTCTGACTTCGCCGCAACCCTGCCACGCCGCTACCCGGCGCTGATGGATGCTGGGATTATCGACGCGATGGCTGAGAACATGCGCACCCGAATGCTGACAATGGGCGACTCGGTGGTGAAGTATTCCGTCGCCTCGCTGGTGGGGCTGCTGACGCTGGCGGTCTATCTGGTGCTGGTGCCGCTGATGGTCTTTTTCCTCGTCAAAGATAAAGAGCAGATGCTCAACGCAGTCCGTCGCGTGTTGCCGCGTAACCGCGGTCTGGCAGGGCAGGTGTGGAAAGAGATGAACCAGCAGATTACCAACTATATTCGTGGCAAAGTGCTGGAAATGGTGGTGGTCGGGGTGGCTACTTGGCTGGGCTTCCTGATGTTTGGCCTGAACTACTCGCTGTTGCTGGCGGTGCTGGTCGGGCTGTCGGTGTTAATCCCCTATATCGGCGCGTTTGTGGTCACCATTCCCGTGGTCTGCGTGGCGCTGTTCCAGTTTGGTCTCGGCACGGAGTTCTGGAGCCTGTTTGCGGTGTATCTGATTATTCAGGGGCTGGATGGCAATCTTTTGGTGCCGGTGCTGTTCTCCGAAGCGGTCAATCTGCATCCGCTGGTGATCATTCTGTCAGTGGTGATTTTTGGTGGGTTGTGGGGCTTCTGGGGCGTGTTCTTTGCGATTCCGCTGGCAACGCTCATTAAAGCGGTGGTGCACGCCTGGCCGGATGGACTGGCCGTGGATGACGAAGAGACAACATGACTGTAGGCCGGATAAGGCGTTTGTGCCGTTATCCGGTGAGCCTGATGGTGTGACACTTATCAGGCCTACAAAAAACCCGGCGTCGCTAAGCTTTGCCGGGTTACACGAAGGGGTTAGGCGTTAGCCTGTAACCAAGCCAGCACGATGTCGTGGTGATTACTGGTTTTGAAGTCATCAAACACATGTTCAACTTTGCCATCAGCATCGACAAGGAAGCTGATACGGTGAATGCCATCATAGGTTTTACCCATAAAGGTTTTTTCACCCCAGATACCAAACTGTTCGCAGACCTGATGGTCCTCATCAGAAAGCAGCGTGAAATTAAGCAGCTCTTTTTCCGCGAAACGGGACAGTTTTTCTGGTTTATCCGTACTGATACCCAGCACTTCAACCCCCGCTTTTTTCAGTTCATCCATGTTGTCGCGAAGGCCACAGGCCTGCACGGTGCAGCCAGGAGTCATCGCTTTCGGGTAGAAATAGACCAGAACACGTTGTCCCTGGAAGTCGGTCAAATTTACTTGCTCGCCGTCTTGATCGGGCAAACTAAATTTCGGTGCGATATCACCGGCTTTCAGTGGGTTCATTACAAAGCTCCATCCTGTTCATCATACTGTGAATAATTGACAACGTTTATACTGCCTTGCGCTTTCAATTCTGTACAGAGTGCTTTGAAGGCTTGCTCAACATTTGATGCATTTTGCGTAGCTGGGCTATGCGCGGTGATTTGAATAAACAGCTGCGCGGCCTGTGCTTCGGTGGCGGGTTGAGTACGTGAAACCAGCTCGGCGATATTCATCTCCCAGCTATCGAATAGCGCGGTAAAACGCTCAATGATATGCGGTGAATCGGGAACCTCGACCTGAACCCACACGGTGGCAGGCATCGCTGGGCGAGGGCGAGCGGTAGTTCGCTTCATCACAATCAGCAGATCCAGCTCGGCGCCTTTTAGCGGTAGGGTCGATTCAATCAAGGTTATCGCGTTCCAGGTGCCGGAAAGCAGCATAATAAAAGTGAACTCGTCTCCCAGCATAGCCAAACGACTGTCTTCAATGTTGCAGCCACAGCTGCTGACGTGACGAGTGATCGTATTGACGATGCCAGAGCGATCCGCGCCCAGGGCTGTAATGACCAGATAGTGTTGTAATGAGGCTGTCAAACCTGTTCTTCCTTTAAAAAGGTGCGGTATACCCTAGGAAAGCATAAAAAAAACCGGCATACAACATTCTGAAGGGCTTCAGTCTATTGCTTTTATTACAGGACCAAACGTACCATTGAGACTCATGTCCGCACGTCAGCACAGAGGATGGCCCATGTTCACGGGAAGTATTGTAGCGCTTGTCACGCCGATGGATGAAAAAGGTAATGTCGACCGTTCAAGCCTGAAAAAACTGATTGATTACCATGTCGCCAACGGAACCTCGGCGATCGTGTCGGTAGGGACTACCGGCGAGTCCGCAACGCTCAGCCACGACGAGCATGGCGACGTGGTGATGACCACACTGGAACTGGCCGATGGCCGCATTCCCGTCATTGCCGGAACGGGGGCAAATGCAACCGCAGAGGCGATTAGCCTGACCCAGCGTTTTAACGATTCCGGCGTTGTCGGCTGCCTGACGGTCACCCCGTATTACAACCGTCCGACTCAGGAAGGTTTGTTCCAGCACTTCAAAGCGATTGCCGAACATACTGACCTGCCGCAAATCCTGTATAATGTGCCGTCGCGTACCGGCTGCGATATGCTGCCGGAAACCGTAGGTCGCCTTGCGAAAGTCAAAAATATTATCGCAATTAAGGAAGCCACGGGGAACTTAAGTCGTGTTCACCAGATCAAAGAGCTGGTTTCAGACGATTTCATTCTGCTTAGCGGTGATGATGCCTCCGGGCTGGACTTCATGCAGCTGGGCGGGCATGGCGTTATTTCGGTAACGGCAAACGTTGCTGCACGTGATATGGCTGAAATGTGCAAACTGGCGGCAACTGGTCAGTTTGAACAGGCGCGTATCATCAACCAGCGTTTGATGCCGCTACACAATAAATTATTTGTCGAACCCAATCCTATCCCGGTTAAATGGGCATGTAAGGAATTGGGACTTGTGGCGACCGATACCATGCGCTTGCCGATGACGCCAATCACTGACCACGGTCGTGATGTAGTGGCATCCGCATTGAAGCATGCCGGTTTGCTGTAGAGGTTAGGGAGATTTGATGGCTTACTCAGTACAGAAGTCGCGCCTGGCGAAGGTCGCGGGTGTTTCGTTGGTTCTACTGCTCGCAGCCTGTAGTTCCGACTCGCGCTATAAGCGCCAGGTGAGCGGTGATGAATCCTACTTGGACGCAACACCGTTAGGTGAACTTCACGCCCCTGCGGGGATGATCCTGCCGATTGAAAATGGCGACTATAACATCCCGGTCGCTAACGGCAGTGGCGCCGTAGGTAAAGCGCTGGATATTCGTCCTCCGGCTCAGGCGCTGGCGCTGGTCTCCGGTGCGCGTACCCAGTTTACTGGCGATACGGCTATGCTGCTGGTTGAAAATAGCCGCAGCGGTTCTCTGTGGCCACAGGTTGTTAGCATCGTTCAGGCGAAAAACTACACCATTACCAAGCGTGATGATGCAAGCCAAACGCTGACCACGGACTGGGTTGACTGGAACCGTCTTGATGAAGATCAGCAGTACCGTGGTCGTTATCAAATCTCCGTGCAGCCGCAGGGTTATCAGCAGGCGGTGATGGTGAAGCTGGTCAACCTAGAACAGGCTGGCAAAGCGGTTGCCGATCGTGCGTCCTTGCAGCGCTACAGCGCTGAAATGCTGAACGTTATCTCCGCGGGTCTGGATAAGAATGCGACCGACGCAGCGAACGCTTCACGCGGCACTGCGGGCGTGACTTACGACGTTCAGAGCGCATCTGATGATACCGGTCTGCCAATGCTGGTGGTGCGTGCACCGTTTAACCAGGTGTGGGATCGTCTGCCAGCGACGCTTGAAAAAGTGGGCATGAAAGTGACCGACAGCACCCGTTCGAAGGGTAGCGTTGCCGTCACCTATAAGCCGCTGTCCGACAGCCGCTGGCGTGACCTCGGCGCAAGTGACCCGGGTCTGGTGTCCGGCGACTACAAACTTCAGGTCGGCGACCTGGACAACCGTAGTAGCCTGCAGTTCATCGATCCGAAAGGCCATACGCTGACGCAGTCGCAAAATGACGCCCTGGTAGCCGCATTCCAGGCAGCATTTACCAAGTAATTTATCAGGGCTGGAGCAATCCAGCCCTTTTTTCTGTATAGTGACGCAAACGTGTGCGTCAGCAGAAAAGCACAATATTTATCTTTAAATCATCACTGGAGTGACAAAGATGCAAAAGCTAGCTGAGTTGTATCGTGGTAAAGCGAAAACCGTATACAGCACCGAAAACCCGGATCTGTTGGTACTCGAATTCCGTAACGATACGTCAGCAGGAGATGGTGCTCGTATTGAACAGTTTGACCGTAAAGGCATGGTGAACAACAAGTTCAACCATTTCATTATGAGCAAGCTGGCAGATGCCGGTATTCCGACTCAAATGGAAGCGCTGTTGTCCGATACCGAATGTCTGGTGAAAAAACTGGATATGGTGCCGGTAGAGTGTGTGGTACGTAACCGCGCAGCCGGTTCCCTGGTGAAACGTTTAGGGATTGAAGAAGGCATCGAGCTGAATCCACCGCTGTTCGACCTGTTCTTGAAAAACGACGCCATGCACGACCCGATGGTCAACGAATCCTACTGTGAAACCTTTGGCTGGGTGAGCAAAGAGAATCTGGCGCGCATGCAGGAACTGACTTTTAAAGCCAATGACGTACTGAAAAAACTGTTTGATGACGCCGGGCTTATTCTGGTCGACTTCAAACTGGAATTTGGCTTGTTCAAAGGTGAAGTGGTGCTGGGCGATGAGTTCTCTCCAGACGGTAGCCGCCTGTGGGATAAAAAGACCATGGACAAGATGGACAAAGACCGTTTCCGTCAAAGCTTGGGTGGCCTGATTGAAGCGTACGAAGAAGTGGCGCATCGCTTAGGCGTCAAGCTGGACTAGATGCACTCCCCGGCCTCGCCCTGCGCGTAGGCCGGATAAGGCGTTTACGCCGCCATCCGGCAAGGTGCGCGTTGCTTGCCTGATGGCGCTGCGCTTATCAGGCCTGCATCCTCATCGCCGGTATTCCCCTCAAGACATTTTCAGTGGTAATCCCGCCCGTAACCGCCTACGATCATATCAGTATATTGATAAGATAAACCGAGGTAGTTATGCGTTGGCAAGGGCGTCGTGAAAGCGACAATGTAGAAGACCGGCGGAACAGTTCCGATGCTCCGGGAATGGGGCGTGGCCCAGGCTTTCGCATTCCTAGCGGCAAAGGTGGCATCATTTTGCTGATTGTCGTGGTGGTAGCGGGATATTATGGCGTCGATTTAACCGGCCTAATGACCGGCCAGCCGATAGGCCAGCAGCAATCTTCCCAGCAGCGCGTCAGTAACCCCAACGATGATGAAGCCGCCAAGTTTACCTCGGTGATCCTTGCGACGACCGAAGACACCTGGGCACAACAGTTCAAAGAAATGGGCAAAACCTACCAGCCACCGCGTCTGGTAATGTACCGTGGCGCGACCCGTACCGGCTGTGGCACTGGGCAATCCGTCATGGGACCTTTCTACTGCCCGACTGATACCACGGTCTATATCGACCTCTCTTTCTACGATGACATGAAAAGTAAGCTCGGCGCAGGCGGTGATTTTGCTCAGGGCTACGTGATTGCTCATGAAGTCGGCCACCATGTGCAGAAACTTCTGGGCATTGAACCGAAGGTTCGCCAGATGCAGCAGAACGCTTCCGAAGCGGAAGTTAACCGCCTGTCGGTGCGCATGGAACTGCAGGCCGACTGCTTTGCTGGGGTCTGGGGCCACAATATGCAAAAACAGGGCATCCTCGAAGCGGGCGATCTGGAAGAGGCGCTGAACGCTGCCGAAGCGATTGGTGATGACCGTCTCCAGCAGCAAAGCCAGGGGCGCGTTGTTCCGGACAGCTTTACCCACGGGACCTCCCAACAGCGCTACACTTGGCTGAAACGCGGCTTTGATAGCGGTGACCCGGGTCAATGCAATACCTTCAGTAAATCACTCTAAACGGATACCAGACGTCATGGATGAACTGCTCGCGCAGGCCGCGCGAATGGCACAGGCGGGTATTCGCCGCCTGCTGGTTGTGAGTGGTGAAGCCGCATGGTGTGAACGACAAGCCGTTGCGTTCCGCCATGCTTTGAACACCGATGTTTTATGGGTTGGCTCTCAGCCCGTCGATGAACCTTTTTGTCTCCCTTCTAAACTGAAAACGCTGCTAGGACGTGAGTTTCAGCATGCCGTTTTTGATGCTCGCGATGGTTTTGATGTTTCGGCTTTCGCCGCGCTGGCCGGCACGCTTTGTGCCGGAAGCTGGTTAATCCTGCTGGTGCCGGAGTGGACGAGATGGCGCCAGCATGCGGATGCCGATTCTCTACGCTGGAGCGATGCGCCGGAACCTATCGCCACCCCGCACTTTGTTGACCACTTTGGTCGAACCCTTGCTGCCAGCCCGCAGACGCTTGTCTGGCGACAAGGGCAGCCGATGCCGCCGCTCACCGACGTTTTTCGTCCCGACTGGCAGCGAGCAAATGGCCAGCCTGAGCACGAGCAGCAGGCTATTCTGACGGCATTGTCTGGCACTTCAGCAAAGGTTTGTGTGGTGACCGCCGAGCGAGGAAGAGGGAAGTCGGCGCTGGCGGGAATGCACATTCAGCGGCTGTGCGGCGAGGCGATTGTCACCGCGCCTACGCGCGCATCGACCGATGTGATTGCCGCGTTTGCCGGCGAGCGTTTTCGCTTTATGGCGCCCGACGCGCTTTTGGCTTCTGATGCAGCAGCCGAGTGGCTGGTGGTGGATGAAGCGGCGGCGATTCCTGCGCCGCTGCTGAAAAAATTGATTTCCCGTTTCCCTCACACGCTGTTGACCACCACGGTACAGGGTTATGAAGGCACCGGCCGGGGTTTTTTACTTAAATTTTGCGCTGAATTTCCGCAGCGCGAAGCATATAGCCTCGCGCAGCCTATTCGCTGGGCGTCAGGCTGTCCGCTTGAAGCATTCGTTAACGATGCGCTCATCTTCCATGATGACGCATTTACCACGCATCCGTACGGTGAGCTGACGTTGCTGCCCGTGGCGCAATCAGCTTGGCGAACAAAACCCGCACTGCCTAGCGCGCTCTATCAACTGCTTTCTGGGGCTCACTACCGCACTTCGCCTGTCGATCTGCGCCGAATGATGGATGCGCCAGGGCAACATTTCCTGACGGCGCAGAGCGTCAGTGGACCTGCTGGTGCATTGTGGCTGGTAGAAGAGGGCGGGTTAACGCCTGAATTAAGCCAAGCCGTGTGGGCCGGTTTCCGCCGTCCCAGAGGTAATCTTGTGGCGCAGTCGCTGGCAGCGCACGGTGGCAGTCGGTTCGCCGCTACGCTTGTTGGGCGGCGCATCAGCCGCATTGCGGTGCATCCGCTTCGCCAGCGTGAAGGTATTGGTCAACAACTGGTGACTCGGGCATGGGAAGATGCCGCCGACTGTGATTATCTGTCGGTCAGCTTTGGCTATACCCACGAACTTTGGCGCTTCTGGCAGCGCTGTGGCTTCATGCTGGTGCGTATTGGAACTCAGCGTGAAGCGAGTAGCGGTTGTTATGCCGCGATGGCGCTGCGGCCGCTGACGGCAGCAGGGGAGGCGTTGATGCAGCGCGAACACACTCGCCTGTGTCGGGAATGGCGTTGGCTTCAGCACTGGGTCGATGAAAAAATGGCACTCCCCGAAATCGCGCAAGCTATTCTTACTGATGATGACTGGTGGGATTTGGCCGCTTTTGCCTTCGCACATCGCCCGCTGCTGGCGACGCTGGCAAGCCTGAATCTGCTTGTCGAACAGGTAGCGTTACCCCTTCCCGCGCTTCGCGGTCGTTTGAACGGTGAAGAGGAAAGTGAACTCAACGCGCGCCTGCGCATCAATGGACGCAAGTCTCTGCTGATACGGCTGCGTGACGAAGCAAAACAGGCGATGTACGCGCTGGATGGCTATCGTACAAATCAGCTCATGGAACGGATTCAACAACTGCAATTTTTTTAACTGACTCATTCAGTTAAATGGCATGGTCATTATTTTGGTGCGGCGTAAACTGACCGACAAAACCAAGGAGACAGCCATGACACACGATCATTTTGTTGTTCAAAGCCCCGCGAAGCCCGCTCAACAGCTGCTGCTGTTGTTTCATGGCGTGGGCGATAATCCGGTGGCAATGGGACAAATCGGCAGCTGGTTTGCGCCGCTGTTCCCGGATGCGTTAATCGTTAGCGTTGGCGGCGTTGAGCCGTGCGGACCCGCACCGGGCCGTCAATGGTTCTCTGTGCAAGGGGTGACGGAAGAAAACCGTCAGGCGCGTATTGATGCCATCATGCCGACGTTTATCGATACGGTGCGTTACTGGCAAAAACACAGTGGCGTAGGCCCGCAGGCAACGGCACTGATCGGCTTCTCGCAGGGGGCGATTATGTCACTTGAAAGCCTGAAGGCCGAGCCAGGTCTTGCTTCACGAGTGATAGCCTTCAATGGTCGTTTTGCCACCATGCCGCAGAAAGTGAGCTCGGCGACGACCGTTCACCTGATCCATGGTGGCGAAGACAGGGTTATCGATCTGGCATGGGCGGTGAAGGGACAGGAAGCACTGTTGGCTGCTGGCGGCGATGTGACGCTGGATATCGTTGAGGATTTAGGTCATGCCATCGACGATCGCAGTATGCAGTTTGCGTTGGATAATCTGCGCTATACCGTGCCGAAGCACTATTTTGATGAAGCGTTAAGCGGCGGAACGCCGAAAGACGATGATGTGATTGAGATGATGTAAACGGTAGGCCGGATAAGTCAAAGTCGCCATCCGGCAGCCAACCGCATTTTTGCCTTATGGCGCTGCGCTTATCAGGCCTACATCAGTAGGCCAGTCGAGCGCAGTGCCGCTAAGGTCAACCGCTTTCTATTTTTTAGGTTGATCTTTGTTCGGCCAATCGTCGTCATCGTCCCACTTGTCGTTGCAGTCACGATGCGGCGGCAGGTCGGGTTTATTGGCGAGGAATTTTTTATGATCGACGCGATTAAGATCTTTAATTACGTTGATCATCACTCCAACCAGAAACACCAGAACCAGAATCCACCAGTATTTTGTCAGCCAATCCATGCGTGTTACCTCTTACTTACCGTTGCGCCCTCAGGCGACAAGTTGTTCCATTATCCGTTGATACATCCGCGCTAGCATTTGCAGATCGGCGGCGTTAACGCACTCATTTATTTTATGAATGGTGGCGTTCACCGGACCCAATTCCACCACCTGGGCGCCCATCTGGGCAATAAAGCGCCCGTCGGATGTTCCGCCAGTGGTCAGCAGCTGCGGTTCAATTTCATTATAGTGTGCGATGGCGTTTACCACTGCATCAACCAGTTTGCCCCGTGCGGTCAGGAACGGCTGCCCGGAGATCCACCAGTCGATGGTATAGCGCAGCTGATATTGTTCCAGCAGCGCAACGACGCGCGCCTTGATCATCTCATCTGTAAGCTCGGTGCTAAAGCGGAAGTTGAACTGCACAAACAGATCGCCTGGGATCACGTTGTTACTGCCGGTGCCCGCTTTAATGTTCGCTATCTGCATGCTGGTCGGCGGGAAGAATTCGTTACCCTGATCCCACTCGATTGACACCAACTCATTCATCCATGGCGCCGCGCGGTGAACTGGGTTATCCGCCAGATGCGGGTAAGCCACGTGGCCCTGCACGCCGTGAATGGTCAGGTTGCAGGTCATGGAACCGCGACGACCATTCTTGACAACGTCACCCACCACTTCGGTACTGGAGGGTTCACCCACCAGACAGTAGTCCAGACGCTCTTTGCGTGCCATTAGCGCTTCCACCACTTTCACCGTGCCATGGGTTGCGCTGGCCTCTTCATCGGAGGTTATCAGGAATGCTAGACGACCTTTGTGGTTGGGATGCTGGGCGACAAAACGCTCTGCGGCGATAACCATCGCGGCGAGGGAGCCTTTCATGTCAGCCGCACCGCGGCCAAACAGCATGCCGTCACGAATAGTGGGCTCAAACGGCGGGTTTATCCAGCGGTCAGCATCACCTGTAGGCACCACGTCGGTGTGGCCTGCAAACGCCAGGGTTTCCCCTTTGCCACGCCATGCCCAGAAATTTTGGGTATCACCAAAATCCATGGGTTCAACGGTAAATCCAATCGCACGCAGGCGCTCGATCATTAACGCCTGGCATCCCGCATCGTCTGGGCTAAGAGAAGGGCGGCGAATAAGCTGCTGAGCCAGCTCAATGACTGGGCAAGACATAACTAGACCTCGTTATTTTCGTTTTCTGCAAAAAGTAATACAGGGCAACGGCGTTAGCGCGTCTGCGCGAGCCACTGGCCGTAACTGGCGTCGCTAAAACCCAGCAGCATAGGCTGTGCCGGCGCGCAGAGCAATGGGCGTTTAATGATAGCGGGCATTTCGAGCATCAGCGCGGCGGCAGCTTCGGCGTTGTTTACCGAGGCGCGCACGTTTTCATCAAGCTTGCGCCACGTCGTGCCACGGGTATTCAGCAAGGCTTCCCAGCCAAGCTCGGCGATAAAGGTTGCCAGCAGGTCAGGTGTTAGCCCATCAACGCGGTAGTCATGAAAACGATATTCAACCTGGTGGTCGTCCAGCCAACGACGGGCTTTTTTAATTGTGTCGCAGTTCTTTATTCCATAGAGGATTGTCATGTTCCACCTTTATATCATCAGGTTTTAGGGGATTTGAATATACACGTTATTCTAGGCGTCGCCCGTTTTAATTTTGGTTATATAAAACGGTTAAAATTCAATCAGTTTAACATGCTAAATACAACTTAAGTCGTAGTGTTTTCGTATTGCCTTACTTAAAATCATTATCATATAATTCACACCATGATAACTATTTCAGAATGTTGCTGTAGGTCACATTAAATGTCAAAGTTCCGGACCATAGTGAGCACATGCAGTAAAGATATGTTGGCAGCGGCAATCAAAGTAATTGGATAAACCGTATTCACAGGTCATACAATCGTACGTAAAATACGCATAATAATAAGAGAGGTAGTTATGATTGAACGTGAACTAGGGAACTGGAAAGACTTTATTGAAGTGATGCTTCGTAAATAATTTTCAGCAATGTGAGTGAAGCGCTGTGTTCTTTCAATAACCATGATGGTGTGTTGTCGTACAGAGTAATCGGGTCACATTTCAAAGTAAAAAAGGCGACATATTAATGTCGCCTTTTCTGTTTCTTACTCTGGCTTCTCTTTTAACGGGAACCGTCTGCGTACCAGTACGAAGAACAGCGGTACGAAGAAAATCGCCAGCACGGTTGCCGATACCATCCCGCCAACCACGCCGGTACCTACCGCATGCTGGCCGCCAGAGCCCGCGCCGGTCGTGAGCGCCATTGGCAGCACACCGAAAATAAAGGCCAGTGAGGTCATCAGAATAGGGCGCAGTCGCTGACGGCAGGCTTCCAGTGTTGCCGACATCAGATCTTCACCCTGCTGGTTTCGTTCGTTGGCAAACTCGACGATCAGAATGGCGTTTTTCGCCGATAGCCCGATAACCGTCAGCAGCCCAACCTGGAAGTAAACATCGTTCTCGAGACCACGCATCCATGTCGCTAGCAGCGCGCCGATAACCCCGAGCGGTACCACCAGCATCACCGAGAATGGCACCGACCAGCTTTCATACAGCGCCGCCAAGCACAGGAACACCACCAACAGTGAAATGGCGTACAGGGCAGGGGCTTGCGCACCGGAAAGCCGCTCTTGATAAGACATTGCTGTCCACTCCAGACCGAAGCCGGTAGGCAACTGTTTCACCAGATTCTGCATCACGTCCATCGCCGTACCGGTGCTGACTCCGGGCGCAGCTTCCCCGATAATTTCCACCGCCGAGTAGCCGTTGTAGCGTTCCAGTCGCGGTGAACCGGTTTCCCAGCGCGAAGTGGCAAAGGCCGAGAACGGCACCATCAGGCCGGCGTTATTGCGCACATACCACTTGTTAATGTCGTCTGGCAGCATGCGGTATTTGGCAGCTGCTTGAACATACACTTTCTTCACGCGGCCACGATCCATAAAGTCGTTAACGTAGCTCGAGCCCCAGGCGGTTTGCAGCGTATTGTTGATATCGTCAATCGCGACCCCTAATGCCTGTGCCTTGCGTTGGTCGATGTCGACCTGAAGCTGCGGGCTATCATCGAGGCCGTTGTGACGCACGCGGGTCAACTGCGGATCGTTACCCGCCAGCTCCAGCAGACGATCGCGCGCAGCCATTAGCGCATCGTGTCCGGCACCGGCGTGATCCTGCAGTTCCATATCAAACCCGGCAGAGCTGCCCAAACCGCTTATCGCCGGTGGGCTGCTGGCAAAGACGCGCGCTTCTTTAATCTTGTTCAGCGCTTTGGTGGCGCGTTCGATAATGGCGAATGAGGTGCCGGTGGTGCTGTCTCGCTCGTCCCAGTCTTTTAAGCGCACGAACATGCGCGCAACGTTTTGACCGTTACCACCGGGGCCAGAGCCGATAGTCGCGAAGATTGAAGTGATGTTGTCCTTTTCATTTTTGAAGAAATAGTCTTCAACTTTTTCTACCACTTTCAGCGTCTGCTGCTGGGTTGCGCCGCTGGGCAATTGAACGGAAGTTGTGAACATTCCTCGGTCTTCCAACGGCAGGAATGAAGAAGGCAGACGCAGGAATAAGAACACCATACCGCCAAGCAGCAGCACGTAAATCAGCATCCAGCGGACGCTGCGCTGGAGTATTTTTGCTACGCCGGATTCATAACGACGGGAGCTGGCGTCAAACTTACGGTTAAACCAGCCGAAGAAACCCTTAGTGCCGTGCACTTCTCCTTTATGGATAGGCTTTAGGAGCGTCGCGCATAGCGCAGGCGTCAGAATCATCGCCACCAGCACCGAGAGCACCATCGCCGACACGATAGTTATCGAGAACTGACGGTAAATTGCCCCGGTGGTGCCGCCAAAGAAGGCCATCGGGATAAACACTGCCGACAGCACCATGGCGATGCCAACCAGCGCCCCTTGGATTTGCCCCATCGATTTACGTGTGGCCTGCCTCGGCGTCAGCCCCTCTTCACTCATTATTCGTTCGACGTTCTCTACCACCACGATGGCGTCATCCACCAACAGCCCGATGGCGAGCACCATGGCGAACATCGTTAGGGTGTTAATGCTGTAGCCGAAAGCGTAGAGAACCGAGAATGTCCCCAGCAGAACCACCGGTACGGCGATGGTCGGGATAAGCGTGGCACGGAAGTTTTGCAAGAACAGGTACATCACTAGGAACACTAGCAGCACGGCTTCCAGCAGCGTTTTTACCACGTCCTTAATCGATGCCTTTACGAAAGAGGTGGTCTCGTAGGCTACTTTATATTCCAGCCCGTGCGGGAAGTACTGTTTGAGTTCATCCAGACGCTGGATCACGCGCTCGGCGGTGGCCATTTCGTTGGCGCCGGAGGCCAGCTTAATACCAAGACCCGACGCCTGATTACGGTTATAGCGGCTGAGATAATCATATTTTTCTGCCCCCATTTCGACGCTGGCGACGTCACCTAGCGTCACCAGAGAACCGTCCTGATTTACCCGCAAAGTGATGTCGCGAAACTGCTGCGGGGTTTGCAACAAGGACTGGGCGTTGATGGTAGCGTTCAGCGCCTGCTTATCGACCGAAGGCGTGCCGCCAAGCTGGCCGACGGCGATTTGTGCGTTCTGCGATTTGATGGCACTGGTGACATCATCAGCGGTGAGCTGGAAGCTATTGAGTTTTTCCGGATCGAGCCAGATTCGCATGGAGTACTGGGAACCATAGGCGTCGATATCGCCCACGCCGTCAACGCGGCTGAGCGGGTCCTGAATGTTACTGGCGACATAATCTGAGATATCTTGCTTATCCATACTGCCATCGGTAGAAACAAATGCGATGGTCAGAATGTTGGTATCGCCGGTTTTACGCACCGTGACACCCTGCGTTTGTACCGCCTGTGGGAGTTTGTTCATGGCGGTTTGCAGCTGGTTTTGCACCTGCTGTACGGCTTCATCCGGATCGGTACCGGCAACAAAGCTCAGGGTAATGCTGGCCTGGCCGGTGGCACTGCTTTGAGACGACATGTACATCAGGTTATCGATGCCGGTCATGTTCTGTTCGATAACCTGGGTAACGGTGTTTTCCAGCGTTTGTGCCGATGCGCCGGGGTAGTTGGCGGTGACGCGAACGTTCGGTGGCGCGAGGTCAGGGTATTGCTCAACGGGTAATGAAAAAATCGCTAGCGCACCGGTTAGGCACAAAAGGATAGCCAGCACCCAAGCAAAAATGGGGCGATCGATAAAGAAATTCGCCATCAGGCTCCAAACCTCGTGTTGTTCATTTTTATGTACTGGATTGTGACCAGTACTGTAGCCGTAAGGCTTCCAGCAATCGTGGAGAAAAAAAGGAGATCATGTAAATTATCATGCCGCTTTGCCGAAACGGTTTGCACATCCTTACGCTACTTTCACTAGACGCCTGAAACGTAGTTTCATTGAAGCTGAAATTTATTGATCTGCCACATCATACTGACAAATAGTCGTCATTTCTGGACAAATGGACATTGCCTGCACCGGGATGACTCAGCTAATAAGTAGGACTTATAAAAATAAGGTTATATCACCATAGGCTGAGAATACATGAACCGTTTTATTCGGGTAGATAGCCAAAAATGCATTGGATGCAAGGCATGTGAAGTTGCCTGTGTAATGTCGCATAACGAAGAACAGCATGTCCTTAACGTCTCCCAGTTCGTTCCGCGGATCACGGTGGTGAAAATGAACCACCAGCGCGGAGCAGCAACCTGCCACCATTGTGAAGATGCGCCCTGTGCGCGTAGCTGCCCAAATGGGGCCATTCGTCATGCAGACAATGCCATTTTAGTCGATCAGGCCAAGTGCATCGGCTGCAAATCCTGCGTGGTGGCCTGCCCATTCGGCACCATGCAAATAGTGCTGACTCCCGCGAAAGATGGGCGGGTTAAAGCCAGTGCTCATAAGTGCGATCTGTGCCATGAGCGCCCGGCGGGACCGGCCTGCGTGGAGAACTGTCCCGCCGATGCGCTGCAATTAATGACCGAACAGCAGCTCAACAATGTTGCCAGCGCGCGTCGTCTGCAAACGGCGTGCCGTGAAGCGCAGCCGTGGCATAGCGATACGCGAGCGATAGCCTCGCAGACGGTACGCAGTAAAGTGCAGCAGATGGCTGAAACGGCTCCACGCGGTGAAGCTGACAAGCTGGATCTGGCGTCGCGTAAGACCGGTTTTGCTGAAATCTATCTGCCGCTTCGTGAAGAGCAGGCTAAACAGGCGACATCACGCTGCCTGACCTGCGGTGAACACAGTATTTGCGAGTGGACCTGCCCGCTACACAATCACATTCCTCAATGGATTGAACGCGTTAATGCCGGAGATATCGATGCGGCGGTGGAATTATCGCATCAAACTAATCCGCTGCCAGAAATTACCGGCCGAGTGTGCCCACAGGACCGGCTTTGCGAAGGTGCCTGTACTATTCGTGACGAGCATGGCGCGGTGACCATCGGCAACATTGAACGCTACATTTCCGATCGCGCGCTGGCTAAAGGCTGGCGTCCGACGATAGACAACGTTATCAGCAGCGGTAAGCGCGTGGCAATTATCGGTGCCGGACCGGCGGGTCTTGCCTGTGCGGATATTTTGGTTCGTCAGGGCGTAACGCCGGTGGTGTTTGACCGTCACCCGGAAATTGGCGGCCTGCTGACCTTCGGTATTCCCTCCTTTAAGCTCGATAAATCGCTGATGGCGCGGCGTCGTGAGATTTTCACCGGCATGGGCATTCAATTTGAGCTCAACTGCGAGATTGGCAAAGACATTAAGCTGAGCACGCTGCTCGATGAGTACGACGCCATCTTTGTCGGTGTTGGCACCTATCGTTCGATGAAGGCCGATCTGCCAAACGAAGATGCGCCAGGCGTCTATGATGCGCTACCGTTCCTTATTGCCAATACTAAAAATGTGATGGGCCTCGATGAGATACCCGGCGAGCCGTATATCAACACCAAAGGGCTAAACGTTGTTGTGCTCGGTGGCGGGGATACGGCGATGGATTGCGTGCGCACTGCACTGCGCCACGGTGCGGATAAAGTGACCTGCGCCTACCGTCGCGATGAAGCCAACATGCCGGGCTCGAAAAAAGAGGTGAAGAATGCCAAGGAAGAGGGCGCTGAATTTGAATTTAACGTCCAGCCGGTAACGCTTGAGCTGAATCCTCAGGGGCAGGTGAGCGGTATTCGTTTCCTGCGCACTCAGCTTGGGGAACCGGACAGCAACGGGCGTCGTCGGCCAACACCGATCCCCGGTAGTGAATTCGTGATGCCCGCCGACGCGGTGGTCATGGCCTTTGGTTTCCATCCGCACGGAATGCCGTGGCTCAATGCTGAAGGCGTTGAGGTTGACGATTGGGGACGCATTCGCGCTGATGTTAATTCTCGCTACCGCTATCAGACCAGCAACCCGAAAATCTTCGCCGGTGGCGATGCGGTCCGTGGTGCAGATTTGGTGGTGACCGCGATGGCCGAAGGCCGCCACGCCGCGCAGGGGATCCTCGATTGGCTGGAGGTTAAAATTACCCGCGCGCATTGACGCTAGCAGGGCTCCACGGCGTAATATGCTCAATACGTATTATCGCAGTGGAGCCAGCATGTCCCTTAACATCAGCGTTATCAAAAATAAAATCCTCTCTGAAAACTACTTTGTCCTGCGCAATATTACCTACGATTTAAGCCAACGGGATGGCCAGATAGTCCAGCATAAACGTGAAGTCTATGACCGGGGAAACGGTGCGACCGTACTGCTCTACAACCGTGAAAAACAAAGTGTGGTGTTGGTGCGGCAGTTCCGCATTGCGACTTGGGTGAACGGCAACGCCGACGGGATGCTTATTGAAACCTGCGCCGGGCTGTTAGATGACGATGAGCCGGAGGATTGCATCCGTAAAGAGGCGATTGAAGAGACCGGCTATCAGGTCAGAAATGTTCGCAAGGTCTTCCAGCTGTACATGTCGCCGGGCGGAGTGACGGAAATTGTCCATTTCTTTATTGCCGAATATGACGATAGCCTGCGTGAAAATGCCGGAGGCGGCGTTGAGGATGAGGCGATTGAGGTGCTGGAGCTGCCGTTTAGCCAAGCGCTAGCGATGATTCATAGCGGTGAGATTTGCGACGGTAAGACGGTGATTTTGCTTCAATATCTGCAACATTCTGGCCTTATGGCGTAGCTCTGCATAATGCTCAATCCGACAAATCCGATTGAGCATTATGGTTTCGGTCGTGAAGATACCCCGGTAAGTTGATGCTTTTTTCTTCTGGGGTCGTACCGTTCATGCGTTACCGCGTTTTCCTTTTATTCTTCTGCATCGGGTTGCTCCCGACGTCGTTGACGTGGGCGGCCCCGGCGCAGCAGCTATTCTCCGACTGGTTAGTCACCTGCAACAACCAGAACTTTTGCGTGACCCGCAACGTTGGGTTGCATCACGGTTTGGTGATGACGCTAAGCCGTAGCGCGGGTGCGCGCACCGAAGCCCAGTTGCGTATCGAGCTGGGCGGTTTGGTGAATCCAGTGGCAGCGGCGCCGGCCATTGAGCCGCGTTTACTGCTGGATGACAAACCGCTAAAGCTAAATGGTGAGCACTGGAAAATTCAGCCGAAGCTGTTAACCACCAGCGATGGGGCGACGATTGATGCTTTCTTACAGCAGATTCAGGACGCGAGCGCTATTACGTTGGTGAAAGGCGTGCAGGTCATGTCGCTTCAGGGGCTGAAGGCGGCGCTGCTGTTTATCGATGCTCAGCAAAAGCGCGTCGGCAATGAAACCGCATGGATCCGCAAAGGCGACGATCCGCCAATGAGCGTGCCGCCAGCACCGGCGTTAAAATCAGTGGCGAAGGTGAATCCGCAACCTACGCCACTGGGGCATGACGAATATAACGATCTGCTCGATTTCGGTACTTGGCGAATGAACAATAACCAATGCTCGCTGGACCCACTTCGCCGCGAGGTGTGGATCACCGCGCTCACTGACGATAAAGCGTTGATGATGACCAGCTGTGAGTCTGGCGCTTACAACACCATTTACCGCGCCTGGCTGGTGTCGCGTAAGCAACCGTTCGTTACCACACCGATACGGCTACGTTTGCCTTTTTTACCGACTGACAAAGACGAGCGTGATATCGAGTTGGTCAACCTAACCTTCAACGAAAAAAGCCGAGAACTCATTACGCTGGAGAAAGGACGTGGTTTAGGGGATTGCGGCGTTCAGACGCGCTGGCGTTATGACGGCCAGCGTTTTCGTCTGGTGCGCTACGCGGCGCAACCGCAGTGTGATAGCTGGCAGGGTGCAGATGCGTGGGCTACCCAGTGGGTTTCCGGCTAGAGACTGACGCTATGTCAGTTTGGTTATGGCTGGCATAACAAAAAAGCATATCTGGAAATCATGATCTTGCTATCGATAATTGATAACATGCAAATAATAAATAAATAACAAAATATGGTGTGTTCGCAAGAGTATGGCGGCCTTCAAAGTTTACTAGGCGGTCAAAGGCGATACTAGGCGCTTGCTTTTGGAGTGCATCAGGAACGTCACTGCGCTTCACCTTTTTAGTTCGATACGTGAAAGGAACCCTAAATGGACGACCAATTAAAACAAAGTGCCCTCGATTTTCATGAATTCCCCATTCCAGGAAAAATTCAGGTAGTGCCAACCAAGCCGCTGGCGACCCAGCGCGACCTTGCATTGGCTTACTCGCCGGGCGTGGCCGCGCCGTGTTTGGAAATCGAAAAAGATCCGCTAGCGGCGTATAAATATACGGCGCGTGGCAACCTCGTGGCGGTGGTATCAAACGGTACTGCCGTACTGGGTCTCGGTAATATCGGCGCACTGGCCGGTAAACCGGTCATGGAAGGCAAGGGCGTTTTGTTCAAGAAATTCGCCGGTATTGACGTTTTCGATATCGAAGTGGATGAGCTCAATCCTGATAAATTTATTGATGTGGTTGCCGCACTGGAACCGACTTTCGGCGGGATTAACCTAGAAGACATTAAAGCGCCGGAGTGCTTCTACATTGAGCAAAAGCTGCGTGAACGGATGAACATTCCGGTGTTCCACGACGATCAGCACGGTACCGCAATCATCAGCACTGCAGCAATCCTCAACGGCCTGCGCGTGGTAGAGAAGAATATCTCCGACGTGCGCATGGTCGTTTCCGGCGCGGGTGCCGCCGCCATTGCCTGTATGAACCTGCTGGTAGCGCTGGGAATGCAGAAACACAACATCGTGGTCTGCGACTCCAAGGGCGTGATCTACGAAGGCCGCGAGCCGAACATGGCTGAAACCAAAGCGGCGTATGCGGTGAAAGATGATGGCAAACGTACACTGGACGATGTAATTGCCAATTCCGACATCTTCCTCGGCTGCTCTGGCCCGAAAGTGCTGACTCAGGAGATGGTCAAGAAGATGGCGCGCGCGCCAATGATCTTGGCTCTTGCCAACCCGGAGCCGGAAATTCTGCCGCCGTTGGCAAAAGAAGTGCGCCCGGATGCGATTATCTGCACCGGTCGCTCAGACTATCCGAACCAGGTGAACAACGTGCTGTGCTTCCCGTTCATCTTCCGCGGCGCGCTGGATGTGGGCGCGACGGCAATCAACGAAGAGATGAAGCTGGCGGCGGTACACGCGATTGCGGAACTGGCCCACGCGGAACAAAGCGAAGTGGTGGCCTCTGCCTACGGCGACCAGGATTTGAGCTTTGGCCCGGAATACATCATTCCTAAACCGTTCGATCCGCGCCTGATCGTCAAGATCGCCCCAGCCGTGGCGAAGGCGGCAATGGACTCCGGCGTGGCAAATCGTCCGATTGCCGATTTTGATGCCTATATCGAAAAACTGAGCGAGTTTGTCTACAAAACCAACCTGTTCATGAAGCCGATTTTCTCGCAGGCACGTAAAGAGCCCAAGCGTATCGTGCTGGCAGAAGGTGAAGATAACCGCGTGCTGCACGCCACGCAGGAGCTGGTCACGCTGGGTCTGGCGAAACCGATTCTGATTGGCCGCCCGGGCGTCATTGAGATGCGTATCCAGAAGCTGGGTCTGCAAATCAAGCCAGGCATCGACTTCGAAATAGTTAACAACGAGTCTGACCCACGCTTTAAAGAGTACTGGCAGGAATTTTATAGCCTGATGAAACGCCGCGGTATTACGCAAGAACAGGCGCAGCGTGAGATGAGAAGCAACACCACCGCTATCGGCGCCATTATGGTTCAGCGCGGTGAAGCGGACGGCATGATTTGCGGCACCATTGGTGACTATCACGAGCACTTCAACATGATCAAACCGCTGTTTGGTTATCGCGAAGGCGTTCACACCGCCGGGGCCATGAATGCGCTGTTGCTGCCAAGCGGCAACACCTTTATTGCAGATACCTACGTTAACAACGATCCAACGCCGGAAGAGATTGCTGAAATCACGCTGATGGCGGCGGAAACCGTACGTCGATTTGGTATCGAACCGCGTGTCGCGCTGCTGTCGCACTCTAACTTTGGCTCTTCCGATTGCCCGTCCGCCAGCAAAATGCGCGATGCGTTGGAGCTGGTGAAAGCGCGTGCTCCTGAGCTGATGATCGATGGGGAAATGCACGGCGATGCGGCGCTGGTCGAGAGCATTCGTAACGATCGTATGCCGGATAGCCCACTGAAAGGTTCGGCGAATATCTTGGTGATGCCGAACATGGAAGCGGCGCGTATCAGCTATAACCTGCTGCGCGTTTCCAGCGCCGAAGGCGTAACCGTAGGGCCTGTACTGATGGGCGTGGCAAAACCGGTGCACGTATTGACACCAATTGCCTCCGTCCGCCGTATCGTCAATATGGTGGCGCTGGCGGTTGTTGAAGCACAGACCCAACCGCTATAAAACAAAAAGCCCCGGATATCCGGGGCTTTTTTATCGCACGTTTATTCCGCGCGGCTTTAAATCCACGCTTTCACTTTTATAAACTCATCAAGCGCCGCTTCTGGGCTACCGTTTTGCGCCTGATAGTTATACTCCCAGCGTACCAGCGGCGGCATCGACATTAATATCGACTCCGTGCGCCCGCCCGTTTGCAGGCCGAACAGCGTACCGCGATCCCATACGAGGTTGAACTCGACGTAGCGTCCACGGCGATAGAGCTGGAATTCGCGTTCGCGCTCGCCGTATGCCGTGGTTTTGCGCCGGTTGACTATCGGCAGATAGGCCTCGGTGAAACCTGTCCCCACCGCCTGCATAAAGGCAAAACAGTGGTCAAAATCTGGCGTATTTAGGTCGTCAAAGAACAGACCGCCGATACCGCGCTGTTCGTTGCGATGCTTGAGGTAGAAATAGTCGTCGCACCACTTTTTATAACGCGGGTAGACATCCTCGCCAAACGGCTGGCACAGGTCGCGGGCGGTAGTATGCCAGTGAACGGCATCTTCGTTGAAACCATAAAAGGGGGTTAAATCGAAGCCGCCGCCGAACCACCACACGGGCTCTGCACCGGGCTTTTCGGCGATGAAAAAGCGCACGTTGGCGTGGCTGGTGGGCACGTAGGGGTTGCGTGGATGGACTACCAGAGAAACGCCCATGGCCTCGAAGCTACGTCCGGCCAGTTCTGGGCGATGCGCGGTGGCAGAGGCTGGCATGGCATCGCCATGCACGTGGGAGAAGTTAACCCCGGCCTGTTCAAATATCGCACCGTCGCGCAATACCCGACTGCGCCCACCGCCGCCAGCCTCACGTTGCCAGTTGTCTTCAATAAACGTGCTGCCGTCTACCTCGGCAAGCTGCTGGCAGATATCATCCTGCAGCTTGAGAAGAAACGCTTTGATTTGCTCAACATCAATCGGCATTAGCGTTTCCTAGCATGGGCTTTCTGGTTATCAAACCAGTGGAAATAGCTGATGATCCCGGAGGCGATTGCATTGGCAATTTTCTGTCGAAACGCCGTGGTGCCAAGCAAACGCTCTTCCGCCGGATTGGTAATAAACGAGGTTTCAACCAGCACCGATGGGATGGATGGCGATTTCAGCACCACAAATGCCGCCTGTTCAGTGCCTTTACTGTGTAGCTTATGAACCGGCTTAATATTCTTTAGCACGTGCGAGCCGAGGGTCAGGCTGTTTTTGATGGTATCAGTTTGTACGAGGTCGAACAGAACCTGCTGTAGCAGGTGATCTTTATCCTTTGCTTTTTTACCCGCCAACTCATCAACGGCGTTCTCTTTATCCGACAGGTATTTCGCCATCGCGCTACTCGCCCCGCGATTGGACAGCGCGAAGACCGATGCGCCGGCTGCGGATGGGTTGGTAAAGCCATCGGCGTGAATCGACATAAAGAGATCGGCCCCGTGCTTATGGGCAATTTCAACCCGATCGTACAGGGGGATAAAAGTATCACCAGAGCGAGTCAGCTTGGCGTCGATACCATTTTTTTGCAGAATCGCGCGGACGTTTTTGGCAATGGCCAATACCACGTGTTTCTCTTTTGAGCCGCTATGACCGATAGCGCCGGTATCAATACCACCGTGACCGGGATCGAGCATGACAAGGCGTCGGTTCGACGATTTTTTAGCGGGTTTGCTGTGACTGTTGCTGGTCTTTAATGGGGCGTCCTTCGCCGCTGCCTGAGCGGCAATGCCGGACAATGTTAGCGCAGCCAATCCGGCTTTTAGCACCTGACGGCGCGAAGTCAGTGTTTTTAAAGGTTTAAAAGTGCTCATTCCGGCCTGAGTTGTGAAAAACAAGAATATATATGTTATATCGTATCGCGTTTTCCGTTACGACTGTTCGTGATGAGAATTGTTTTACTTTTCATTTCAATACGTGTCTGTACTTTATTATGCCATTTTTTTCACACTACCGCGTCAGATATTGGCTAAATTGACCGTTCGCGCCATAATCACGTTTTTAAACCTGAAAAGGTGGTCAATACCATGGAGATACGCGTTTTTCGCCAGGCAGATTTTGAAGAAGTCGTCACGCTGTGGGAGCGATGCGATCTGCTGCGCCCATGGAACGATCCGGAAATGGATATCGAGCGCAAGGTCAATCACGACGTTAGCCTGTTTTTGGTCGCAGAAGTCAACGGTGAAGTGGTTGGCACCATTATGGGCGGCTACGACGGTCATCGTGGTTCGGCCTATTATCTTGGCGTGCACCCGGAATATCGCGGGCGCGGTATCGCTAACGCGCTGCTTAATCGCTTAGAGAAAAAGCTCATCGCTCGTGGCTGCCCTAAAATCCAGATTATGGTGCGCGAAGATAACGATGTGGTATTGGGTATGTATGAACGTCTGGGCTACGAACACGCGGATGCGCAAAGTTTAGGTAAGCGCCTGATTGAAGATGAAGAGTACTGATTTCTCGCACCTCGATTTAGATTCGCACGGCCGCCTGCGCCTCCCATTTCTGTTCTGGTGCTTGTTACTGTTGCAGGCCCGGACGTGGGTTCTATTTTTGATGGCGGGCGCATCGCGCGACCAAGGCGACGTGCTGCTGAATCTCTTTTATCCCGACCACAGCCTTTTCTGGATAGGGCTGCTGCCCGGCGTTCCAGCGGTTTTTGCCTTTTTACTGAGCGGGCGACGTCACGTTTATCCGCGCTTCTGGCGCCTGCTGAGGCCGGCGCTAATCGCGGCCCAGCTTATTCTGTTGTTGTGGCAGCCGTGCCTTTGGCTAAGTGGTGAAGCGGTCTCCGGCATTGGTTTAACTCTTTTGATGCTGGATATTTTTGCGCTGTGGTGGCTACTGACAAACACTCGGCTGCGTGCCTGTTTCAATGAAGCCATAGATTAAACGGCACTTATTGGATTTTCTGGACTCCAATAGGCCTGACTTAGATAAATAGGAAGTATCAATGAAATCGCTGCGTTTACTGTTGTGCGCTCTCCCGCTGACTCTTACCGGCTGCTCTACGCTCTCTGCGGTGAACTGGTCGTCGGCCTATCCGTGGAACTGGTTTGGTTCTTCTGCGACCGTAAGCGAACAGGGCGTAAGCGGCCTGACCGGGGCGACTGCTCTCAATGAACAGGCTATTGGTGATGCGCTGGGGAGCGACTACCGTCTGCGTAGCGGCATGAAGGCGCAAAAAGGCGTCGTGGTGCATTATTTTGAAGCGTTGCGTGGTGACAAGCTGGCGCTGGTCATCAATGGGGATAGCGGCACCGTGAGCCGTATCGATGTACTGGATAGCGATATTAGCGCGTCTGATGGCGTGAAAGTGGGCACGGCGTTCAGCGACGTTTACGACAAGGCCTTCGGCAACTGTCAGTCTGCTACCTCTGATGAAAGCAACGTTGTGGAATGTAAGGCCAAAGACAGCAACCATATTAGCTACCAGTTCTCCGGTAGCTGGCAGGGGCCTCAGGGGCTGATGCCACCGGATGACGTGCTGAAGAACTGGACGCTGTCGAAAATTATCTGGCGGCGTTAAATTTGCGGCCAATTGCCCCGGTTTGCTGAAAAGCGGGTACAATGTGTAAGGTTTTTATATGCCACGATGTCGTGGCATTTTATTTCAGGAGGAGCGATGTCTCAGGTTCAGAGCGGCATTTTGCCGGAACATTGCCGCGCGGCGATTTGGATTGAAGCCAATGTAAAAGGGGACGTCAACGCCCTGCGTGCCGGCAGCAAAATTTTTGCCGAAAAGCTGGCGGCGTTTGAGGAGAAATTCCCGGACGCCCATTTAGGTGCGGTCGTCGCGTTTGGCCACAACACCTGGCGCGAATTAAGCGGTGGTGTCGGCGCGCAAGAGCTGAAAGATTTTCCTCCGTATGGCAAAGGACTGGCTCCATCCACGCAGTATGATGTGCTGATCCACATTCTTTCTTTGCGTCATGACGTGAACTTTTCCGTGGCTCAGGCCGCGTTGGCCGCATTTGGCGATACGCTGGATGTGCAGGAAGAAGTCCACGGTTTCCGTTGGGTAGAAGAGCGTGACCTGAGCGGTTTTGTCGACGGTACTGAAAACCCAGCAGGGGAAGAGACGCGTCGCGAAGTGGCGGTCATCAAAGACGGCGTGGACGCTGGCGGTAGCTATGTATTCGTACAGCGCTGGGAGCACAATCTCAAGCAGCTTAACCGCATGAGCGTGCCGGATCAGGAAATGATGTTTGGCCGCACCAAAGAAGCCAACGAGGAGATCGACGGAGACGAGCGCCCGGAAACCTCTCACCTGACTCGTGTTGATCTTAAAGAAGATGGCAAGGGGCTGAAAATTGTCCGTCAGAGCCTGCCATACGGGACGGCGAGCGGTACGCATGGCCTGTATTTCTGCGCCTATTGTGCGCGTCTGCACAATATTGAGCAGCAGTTGCTGAGCATGTTTGGCGACACCGACGGTAAACGCGATGCAATGCTGCGCTTTACCAAACCAGTGACCGGTGGGTATTACTTTGCGCCTTCGTTGGATAAGCTGGTGGCGTTGTAGTTTGCTGCTGAACCCCTCACCCTAGCCCTCTCCCCATAGGGGAGAGGGGACCGTCTGGTGCGGTTTGATATTATGAAACCAAAGACGAATCAGGTTTTCCCCCTCTCCCTTTCAGGGAGAGGGCCGGGGTGAGGGTACAAACCACTCAAGTGCCTCCAAAATTCTCCCTAACACCGCCTCTTCATTCTCCAGCAATTCATTATTCCAGAACCTCAGCACCTGCCATCCCTGCAACCTCAACCATGCTGTTCTCCGTGTATCATATCCCTCTCTTTTATCATGTTGCCCGCCGTCTAGCTCAATAGCCAAATGCGCAGAGCAGCACGTGAAATCAAGAAAATATGGGCCAACCGGATGCTGACGGCGGAACTTAAACCGCGCAAATCTGCGGTCGCGAAGCTGATACCATAAGCGGCGCTCTTGAGGCGTGAGTTCTCGCCTTAGCTGACGCGCAAAACGATATGTATTTTCCATAGTAGGCAATTTGCCCGGATGTTTTTCGGTTGTCAGAATGCTGTTACGATTCTGGAATCACGCTTCAGAAAGCTCTCCGGTTGTCTTATTCCCTTTTCAACTTCCAAATCACCAAACGGTATATAAAACCGTTACTCCTTTAGTACCCGTTATAAATACACTGAAGCCTAGAAAGTCCTCACACTATAGGGTGCGCAATGGCGATGAACTTAATCAAAAAAGGATATCTGACGCTCGCAGCTTCCATGCTGCTGGTTGCACAGGCGCAGGCGACTGAGCTGTTAAACAGCTCTTACGATGTTTCCCGCGAGCTGTTTGCCGCCCTGAATCCGTCGTTTGAACAGCAATGGGCGAAGGACAACGGCGGCGACAAGCTGACTATCAAGCAGTCCCACGCCGGTTCGTCTAAACAGGCATTGGCAATTCTGCAGGGCTTAAAAGCTGACGTTGTAACTTATAACCAAGTGACTGACGTGCAGGTTCTGCACGATAAAGGCAATCTGATCCCGGCTGATTGGCAGGCGCGTTTGCCGAACAACAGCTCGCCGTTCTACTCCACCATGGGGTTCTTGGTTCGTAAAGGAAACCCGAAAAATATCCACGACTGGAACGACCTCGTGCGCTCGGACGTGAAGCTGATTTTCCCAAATCCAAAAACCTCAGGGAATGCGCGTTATACCTATCTGGCTGCGTGGGGTGCAGCGGATAAAGCCGATGGCGGCGACAAGGCAAAAACTCAGCAGTTTATGACTCAGTTCCTGAAAAACGTCGAAGTTTTTGATACCGGCGGCCGTGGCGCCACCACGACCTTCGCTGAGCGCGGTCTGGGCGACGTACTGATTAGCTTTGAATCCGAAGTGAATAATATTCGCAAGCAGTATGAGGCTCAGGGTTTTGAGGTCATTATCCCTAAAACCAATATCTTGGCTGAATTCCCGGTCGCGTGGGTCGATAAAAACGTCAAAGCTAACGGTACCGAGAAGGCGGCAAAAGCCTACCTGAACTATCTCTACAGTCCACAGGCACAGGCCATTATTACCGACTACTACTACCGCGTGAACAACCCGCAGGTGATGGACAAGCTGAAGGACAAATTCCCGCAGACTGACCTTTTCCGTGTAGAAGACAAGTTTGGCGCTTGGCCTGAAGTGATGAAAACCCATTTCGCCAGTGGTGGTGAATTAGACAAGCTGTTAGCGGCGGGGCGTAAGTAATGTTTGCAGTTTCTTCCAGACGCGTGCTGCCGGGCTTTACCCTGAGCCTCGGCACCAGTCTGCTGTTTGTTTGTTTGATTCTGTTGCTACCGCTGAGCGCGCTGGTTATCCAACTGTCTGCCATGAGCTGGGCGCAGTATTGGGAAGTTATCACCAATCCGCAGGTGGTTGCTGCTTATAAGGTGACGCTGCTGTCGGCGTTTGTTGCGTCAATCTTTAATGGCGTATTCGGCCTGCTGATGGCGTGGATTTTAACCCGCTATCGTTTCCCGGGCCGCACGCTGTTGGATGCCCTGATGGATCTGCCGTTTGCACTGCCGACGGCGGTCGCGGGCCTGACGCTGGCATCGCTGTTTTCGGTGAACGGTTTTTACGGTGAATGGCTGGCGAAGTTTGACATCAAGGTGACTTACACTTGGCTTGGTATTGCTGTCGCCATGGCTTTCACCAGCATTCCATTCGTGGTGCGTACCGTGCAGCCGGTGCTGGAAGAGTTGGGCCCAGAGTATGAAGAAGCGGCAGAAACGCTAGGCGCGACCCGTATCCAAAGCTTCCGCAAAGTGGTTCTGCCGGAGCTTTCTCCTGCGCTGCTGGCGGGTGTGGCGCTGTCGTTTACCCGCAGCCTCGGCGAATTCGGCGCGGTCATCTTTATTGCAGGCAACATTGCGTGGAAAACGGAAGTGACTTCGCTGATGATTTTTGTCCGCTTGCAGGAGTTTGATTATCCCGCAGCGAGCGCGATTGCTTCGGTGATCCTTGCGGCATCATTGCTGCTGTTGTTCTCTATCAATACATTGCAAAGTCGCTTTGGTCGGCGTGTGGTAGGTCATTAATGGCGGAAGTTGCTCAATTGAAGCGCTATGACGCACCCCGTTTTAACTGGGGAAAATGGTTTCTGATTGGTACCGGGATGCTGGTTTCTGCCTTTATCCTGCTGGTGCCAATGATTTACATCTTTGTGCAGGCTTTCAGCAAAGGGCTGATGCCGGTGCTGCAAAACTTGGCCGATCCGGACATGCTGCACGCTATCTGGCTGACGGTGATGATTGCGTTGATTACCGTGCCGATAAACCTCGTTTTCGGTGTGCTGCTCGCCTGGCTGGTGACGCGCTTTAACTTTCCCGGCCGCCAGTTGCTGTTAACGCTGCTGGATATTCCGTTCGCCGTTTCACCGGTAGTTGCCGGTTTGGTTTATCTGTTGTTTTACGGATCCAATGGCCCGCTGGGCGGCTGGCTGGAAGCCAATAACCTGCAAATTATGTTCGCCTGGCCGGGCATGGTGCTGGTCACTATCTTCGTCACCTGTCCGTTTGTGGTGCGCGAGCTGGTGCCGGTAATGTTAAGTCAGGGCAGCCATGAAGATGAAGCGGCCGTGTTGCTTGGCGCATCCGGCTGGCAGATGTTCAGACGCGTAACGCTGCCTAACATTCGCTGGGCGTTGCTGTACGGCGTGGTATTAACCAATGCCCGTGCGATTGGCGAGTTTGGCGCGGTATCAGTGGTATCCGGTTCGATTCGCGGTGAGACCTTATCGTTGCCGTTGCAGATTGAACTGCTGGAACAAGATTACAACACCGTCGGCTCCTTCACCGCGGCGGCGCTGCTGACGCTGATGGCGATTCTGACCTTATTTTTAAAGAGTGCGTTGCAGTGGCGTTTACATAATCAGGAAAAACGCGCGCAACAGGAGGGAAATCATGAGCATTGAGATTGCCAATATTAAGAAGTCTTTTGGTCGCACCCAGGTGCTGAATGATATCTCTTTGGATATCCCTTCCGGTCAGATGGTGGCGCTTCTTGGGCCGTCGGGCTCCGGTAAAACGACGCTGCTGCGTATTATTGCAGGGCTTGAGCACCAGACCAGCGGGCATATTCGTTTCCAAGGTACCGATGTCAGTCGCCTGCATGCGCGTGATCGTAAAGTTGGCTTCGTGTTCCAGCATTATGCGTTGTTCCGCCATATGACCGTATTCGACAACATCGCGTTTGGTCTGACTGTTCTGCCGCGTCGCGAGCGTCCAAATGCGGCAACTATCAAGGCAAAAGTAACCAAGCTGCTGGAGATGGTGCAACTCGCCCATTTGGCAGAACGCTACCCGGCGCAGCTTTCTGGCGGGCAGAAGCAGCGCGTGGCACTGGCTCGCGCACTGGCGGTGGAGCCTCAGATCCTGCTGCTCGACGAACCGTTTGGCGCGTTGGATGCACAGGTGCGTAAAGAACTCCGACGTTGGCTGCGTCAGCTGCATGAAGAGCTGAAGTTCACCAGCGTCTTCGTCACCCACGATCAGGAAGAGGCGATGGAAGTCGCCAACCGCGTGGTGGTGATGAGTCAGGGTAATATTGAGCAGGCTGATGAACCTGAGCTGGTTTGGCGTGAACCTGCAACTCGCTTTGTTCTGGAGTTTATGGGCGAGGTTAACCGTCTGCAGGGCACCATTCGCGGTGGACAGTTCCACGTGGGTGCACATCGCTGGCCGCTGGGCTATACGCCGTCTTATCAGGGGCCGGTCGACTTGTTCCTCCGTCCGTGGGAAGTGGACGTCAGCCGCCGAACTAGCCTTGATTCGCCGTTGCCGGTACAGGTTCTGGAAGCGAGCCCGAAAGGCCACTACACCCAATTAGTCGTGCAGCCTCTCGGGTGGTACAACGATCCGTTGACGGTAGTGATGCGCGGTGATGATACGCCGCAACGCGGCGACCGCTTATTCGTTGGTTTGCAAAATGCGCGTCTGTACCATGGTGACCAGCGCATCGAATCCCAACCGACGCTTGCTCTGGCAGAAACGGCCTGATAGCTTAATTGCACGTGGTGTTGCCGGGTGGCACTACGCTGACCCGGCTTACAGCCCGGTACGCGTGAAGCGGCCGGGTTTTTTTATTGGATAGCAGAAGTGAATACATTAGAACAAACTATCGGCAATACGCCGTTGGTAAAATTACAGCGTCTGGGGCCGGATAACGGCAGCGAAATTTGGGTCAAACTGGAAGGCAATAATCCGGCGGGTTCGGTGAAAGACCGCGCCGCGCTGTCGATGATTGTTGAGGCAGAAAAGCGTGGTGAAATTAAGCCAGGCGATGTGCTGATAGAAGCGACCAGCGGTAACACCGGTATTGCGCTGGCGATGATTGCAGCGCTGAAAGGCTATCGAATGAAGCTGCTAATGCCGGATAACATGAGCCAAGAGCGTCGTGCCGCCATGCGTGCCTACGGTGCCGAACTAATTCTAGTGACCAAAGAACAGGGCATGGAAGGGGCGCGTGACTTAGCGCTGGAAATGGCTCAGCGCGGCGAAGGTACGCTGTTGGACCAGTTCAATAACCCAGACAACCCGTACGCACATTACAAGACGACAGGCCCGGAAATCTGGCAGCAGACGGACGGTCGTATCACTCATTTTGTCTCGAGCATGGGTACCACCGGCACCATCACCGGCGTATCACGCTTTCTGCGTGAGCAGCAAAAAACGGTGACTATCGTTGGGCTACAGCCGGAAGAAGGTAGCAGCATCCCAGGCATCCGCCGCTGGCCTGCGGAATACATGCCGGGGATTTTTAACGCTCAGTTGGTTGATAGCGTTCTGGACATTCACCAGAATGATGCGGAAAACACCATGCGCGCACTGGCAGTGAAAGAAGGCATCTTCTGCGGCGTCAGCTCCGGCGGCGCGGTTGCTGGTGCACGACGCATTGCCGAACAAAACCCCGGGGCGGTAGTGGTGGCGATCATCTGCGATCGCGGCGATCGCTACCTTTCCACCGGTGTTTTTGGCGAAGAGCACTTTAGCCAAGGCGCGGGGATTTAATCCTCCGCGCAATCCAACAGGTCGGTACCGTAGGAGTTATCTACGGTACACAGCCAGCGTCCCGATTGCCTGCTAAACACATAGGTTGCACGGCGGGTGACCTGCGTGGTTCCGCCATCGGCCTGTGGAATATCTAACCGAGTTTCCATAATCACCAGCGCATTGTCGCCGCCTTCGATAATTTCCATCCGTCCCTGAGTCACCACTAGCCGATGTTGAAAATAGTCCGCGATGGCGATAAACGCTTTGCGGATGGCCTCTTTACCGCTAACCAGCATCCCTGGCTTCACCACCAAAGTAGCGTCATCGGCATAGTATTCCATCAGCGTAGCGTAATCCTCCTGCGTGATGGCACGGTCACAGGCTTCGATAACGTCTTTTAAGGATGTGTTTGACATGGAGTTTCCTTGAGTGGATTACCGGGATAGCTTATCGAGAAAGAACCACAGTTTCTCATTCATTTGCTGGTAATCGAAAGCCCGCATTTCATCGACCGAGCGAATAAAGGGTTTGCCTTTGGCCTCCGCCAACTCTTGTTCCGAGTGCTGGATAAGTCCTTCAACCGCATCGGCGGTGAATTCCATATGACACTGAAAACCGTAGACCTTATCACTGTACTGCACAATTTGGCGTGGGCATCCGGCGCTGGAGGCGAGAACTACGGCTTGGGGAGTCAGTCCCGGCATATCGTTATGCCAGTGGCCAACGGTTAGCGGTGAGCCAAAGTGTTCAAACAGTGGGTGCTGCGCGCCGGCATCGGTCAGGGTAATAGGATAGTGGCCAATCTCCTTTTCCGGGCTTTGGCATACTTCCGCACCCAGCGCTTCGCCTATGAGCTGTGAACCAAGGCAAATACCCACCACAATGCGCCCAGCGGTAATCGCCCGGTTAATCAGCTGCTGCTCGGCTTTTGAGTCGAAATAAGCACACTCGGCAAGGGTAGTACGTGGCGACTGTGGGCCGCCAAAAACCACCAGCATATCGAAGCCGTCGGCGTTGTCCGGCAGGCATTCACTGTTGTAGATACAAGTGCTGGTGACATCATGGCCGCGCATTTGCGCCCATATTTGATAGGCGCCAGCGGATTCAAAAGACTCATGAATAACAAAATGGACTCGCACGCGTGTTCTCCTGCTATGGGTTAAGCGCTCGCTTGATATCAGCGGCGAGCTGAGTGATATCGGTGTCGTTGAGCGTTGAAAGCGTGATCCGCAAACCGTGTGCGGCCTCACTAACGCCAAACGCTTCGCCTTCACGCACCAGCCAGCCCAATTTAGCGAGCGCGAAGGCCGTGGTGTGGCTGGCTGTTGTCAGAGGCAGCCACAGATTAAGGCCGTCCCCGGGAATGACCGCGTCAACGCCCTGTGTATGTAGCGCCTGTGCCATCTGCTGCTGTTGGCTGGCGTAAAACCGTCGAGTTTGGGCTAGCGCTTGCTGATAGTTTTCATCGGTTAAACAAGCGTAGGCCAGATCCTGAAGCAAATGGCTCACCCACTGGCTGCCGGAGTTGAGGCGCAGGCGCAGCTTCGCTGAAGTTGCGCTATCGCTGGCAACGAATGCCAGCCGTATATCTGGGCCTAGCGTTTTAGACATCGAACGTACCACCGCCCAATGCAGCGTTTGTGGGGGGATTACCGGATACCACGTTTGGGAGGAAAGCAGGGCGAAGTGGTCGTCGACAATGACCAAAACCTGCGGATAACGGCTAATAACTTGACGTAGCGCAGCGGCGCGCGCCTCGCTTAGGCTATATCCGGTTGGATTGTGCGCTCGTGGGGTCAGGATCACAGCGCGGGCACCTTTGCTAAGCGCCTGTTCCAACATTTCAGGCTGCATGCCTTCGCTATCAATGGTTACCGAACTGGCATTAAAACCGCTATAGCGCAGCATGCTGATGCTGCTTAAGAAACACGGGTCTTCTACCGCTACGCTGTCGCCGGGCAGCAGGTGGGCGCACAGCAGGCGCTCTATGGCATCAATGGCCCCACTGGTTAGGTCGATTTCACCGGCGGCGGGCATGGCTTCCTGCATCCAGTCACGAGCCCAGTGTTGCAGAGATGGCGATACCGGGGCGTCACCGTACAGTCGCGGCGTACGGTTAATATGAGACAAATAGTGATTGAGATCAGGGAGCCTATCGGCCGCCGGGTTACCGCTGGAAAGATCGGCAAGGGGCGTGTGGGGACAGCCACCCTCTAGCGCGACGGGCCGCAGTGCCTCTTTAACCACCGTACCGTTGCGCCCAAGGCTTTGCGCCAGCCCGCTGATCACCAGACGTTTGTAGGCTGAAGCCACGGTATTTCGGTTGACGCCAAGCAGCGCTGCCAGTTCGCGGACTGATGGCAGCGTCTCCCCCTTCGCTAGTTTCCCGCTGGTGATATGCTGGCGGATGCTGTCAAAGATTTCGTTGGCGCTTTTTCCGGCGATCATTATTGACCTATGACAAAATGAATTTTAGCATGTGACGATAATAGTGAGGCGTGAGCCCGCTGTCTAGAGTCAGAGGAGAAGGTGATGGGGCAGGAGAGTGATGAAATACAGTCGGTGCTCTTTAATGATAAGCACCGCGCGCTACAGACGGACATCGTCGCCGTGCAGTCGCTGGTTGTCTACGGCAGCGTTGGCAACAGTATCGCCGTTCCGGCAATTAAAGCCCACGGCCTGCGGGTCACCGCGGTGCCGACGGTGTTGTTCAGCAATACGCCGCACTACGAAACCTATTATGGCGGCATTATTCCTGGCGAATGGTTTGGCGGTTATCTAAAAGCGCTGAACGAACGCGATGCGCTGCGAGAGCTGAAAGCTGTCACTACTGGTTATATGGGCAGCGCCGAACAGATTGCGCTGTTGGCGCAGTGGCTGAAGACGGTACAGGTTTCCCATCCGGATATCTGCATTCTGGTCGACCCGGTGATTGGCGATGTCGACAGCGGGATGTATGTGAAAGCAGAAATTCCGGAAGCTTACCGGACGCATTTGCTGCCTCTGGCGCAGGGGCTAACGCCAAACGTATTCGAACTGGAAATGCTGAGCGGCAAACCGTGTGACACACTAAATGAGGCTATTTCCGCCGCGCAGTCGCTGCTGTCTGATACGCTCAGATGGGTGGTGATTACCAGTGCGCCGGCGCAAACGGCTGATAATATTACGGTAGTTGTTGTTACTGCGGAGTCGACGGCGGTGATTGATCATCCTCGACTGCAAACGGACTTAAAAGGCACTGGCGATCTATTCTGTGCTGAGCTGATTAGCGGGATTGTGCAGCAAAAAACGCTGTCTGACGCGGCGCGCGATGCGGCGGAGCGAGTGTTGGCGGTGATGCGCTGGACGCAAAAATGCGGTTGTGACGAGCTGATTCTCCCGCCGCAAGAAACCGTATGAAGACCCTGCGGCAGGCATGATAGATGAAGTGGTATCAGGTACCGCTTTGCACGATTGCAGTAAAAAAAATGGCGCCCATCGGCGCCATTTCTCTATGCAGCAAGAATTACTTCTTGATGCGGATAACCGGAGTTTCACCTACGGTTACGCTACCGGAAAGCTTGGTCAGCTCTTTGATCTCGTCCATGTTGGAGATAACAACCGGAGTCAGGGTAGACTTGGCTTTCTCTTCCAGCAGGGCCAGATCGAACTCGATTACGGTATCGCCAACTTTAACGCGCTGGCCTTCTTCCGCAATACGTTTAAAACCTTCGCCTTTCAGTTCAACGGTATCGATACCGAAGTGAACGAACAGTTCGATGCCGCTATCGGATTCGATAGAGAAAGCGTGGTTGGTTTCAAAAATTTTACCGATGGTGCCGTCAACCGGCGCAACCATTTTGTTGCCAGTCGGTTTGATGGCAATGCCATCGCCCACGATCTTCTCAGCAAACACTACATCCGGCACGTCTTCGATGTTGACGATTTCGCCAGAGAGCGGTGCAATAATCTCAATTGTTCCTGTGTCTTTTTTGTCATCAGAAACCAGAGATTTCAGTTTATCGAACAAACCCATGATCTTCTCCTAAGCAGTAATTTGGGCCGCATCTCGTGGATTAGCAGATTGTTTTTTCTTCAATGAACTTGTTAACCAGAGCTAATAACTCGTCCGTTGTTGGTTGAGCAAGAGCTTGCTCTGCTAATACCTTCGCATCTTCGAAGTTCGTGTTACGGATAATCTTCTTAATGCGCGGGATAGAAATGGAGCTCATAGAGAATTCGTCCAGACCCATCCCCAGCAACAGAAGTGTAGCACGTTCGTCGCCTGCAAGCTCACCACACATGCCGGTCCATTTTCCTTCAGCATGAGAAGCATCAATAACTTGCTTAATCAGCGTCAGAACGGATGGCGACATAGGTTGGTAAAGATGCGAGATCATATCATTACCACGGTCAACTGCCAGAGTATACTGCGTTAAATCATTGGTGCCGATACTAAAGAAATCAACTTCTTTGGCTAAATGACGAGCAATTGTCGCCGCAGCCGGTGTTTCCACCATCACGCCAACTTCGATTGTTTCGTCAAATGCTTTACCTTCGTCACGCAGTTCCTGTTTGTAGATCTCAATCTCTTTCTTCAGTGCACGCACTTCTTCAACGGAGATGATCATTGGGAACATAATGCGCAGTTTACCGAAAGCAGAGGCACGCAGGATTGCGCGCACCTGGTCACGCAGGATCTCTTTACGATCCATTGCGATACGCACGGCACGCCAGCCCAGGAACGGGTTCTCTTCTTTCGGGAAGTTCATGTACGGCAGCTCTTTGTCGCCACCGATGTCCATGGTACGGACGATAACCGCTTGCGAGCCACAGGCTTCAGCAACGGCTTTATAAGCAGCAAACTGTTCTTCTTCAGTTGGCAGCGCATCGCGGTCCATGAACAGGAATTCAGTACGGTACAGACCAACGCCTTCCGCACCGTTACGCTCAGCACCGTCGATATCACGCACGGTACCGATGTTCGCACAAACTTCAACCTGGTGGCCATCAAGGGTGATTGCCGGCAGATCTTTCAGTTTCGCCAGTTCAGCTTTCTCAGAGGCAACCTGCTCTTGTACGGCACGCAGCTCTTCGATTTGTTCGTTGTTTGGGTTGACGTAAACCAGATTGTTTACGGCATCCAGAATCAGATAGTCGCCATTTTTCACCTGAGTGGTGACGCTACCGGTACCCACGATCGCTGGCAGTTCAAGAGAACGGGCCATGATGGATGTGTGGGAAGTACGGCCACCGACGTCAGTGATAAAGCCCAGCACCTTCTTCAGGTTCAGCTGTGCGGTTTCAGACGGCGTCAGGTCAGCGGCAACCAGGATAACTTCGTCCTGAATCGCGCTCAGGTCAATAATCGCCAGACCCAGGATGTTGCGCAGCAGGCGCTTACCGATGTCACGTACGTCAGCCGCACGCTCTTTCAGGTATTCATCATCCAGTTCTTCTAGGGCAGTCGCCTGACCTTCGATAATTTCATGTGCAGCTGCGTCAGCCGTCATGTGCTTATCTTTAATCAGGGCTATGATTTCCTGCTCCAGCTCCTCATCTTCAAGCAGCATGATGTGCCCTTCGAAGATGGCTTCTTTTTCTTCACCAAAAGTTTCGCCAGCTTTGGTCTTGATAGTTTCCAGCTGCGCGGACGCTTTAGAACGACCGCTCAGAAAACGTTCAATTTCCTGCTCAACCTTATCGGCAGAAATTTTCTTCCGGTCGATAACAATCTCATCTTCTTTCAGCAGCAGTGCTTTGCCGAAAGCGATACCCGGGGATGCTAAAATGCCTGAAATCATAACCCTACCTTACTTGTGACTGATATTGAAAAGAACTCTTTGAACTTACTCGAGTTCAGCCATCAGTTTAACCAGATGTTCAACTGCCTTCTGCTCATCTTCACCTTCTGCGGACAGGGTGACAACGGTACCCTGAGTCAGACCCAGAGTTTGCAGTTTGAACAGGCTTTTTGCGCTCGCGCTTTTGCCGTTGGAAGTCACAGTGATCTCTGAAGTGAAGCCTTTAGCTTCTTTAACAAACTGAGCAGCAGGGCGGGTATGCAGACCGTTCGGAGCGGTAATGGTAACTTCTTGCTGGAACATTGTATTTCCCCAACTTATAGGTTTAGTGTTGTGGAACTAAAGTCTAGCCTGGTGGCTACACTTTAGCCTGTATTACTCATCAAGCGACGCCCACTAATCAGCACTACCATCGAGACAAACACCCGACGCAGACGCTTCTGGCCTTTGACGTTTCGCTTATCATTAAACATTATGCCGTGAAAGCAAGATTTGAACCAAATCATAAAATCGATTCAGCACAGGAAAAGCTGTAATGAATAATTTCGCGGCTCAAAATAAATATGATGGTTAAATACCAGACCTACGGAGGTGAATCAATGCTAGGGGGGGTAAAAGTTTGATGTATGCCACAAAAAAGCACCCGAAAGGGTGCTTTTTCACACGATTTTAACGTGCTGGCATTACTGTTGCAGTTCCTTCTCAGTGAAGAGATCCGCGAACAATGCTGTGCTCAAATAGCGCTCACCCGAAGAAGGTAGGATAACCACAATATTCTTATTGGTAAAGGATTCATCTTCCTGAAGTTTTAACGCTGCAGCAACAGCCGCACCAGATGAAATGCCCGCTAAGATACCTTCTTCTTCCATCAGACGGCGCGCCGTGGAGATGGCTTCTTCGTTGGTGATGGCGACCACTTTATCAATCAGCTTCAGATCGAGGTTACCTGGGATGAAACCTGCGCCGATTCCCTGAATCTTATGTGGGCCTGGCTTTATCTCTTCGCCTGCCAGCGCTTGGGCAATAACCGGGGAATCGGTTGGCTCAACGGCGACGGAAATCAGATCCGTTTTACCTTTTGTGCCTTTAATATAGCGCGTAACGCCGGTCAGTGTACCACCGGTGCCGACACCAGCGATAAATACATCAACCTGACCGTCTGTATCTTCCCAGATTTCTGGGCCTGTGGTTTTTTCGTGGATTTCCGGGTTCGCCGGATTGCTGAACTGCTGCAGCAACAGGAATTTTTCTGGATTGCTGGCGACAATCTCTTCCGCTTTTTGAATGGCACCTTTCATGCCTTTCGCGCCTTCGGTCAACACCAGATTCGCGCCCAGCGCTTTCAGCAGCTTGCGGCGTTCGATGCTCATGGTTTCCGGCATGGTCAGCGTCAGTTTGTAACCGCGAGCGGCGGCAACGTAGGCCAGAGCGATACCGGTATTGCCGCTGGTTGGCTCAACCAATTCAACGCCAGGTTTCAGTACGCCACGTTTTTCGGCATCCCAAATCATATTGGCACCGATACGGCATTTGACGCTGAAGCTTGGGTTACGTGATTCAACCTTCGCCAGGATGCGCCCGTTACCGATGCGGTTCAGTCGTACCAGCGGCGTATGACCGATAGTCAGGGAGTTATCTTCAAAAATCTTACTCATGGCCTGTCCTTAACTGTATGAAATTTGGGGTACTGGACCAGCATACCTGCTTAAAGATTCTGCGGAAGTAAGGATTTCGCATATCTATATACTGAAGGGAAATAATGGTGAGCTGGATGGAATAAGGCAGGGCATAAGCCACTGCCTTGTTTAGAGGTTACTTCCACATGCCATGCTTATCGCGATAGCAATCCACCCACATCGCCGTCGCGCCGCAGATAGCCACCGGAATGATCACCAGATTAAGTACCGGGATCAGAGTGAACAGGCTTGCCAACGCACCAAACTGCATATTGGTGACCTTGCGGGTGCGCAGCGCTTCGCGCATGGTTTTGAATGGCACCTTATGGTTATCGAACGGATAGTCACAGTACTGAATTGCCAGCATCCACGCGCTGAATAAGAACCACAATACCGGTGCCACTGTTTGACCGATGCCCGGTATAAAGTACAGCAGCAGGAGGACTACGGCGCGGGGAAGATACCAAGCAAGCTTTTGCCACTCGCGCTTCATGATGCGCGGCAGGTCTTTCAGGATGCCCGTAATGCCGGTATCAGGCGGCATCGCGCCGGTTAAACGTGCCTCGAGTTGTTCGGCCAGCAAACCGTTAAACGGTGCGGCAATCCAGTTGGCGAGGGTGGAAAAGAAGTAACCGAAGACCAGTAAAATGGATAGAACGACGACTGGCCAGAGTAGGTAGCTCAGCCACTGCAGCCAGTCGGGGACGCGGCTCATTAATGAAGGGATCCAGCTTCCTAGTTTACTGAACAGCCACCAGAAGGCGCCGCCCATCAGAACAATATTGACCAACAGCGGTAAAATGACGAAACGGCGGATGCCCGGCAAGCCGATCAGTTTCCAGCCCTGAGAGAAATAATAGAGGCCGCTTCGTGCGGCAGGGGTGGGCGTTGAAACCATGGTCAGGTGGTGCTCCTTTATGTGACTGCATTAAAAACATCGCTATATTTTATCGGCTTGTTCGACAATGGCTAGTTAGGAAATGTTCGAAAAAACAGCAAAAAGCACGATTTAATTCATCTTTATGCGGTGAAAGCCTCAAGTGCACTTGCACTTGACGTGATGGGCAAATACTCTTAGTAAGTAAATGTTTGCCGTGGTGGCAAGGTGTTAGAACAACAGAGAATATAATGATGCAGGATTTGCGTCTGATATTAATCATTGTTGGCGCGATCGCCATACTCGCTTTACTGGTTCATGGTTTTTGGACGAGCCGTAAAGAACGTTCTTCGATGTTTCGCGATCGCCCAATAAAACGTATGAAGTCTCGTAATGCCGACGATGAGTCGGAAGATGACTTTGATGACAATGTTGAAGGCGTGGGTGAAGTTCGTGTCCACAAGGTCAATCACGCCCCTGGGGTTGCTGGGGAGCAGGACGCGCCTCGTTCGCCTCAACACCAGTACCAGCCGCCTTACGAGCGTCAGGCGCCCCAGCCTGTGCGTCCGCAAGAACCGCAGGTACAGCCGCCGGTACAACAGCCGCATCATCCGGTGCAGCAGCCGGTACAGCATGCGCCAGTTCCACCTCAGCCGCCGATACAGCAGCCTGTACGTCAGCCGGTGGTTGAGTCGCAGCCTGTGCAGCACACGCCAGTGCCTCCTCAGCCCGTTGCTCCGGTAGAAAAGCCGGTGGTGCAGTCAGCACCGCAGCCAGCGCCTACGCCGGTTGAAGCGCCAGCGCCAGAACCGGTGCCGCCTGTGAAAGAGCGTAAAGAGACGGTTATCGTGATGAACGTCTCCGCGCACCAGGGCTCGCACATTAATGGCGAGGTACTGCTAAACAGCATTCAACAGGCTGGTTTCAAATTCGGCGACATGAATATTTTCCATCGTCATCTCAGTCCGGACGGCAGCGGCCCTGCGCTATTTAGCCTGGCCAATATGCTGAAGCCTGGGACCTTTGATCCGGAAAACATGAGCGAGATGCAAACGCCAGGCGTGACCATCTTCATGCAGGTTCCGGCCTATGGTGACGAACTGCAAAACTTCAAGCTGATGCTGCAATCTGCGCAGTATATTGCCGATGAAGTGGGCGGCGTGGTGCTTGACGATCAGCGCCGTATGATGACCCCGCAAAAGATGCGTGAATATCAGGATCGTATCCGCGAAGTTATCGACGCCAACGCCTGATAGGTCCGCGTTATTCCAATCTTTCCTGAACCCCCGCCTGTCGGGGGTTTTTTATCATTGATGGTGTGATATGCAACCAATAGAACAACAACTGAATGAACTGCGAGCGACGCTTCGCCATCATGAATATCTGTACCACGTTTTAGATACGCCAGAGCTGCCCGACGCTGAATACGACCGCCTGATGCGCGAACTGCGCGAACTGGAAGCGCAGCATCCTGAGCTTGTCACCTCCGACTCGCCTACGCAGCGCGTTGGCGCACAGCCGCTGGCGGCGTTCAGCCAGATCCGTCATGAAGTGCCCATGCTGTCGCTGGATAACGTGTTTGATGAAGAGAGCTTCCTCGCTTTCAATAAACGCGTCCAAGACCGTCTGAAAAGCACCGATAAACTGACCTGGTGCTGCGAGCTGAAGTTAGATGGCCTGGCGGTCAGCATTTTGTACGAGAACGGCGTGCTGGTGAGCGCGGCGACGCGCGGCGACGGGACGACCGGTGAAGATATTACCTCCAACGTGCGCACCATTCGCGCCATTCCGCTGAAGCTACGCGGTGACAATATTCCAGCGCGTTTAGAAGTGCGTGGCGAAGTCTTTATGCCGCAGCCGGGGTTTGAAAAGCTCAACGAAGAGGCCCGTCGCACTGGCAACAAAGTGTTTGCTAACCCACGTAATGCCGCCGCCGGTTCGCTGCGTCAGCTTGACCCGCGTATTACCGCGAAGCGACCGCTTACTTTCTTCTGCTACGGCGTAGGCGTTCTGGAAGGCGGCGAGCTGCCGGATACGCATCTGGGGCGTTTGCTGCAATTTAAAGAGTGGGGCTTGCCGGTTAGCGACCGCGTGAAGCTGTGTGATTCGCCGGAGGAAGTACTCGCTTACTATCATCAAGTTGAAGCTGACCGACCAACGCTGGGTTTTGATATTGACGGTGTGGTCATTAAGGTCAATTCGCTGGATTTACAAGAACAGCTCGGCTTCGTGGCGCGTGCGCCGCGCTGGGCGGTGGCGTTTAAATTCCCGGCTCAAGAGCAAATGACCTTTGTTCGCGACGTGGAATTTCAGGTTGGACGTACCGGAGCAATTACGCCGGTAGCGCGTCTTGAGCCGGTTCAGGTTGCGGGTGTGCTGGTCAGCAATGCGACGCTGCACAACGCCGATGAAATCGAACGTCTGGGCCTGCGTATTGGCGACAAAGTGGTGATCCGACGCGCGGGCGATGTGATCCCGCAGGTGGTTAACGTGGTGCTGTCAGAGCGCCCGGATGATACGCAGGAGGTTGTGTTCCCAACGCATTGTCCGGTATGTAATTCAGATGTCGAGCGCGTCGAAGGCGAAGCCGTAGCGCGTTGCACCGGCGGGTTAATTTGCGGTGCGCAGCGCAAAGAAGCGCTCAAACACTTTGTTTCTCGCCGTGCGCTCGACGTTGACGGCATGGGCGATAAAATCATCGACCAGCTGGTTGAGAAAGAGTACGTCCATACGCCAGCGGATCTGTTTACCCTGACGGCGGGCAAACTCACCGGTCTTGATCGTATGGGACCAAAATCGGCACAGAACGTGGTGAATGCGCTGGAAAAAGCCAAAAATACCACCTTTGCCCGCTTCCTCTACGCTTTAGGCATTCGCGAGGTCGGTGAGGCTACTGCTGCGGGGTTGGCTGCCTACTTTGGTTCACTGGAAGCGCTGGAAGCGGCGTCTATTGATGAACTGCAAAAAGTGCCTGACGTTGGCGTAGTCGTGGCAAACCATGTGTTTAACTTCTTTGCCGAAGAGAGTAATCGTGAAGTCATTCAGCAATTGCTCAAAGAGGGGCTGAACTGGCCTGCGCCGGTGGTAATCAACGCCGAAGAGATCGACAGCCCATTCGCTGGGAAAACCGTGGTTCTCACCGGCAGTCTGAGCCAGATGTCCCGTGACGATGCGAAAGCGCGGCTGGTTGAATTGGGGGCGAAAGTGGCCGGCAGCGTGTCGAAGAAAACGGACCTCGTGATTGCCGGTGAAGCGGCGGGTTCCAAGCTTGTGAAAGCGCAGGAACTGGGTATTGAGGTGATCGATGAAGCCGAAATGCTGCGCCTGTTAGGAGTTTAAGGTGGATAAAGAGCAGCTCATTGAGATAGCGAACACCGAAATGCCGTTTGGCAAATATAAAGGGCGGCGTCTGATTGATGTGCCTGAAGAGTATTTGCTGTGGTTTGCCCGTAAGGATGAGTTTCCCGCCGGGCATCTTGGCGAACTGATGCAACTGACGCTGCTGATTAAAACCGAAGGGCTGAGCCAACTGGTTCAGCCCCTGAAGCGCTAGTTTCCTACGCGGGCCTGTTCCTGGGCCTGCAGTTTTTCCGCCTGCGCTTTGTAGCGACGCGCCAGTACCGCGCAGGTCATCAACTGGATCTGATGGAAGATCATCAGCGGCAGTACCATCATCCCCAGTACTGACGTTGGGAAGAGAATGTTAGCCATGGGAATACCATTGGCCAGACTCTTTTTTGACCCGCAGAAGACAATCGTAATCTCATCCGCTTTATTGAAGCCCAGCCGACGAGCCACCACGGTGTTAATGAGGATAACTAACGCCAGCAGAACGATGCTCACCACCACGATAAACAACAGTGAACCGATACCCACCTTGTGCCAGATCCCGTTAACCACCGCTTCGCTGAAGGCTGAGTAAACCACCAGTAAAATGGAGGTTTGGTCAGTTTTGGCGATCCATTTTTTATGTTTCGCCACAAACGCCGCTGTCCACGGACGGGAAAGATGGCCGAGCACAAACGGCAGCAGCAGTTGCAGCATGATTTTGCCTACTTGCTCCAAGCTACCGCCTGCGCCGTGGACGTTCATCACTAGGCCGACCAGCAGTGGCGATAGGAAAATCCCCAACAGACTGGAAGCCGATGCGGAACACACGGCAGCGGCAACGTTACCACCGGCAAGTGAGGTGAAAGCAATGGCAGATTGCACGGTAGCAGGCAGAATGCACAAATACAGAAAACCAGCGTACAGCTGCGGATCGACGTTAATCGGCGCCCACCAGGCAAAGAGTACACCGAGTACCGGGAAGACCACGAAGGTGCTGCACATTACCCAAAGATGTAGCCGCCAGTGACTTCCCCCGGCGATGATGGATTCACGCGACAGCTTGGCGCCGTGCATAAAGAACAGCAGCGCGATGGCGGCGGTGGTTAAGTTTTCAAAAAAGGGAACGAAATCCCCCTGTGCTGGGAAGAAGGTAGCCAGCAGGACGACGGCGATAAGGGTCAGCGTAAACGGATCCAGAATACGGAAAAGTTTCATAAAAGCTCCTGAAAATCGATGCAAACATTTTGCTTTTTTATTGTTGAGAAATAAAATTGATTTATTGCATCCATTGATGAATTAAATAGATGAATTATTCGCTACGGCAGTTAAAGGTGTTTGTCACGGTGGCGCAGGCGAAAAGCTTTAGCCGGGCGGGGGAGATTATAGGCCTTAGCCAGTCGGCGGTTAGCCACAGCGTTAAGGAACTGGAGAATCAAACGGGCGTACGTTTGCTGGATCGTACCACTCGTGAAGTGGTGTTAACCGAGGCCGGTCAGCAGCTCGCGCAGCGGCTCGAACGCCAGCTTGATGAGTTGCATAGCACGCTGCGCGAGGCGGGACGTATTGGTCAGAAAATGAGTGGAACGGTGAGGGTAGCGGCAAGCCAGACTATTTCGGCACACCTGATCCCCCAATGCATTGCCGAGAGTAACCAGCGCTATCCAGATATCCGCTTTGTACTGCACGACCGTCCTCAACAGTGGGTGCTCGAAAGTATTCGTCAAGGCGACGTGGATTTTGGCATTGTCATTGACCCTGGTGTGGTGAGTGATTTGCAGTGTGAGACCGTACTGTCGGAGCCGTTCTTTTTACTGTGCAGAAACGACCATTCGTTTGCAGAGTTATCCGACGTCGACTGGCAGGCACTACAGGGAGCGAAGCTGGTATTGCAGGACTATGCCTCCGGTAGCCGTATGCTGATTGATGCGGCACTTCGTCTCCATCAGATTGAGGCGGATATTGTGCAGGAAATCGGTCATCCGGCGACGTTGTTCCCGATGGTCACCGCAGGTATTGGCATTAGCATTATTCCGGCATTGGCGCTGCCGCTGCCGGAAGGCAGCCCGCTGGTGGTGAAGAGACTGACCCCGGGCGTCGAGCGGCAGTTGATGCTGGCGAGACGTAAAAAGCGTTCGCTTTCCACCGCCGCGCAAGCGTTGTGGGATGTGGCGCGTGAGCAGGGACAATCTCTGATGGATGACCGCCAGCAAAATCCGCTCTATCAGATGTAAATATCTACCTGATTCTCGTCGCTGGGGCGATTGATACCAGTGGCGACGGCGGCCGACGTTTCCTGCTTCTGCTGGGCTTCTTCCGCTTGTTTGTTCTGTAGCTGCGCCAGCTGGGATTCCAGCATGGCGATCTGCTGCTGGATCAGCTCTGCTTTTTTCTGTTTTTCTTCGTTGCTGCCGCTACCGTCAGCAATCTCTTTGAACTGCTGGGTCAGCTTGATGATTTGTTGCGTAATGCGCGCTATTTGCGCAGGTATGTCGTTACCGCTCGGCGTCGCACTGCTGGTCGTGGTTTGCAGCGAAGCGATGGAGGTGGTGCTGATGGTGGTCATGGTTTCTGCCTTATCAGAAGAAATATAAACACTATCGGCTGGGAGGCGGGAAGCTTGAGGGTTGCTTCCCATCAATATGCGGTCAGAAGTTGAATTTGATCGAGTAGATTATTGCATCTTGATACCAGCTTTCGCCGAGCTTATCGTCAGCGTAGCGGTACTGAATGCCAGTTGTTAGATGGGCTGTTGCATTCCACCAAACCGCCACGGCACCGTTAAGCCCCTCTTTACCGCCATTTCCGGCGGCGTAGCTGGCGTCTCTATCGAATTCGTATTCATTCCAGTTTGTTAAGGTGAATTTTTCCTGCCCTAACATAAAGCTGTAACCAGCGACCCATCCGGCAATGTAGCCGTTATCACCGGTATAGTAGGTTTGGTCGGTATAGCGTTTGGCGATAAATGGCTTAAACCAGTAGCCGTTGCCAGCAAAGTTATAGCCTAGGCCGTAGAGGAACGTATCATCATGGAAATTCACGCGGTTGGGTGAGCCATAGGTACCGTAGGCGTGCAGGTATAAATTTAGCCCCGTGTCGCCGAGGTAAATCCGGTTGGTATTTTTAAACGTAAAGCGTTGCTCACTGCCTGGTTTATCGTGACGGCCGTTATAAAAATTTTCCCAATCAAAGAAGCCGTACATCTCGCCCCAGCTAAAATTGGCGCCACCTTCAAGTTCCAGATAACCAAAATCATCTTTGTGTGTTTTATTACTGGATTTTTCAGTTGTTCTCCCTGACCAGTCGAGATAATGAAGCCCGATATCAGCAAAGCCGCTTTTAAATTCAGCATGAGACATGGTAGGGAGCAAGAGCGCAGAGGTAAGAGCAAGCGTTATTCTTTTATTTTTCATCGTTAATTTCCGTTTTTAAGAAATAATAAAACCTGCCTATTTTTATGGTGTATTTGGATTCTTTACCAATACCGTATTGGCGATAGATTAATAGTTGAAAACTATAGGTATCAATTGATATAGAGAGCCTATTGATGGTGGCAATAAAGAGTATTGGTCTGCGACAGATAAATATCGTTATAAACAGTCATTAATCTGATTATTTCACACTGTTTAAGGAACGTTATGACTACTGCTCATTTTTCAGATAATCCACTGTACTGCGTTGATATTATTCATGGCTATAAACCGGATTTTACACCTCGGGTGGCTTTTATTCTTGGATCCGGGCTGGGGGCGTTGGCTGAACAAATTGAAGATGCTGTCGCTATTTCCTATGAAAACCTTCCTGGTTTTCCCGTAAGTACCGTACACGGCCACGCTGGAGAGCTGGTGCTAGGGACGCTGGCGGGGGTGCCAGTGGCCTGTATGAAGGGGCGGGGGCATTTCTATGAAGGGCGCGGGATGAGCGTCATGACCGATGCCATTCGTACCTTCAAGCAGTTAGGCTGTGAGCTGTTATTCTGCACTAACGCGGCGGGATCACTGCGTCCGGAAGTGGGGACCGGAGAGCTGGTGGCGCTAAAAGATCATATCAATACTATGCCGAGTACGCCGATGGTTGGGCCAAACGATGAGCGTTTCGGCGAGCGCTTCTTCTCGCTGGCTAACGCTTATGACGCTGACTATCGCGCGGTGTTGCAAAGCGTCGCTAAGGAAGAGGGCTTCCCGCTGAGTGAGGGGGTGTTTGTCTCCTATCCGGGGCCAAACTTTGAAACGGCGGCTGAAATTCGCATGATGCAAATTATCGGCGGTGATGTTGTCGGTATGTCCGTGGTTCCTGAAGTGATTACCGCGCGCCACTGTGGTTTGAAGGTGGTCGCCGTTTCTGCCATTACCAATATGGCTGAAGGGCTTAGCGATGTGAAATTGTCGCATACGCAAACCTTGGCGGCGGCCGAGCTTTCCCGGCAGAACTTTATCAATCTCATCTGCGGCTTTCTGCGCAAACTCGCCTGACTTCCCTAATGATACGGCTCTCAAATCAGAGCCTATTTCACGACAAGGAAATGATAATGGATATCACATCCCGTTTAAAAATCATGTCGTTTTTACAGTATTTCATCTGGGGAAGCTGGCTGGTGACTCTTGGCTCCTACATGATCAATACGCTACATTTTACCGGTGCGGATGTTGGCATGGTTTACAGTTCTAAGGGCCTCGCCGCGATTATTATGCCCGGAATTATGGGGATTATTGCCGATAAGTGGCTGCGCGCAGAACGAGCCTATTTGCTTTGCCATCTGGTCTGTGCGGTCGTGCTGTTTTATGCCGCCTCAGTTACCGATTCAAGCACCATGTTTTGGGTGATGCTGATTAACGCGATGGCATTTATGCCGACGATTGCGCTGTCGAATAGCGTGTCGTATTCCTGCCTAGCACAGGCGGGACGCGATCCGGTCACCAGTTTTCCACCCATTCGCGTGTACGGTACGCTGGGCTTTATTGCCGCTATGTGGGCGGTGAGTCTGCTGCATCTTGAATTAAGTAGCGTCCAACTCTATATCGCTTCGGGCGCCTCAGTGCTGTTAGCACTGTATGCTTTAACCCTGCCTAAAATCCCGGTCGCCGAGAAGAAAGTGGCAACCACCCTTGTCAGCAAGCTCGGGCTGGATGCATTTGTATTGTTTAAGAATCCACGGATGGCGCTGTTCTTTTTATTTGCCATGATGCTTGGAGCGGTGCTGCAAATCACCAACGTATTCGGTAACCCGTTCCTACATGACTTTGCGCGGAATCCCGAATATGTCGATAGTTTTGTCGTGAGGTATCCTTCCATCCTGCTTTCTGTTTCTCAGATGGCGGAAGTGGGCTTTATTCTGACTATCCCGTTCTTTCTTAAACGTTTTGGGATTAAAACCGTCATGCTGATGAGCATGGTGGCTTGGACTCTGCGATTTGTCTTTTTTGCTTTTGGCGATCCGTCACCGTTTGGTTTCACTATGTTACTGATGTCGATGATTGTTTATGGTTGTGCATTCGATTTCTTCAACATTTCAGGTTCGGTATTCGTCGAACAGGAAGTGAGTGCCAACATTCGTGCCAGCGCCCAAGGGCTATTTATGACAATGGTTAATGGTGTTGGAGCATGGATTGGTTCGTTACTCAGCGGCTTGGCCGTGGATTATTTTTCGATAGATGGCGTAAAAGACTGGCAAACTATCTGGTTGGTCTTCGCGGCTTATGCACTGGCGTTAGCGGTGGTTTTTGCCATCTTCTTTAAATATAAACATGAACCGGAAAAGACGGTTTTAGCATCGGCGGCGCATTAATGATCTTATCGCTGACGGAACGTAGTCGTCAGTAGATTTACATTATAAGGAATGGCTGTGAAAGACATTGTGATGTCTTCAGAAATTGGCTTTGGTATTGGTGCTATCTTCACGTTGTGCCGTTTACCCATTTTCGACCCATATATATTGCCCGGTGTTTTATCAATAATGTTTATGTGTTTTTGTTATCTGGCGATGAAATATCTTTGCCAGTCGTTCCATGATAAGTTGATCGTCTTATTTTTATACGAGGCGTAATAGTGATGGGACGTGATCATCGTATCGATCTTAAATTATTACGCTATTTTGTTGCGGTAGCGGAAGAACTGCATTTCGGCCGCGCCGCAGCCCGCCTGAACATGTCTCAGCCTCCACTGAGTATTCATATCAAAGAGCTTGAACAGCAGCTTGGTACGTTGTTGTTTGTCCGACATTCCCGTAGCGTCGCCCTGACACATGCCGGGAAAGTACTGATGGAAGAGGCGAGACGCTTAATTGCCAGCACTAACCAGGCGCTGGCGAGGGTCGAGAAAATTGGCCGGGGCGAAGCAGGGCGTATTGAACTGGGCGTGGTAGGAACGGCCATGTGGGGGCGTATGCGACCGGTAATGCATCGATTCATAAAAGAAAACCCTAACGTTGAAGTGATGTTCCGTGAAAAGTCACCAGGTCTGCAAATGGCGCTACTGGAAAGGCGAGAGTTGGATGCAGGGATCTGGAGAATGGCGACTTTCGTGCCTGAGCATTTCACAAGCTTACGCCTACACGAAGCGGCCTTCCTTGTGGCCATGCCGGAAGAACATCCGCTAGCTGCCTGTGACCGGGTTCCTTTGGATGCGTTACGTAACGAGTACTTCGTTACGCTACCGTCAGTACATTCGGATTGGGCATTTTTGCAGATTATCTGTCAGCAAGCCGGTTTTACGCCGATGATTGTGCGTGAAGTGGTGGAGCCGCAAACGGTGCTGGCGATGATCAGTATGGGGATTGGTATTACCTTAATGGCAGATAGTTACGCGCAGATGAACTGGCCTGGCGTGGTGTTCCGCCCGCTGGCGGTGCGGATCCCGGCAGATCTCTATATTGTCTATGAACACCAGCAGGCTACGCCCGCGCTGATAAAGCTCGTGGAAACGCTCATTCAATAACAAACGGGAAATCTGATGCAGAAAAGGGTTTAGGAGAAGGGTGCTAGGAGAAAGATATCTAAACGTCAGATAGCAAAAAAAGCGCCTGAAGGCGCTTTTTTCTAAATTTGGTGGGGCGTGCAGGATTCGAACCTGCGACCAATTGATTAAAAGTCAACTGCTCTACCAACTGAGCTAACGCCCCGAAGTGGTGGGTGATGACGGGATCGAACCGCCGACCCCCTCCTTGTAAGGGAGGTGCTCTCCCAGCTGAGCTAATCACCCACTTCGGTACTTCACATTTTTGCAAGAAATCCAGCTGGCGAGAAAGTGGTGGGTGATGACGGGATCGAACCGCCGACCCCCTCCTTGTAAGGGAGGTGCTCTCCCAGCTGAGCTAATCACCCACTTCTCAATTTCTTACTCTACACGGCGGAGACTACATAAAGTAGTTGGTGGGTGATGACGGGATCGAACCGCCGACCCCCTCCTTGTAAGGGAGGTGCTCTCCCAGCTGAGCTAATCACCCCCGCTGTGTGGAGTCGCATTATAGGGAGAGTTGAAAATGAGTCAACGCATTTTCTAAAGAAATTGTTCGTTCGTCGTAAAATTAAACAAAGCGACCGCAAAACATCCTATGATGTATGAATTCTAAGCAAAATCAGCAAAGCATGCGCTGGCGGTGGGAACAACCGAGTGGGAGTGATAGAATATTGCCCACTTGTATTTCCAGGATTTGCCGGTTGTCGGCATGTTTATAAACGTAAGGCCATTTCATGAAAATCAAAACTCGCTTCGCGCCTAGCCCGACTGGCTATCTGCACGTCGGCGGTGCTCGTACTGCTCTTTATTCCTGGCTTTTTGCACGTAACCACGACGGTGAGTTTGTGCTGCGTATTGAAGACACCGATCTCGAGCGCTCAACGCCGGAAGCCATTGAAGCCATCATGGATGGCATGAACTGGCTGAACCTGGAGTGGGATGAAGGCCCGTATTATCAGACCAAGCGTTTTGATCGTTACAATGCGGTCATTGATGAAATGCTGGAAGCGGGCACTGCATATAAATGCTACTGCTCCAAAGAGCGTCTAGAAGCCCTGCGTGAAGAGCAAATGGCGAAGGGTGAAAAACCACGTTATGACGGTCGTTGCCGTCACGGTCACGAGCATCATGCGGATAATGAACCGTGCGTGGTGCGTTTTGCTAACCCGCAGGACGGCTCCGTTATTTTTGACGACCAGATCCGTGGGCCAATTGAATTCAGCAACCAAGAGCTGGATGACCTGATCATTCGTCGTACCGACGGTTCTCCAACCTACAACTTCTGTGTGGTTGTTGACGACTGGGATATGGAAATCACCCACGTTATTCGTGGCGAAGACCATATCAACAACACACCGCGTCAGATCAACATTCTGAAAGCGCTGAATGCGCCGGTGCCGGTCTATGCGCACGTTTCCATGATCAACGGTGACGACGGTAAAAAACTGTCCAAACGTCACGGTGCGGTCAGCGTGATGCAGTATCGCGATGACGGCTACCTGCCGGAAGCGCTGCTGAACTATCTGGTGCGTCTGGGTTGGTCCAGCGGCGATCAGGAGATCTTTACGCGCGAAGAGATGATCAAGTTATTCTCTCTCGGCGCGGTCAGCAAATCCGCAAGTGCGTTCAATACCGAAAAACTGCAGTGGCTGAACCATCACTACATTAACTCCCTGGCGCCAGAGTATGTGGCAACGCACCTGCAGTGGCACATTGAGCAGGAAAATATTGATACTCGCGTCGGCCCGCAGCTGTCCGAGCTGGTGACCCTGCTGGGCGAACGCTGCAAAACGCTGAAAGAGATGGCGCAGAGCTGCCGCTACTTCTACGAAGATTTTGCTGAGTTCGATGCCGATGCGGCGAAGAAACACCTGCGTCCGGTTGCTCGTCAGCCGCTAGAAGTGGTCCGCGACAAAATTGCCGCCATCAGCGAGTGGACGGCAGAAAACGTGCATCACGCGATTCAGTCGACCGCCGATGAGCTGGAAGTGGGTATGGGTAAAGTTGGAATGCCGCTGCGTGTTGCGGTTACCGGTGCCGGCCAATCACCAGGTCTCGACGTGACCGTTCATGCGATTGGCAAATCCCGCAGCATTGAGCGTATTAATAAAGCTCTGGGCTTTATCGCTGAGCGTGAAAGCCAGCAGTAATCAAAAGTTACGTTATAAAAGCGGGGAAACCCGCTTTTTTTATGCCTGTTTGTCGCTAAGGCCAAGCCGCGAGATGAATCCGACAATGCCTTCGCGTTTGAGTAGGGCGTTTAGCCGTTGTTGTTCAATAGGCAGCAGATTTTGCAGGATGTCGGCATTTTGTTGCCATAGGCGATCCGCTTCATTGGTGCTGTAGGTACGAGCGGGTTCGTCAATCTGATTAACGGTGGTGACATCAAGCACGGCTGGCGTGTTAGCAATATATTCCACAACGTCCGGCGTCATAAAAATGACGCGTGCGCGACCCCCTTTCACACCGGGTATCGGTTCAGTACGCCAACCCAATTTTTTGATCCAGCGATTCACCGTTTGCGGCGTAACGCGAAGGCGCTCAGCGAGTTCTTCTGTCGATAATTTTGCGGGGAATTTAATCATGAGCAATGCCTACCTGAACGCACCTTTGCGCTGTCGCTTCTTGTGATTTCTGACGTCTGTTCCATGACCTGCGCTTTCCTAAGTGGCGGTGCTTGAATTACTGGTTCATTTTATATCATCGTTTTATGAAAAAGCGTGATAGCCGTAGGGCGATTTTCAGACATGAACAAACAACAAGTTCCGGTTTAAAGTTTCTTTATCGTTGAGCCCAAGTCGCGTTAAGAACCCGCATATTCCTTCGCGTGACAGCAAAACCTGTAACCGTTTCTGCTCTTCCGGGGTCATATTTTGTAGAACGGAGGTAATCTGTCGCCAAACCACTTCAGATTCCTGCGCGCTATAGCTACAGGCCGGTTCATCCAGTTGATTTTCGATGGCGGTATCGCGCAGAGCGGCGATGTTGGCAAGATAATCTCGCACTTCCTGAGTGATATACATGATCCGAGCCCGACCGCCTTTAACTCCCGGGATAGGCTCTGTTTGCCAACCTTGCTCGCGGATCCAGCGATTGACGGTCTGCCGAGTTATGCTTAAACGGCAAGCCAACTCTTCAGTTGTCATTTTTGCAGGAAGTTTCTTCATCACGAAGGCTCAGCCTCGGATCTCTAAACGCTGTAACAACCCGCTGATACCTTCTCGCAATAGCAAGGAGGTTAATTGCTTCTGCTCGCTTTCCGTCATCTCGTCGACCAGTGTGAGCAGCAGCGTGTGGAAGGTGTTGTCGTGAGAGTTTGTGGCATAGGAGGCATTGGTTTCACAGACGCGCTGGGCGCTATGGATAAAGGCCATGACCTGATCGTTTACATGCACCAGACGGGCCTTACCTCCCTGAACGCCGGGACGAGGGGAGGTTGTCCAACCTTCTTTACGCACCCATTTATTGATAGTTTGTCGGCTATACCCCGTGAGCTGCGCAAGCTCCTCCGGTGTCATTCGTTCCTTGAGCATACAATTTCCTGACTCGCAGTGTGGGAATTACAGGTTCATGTTATATCATCGTTTTATAGGAAAACGTGACACACATAACTCCTGTTTGCGAGCGGGGCCGTAATCTCTCGTGTTTGCCTGCTTTTTCATCGATTAGCGTCCATTAACGTATTTTGCCGTTGACACTGCGCAAGGGAATTCATATTATGCCGCCCGTCAACACGACAGCTTTACGTTGGGGCTATAGCTCAGCTGGGAGAGCGCTTGCATGGCATGCAAGAGGTCAGCGGTTCGATCCCGCTTAGCTCCACCAAATCCTGCTCCCATCAGGTTTGGAACGTAAATGCACTCGGGGCTATAGCTCAGCTGGGAGAGCGCTTGCATGGCATGCAAGAGGTCAGCGGTTCGATCCCGCTTAGCTCCACCAAATTATGAAACCCTCGCCGTTAGGCGGGGGTTTTTTTTATGCCTGACATGACTAAAAAAACAACAGTTAGTGTTTAAAAGGCCTGTGTAGATCAGAATTTTATCTCTTACACTTGCTTCAATATATGCACGACCATAATATTCATAGAGTCAAATTACGTACGATAAAGGATATCGGCAGATACGCATGACGGTGATTCGCAGTACCTCAATAAGGAAATTCTGCTTGGCTCTGATAATGAGCCTGATAGCCATTCCTATTTCAAGATATATCTCACCAACAGCTTTTTATGATGGACATTCGGTATATCTGGCCTGGCTCCCACTCGCTGTAATGATTGCGCTGATTATGCTTTTTGGTCGCCATGCTATCGCGCCTTTAGCCATTGGTTTTACCGTTACTAACTATTGGCAATTACATTTATCACCCTTTTATTCATTAACATTACTATTCTGTCAGCTCGCAGCTGTCTGCATCTCTTGCTTTATTTTACGCTTGGTGCTTGGACGTCGATGGCGACACGGAATTCCTATAAAAAACATATGGTTAAATGTTTTTTTGTTGGGTTTTGTCACGCCGGTTTTGGGTAAAATTCTGATGTATGTTACCGGTGAAATTATTGATATTCCGGAGTTAATGTACAGCTATTTTAATATAACGTCGGCTATTTATAGTATTGTTGATATTCAAGGCCTCGTTTGTGCTTCACTGATTTTTACGAAACTTTTCTATTATCCATTCAGAATGTGCCTAAACCCAAGGTATGCCAAAACATTCTGGCGACGGAATATCGCTTGTTACACTGATTTCAGAAACCGTGTTTTTATTACCTGCTGGATTATCAGTCTGGTAAGCATGCTGGTATTTTTGTGCGCACCGTTCGGCGACTATTATTTTGCGGGTTATCTGGTTCCGGCAATATTTATCTTTTTCTCTTTTGGCATCAGCCAGTTGGCCTACCCAATGGTCATTTTGGCGTGGACGGTATCGGCCTTCCTGTTGGTGATGTACAACAAGAACTTCCTCCACGGTATTCAGACTCAGTATTCGCTGGCCTTTATCCTCTCATCGCTTATCTCCTTCACCGTGTGCTTGCTCTATCTGTTGCAGGTTTACCACCGCAGCCAACGACTGAAGGCGATGTGGCAGGCGCAGGCTATGCAAGACCCGATAACCGGCCTGCCAAACCTTCGTGCGCTGGAAGAGTATATGTCGCAGCCGCGTGCGGAGTTGATAAGCGTCTGCTGCCTGTATATCCGGAATCTGGACTTCTTAAGCCGCCACTACGGCATGATGATGCGCGTGCAGTGCAAGCGCAGCATTACGCAGGTGCTAAGGCCAATACTGTGCAACGAAGAGAAACTGTTCCAACTGCCGGGTAGCGAGCTGCTGCTGGTCCTTAACGGCCCGGACACCGAAGCGCGGTTGAATCACCTACTCGATTATCTAAGCAGCAAAGAGATCCGCTGGAATAATACGGTACTCAACCTCGAATATGGTATTTCCTGGGGACGGTTACGCGCCCGGGATAGCAATCTCCATCATATGCTGGGCCAACTTAGCTGGCTTGCAGAGCAGGCCGGTGAGGGGAACCCCATCCTTAAGCTCAATAACGGGCATGTTGAAGCGTTCGACCAGAGCAGTGAGCGGGTTGTTATGCTCAACCGGGTCAAAAATGCGTTGGATTGGGGCGGTTTTGTGCTGTATGCCCAGCCGATTAGAAAACCGTCCGGTGAAGGTTACTACGAGATCCTAAGCCGTCTGGTCGATTCACATGGCATCGTGATGCCGGATAAATTCATCCCCGTGCTGGCGCAATTTAACCTCAGTAAACGCTTTGATATGCAGGTGTTGGAGTATCTATTTAGTTCACTGGATGAGCTTTCCGGGAAAAGTTTCTCGGTGAATCTCATGCCGTATACGTTGATGCAAAAAGGCAGTGCCGCCGAAATTATTGCGCTATTACGTCGTTACCACGTAGACGTTGAACGCATCATTATTGAGATTACCGAAGAGCAGGCGTTTTCAAATTCCGATGTCAGCGTCACCAACATTCAACAGCTACGTCAATTTGGCTTTCGGATTGCGATTGATGACTTTGGTACTGGCTATGCCAACTATGAACGCCTCAAGCGCCTAGAAGCGGATATTATCAAAATCGACGGCTGCTTTGTCCGCGATGTCCTGACTGACCCAATGGATGCGATGATCATTCGCTCTATCTGCGAGCTGGCGAAGGTGCGTAATCTGGTGGTGGTTGCGGAGTTTGTGGAAACACAGGAGCAGCTAGAGCTATTGGAAAGCCTGGGAGTGCATTACATGCAGGGCTATCTTATCGATAAGCCTCGTCCGCTGTGGCAGCTTGAGAACAAGAAAAAAGACCTGTAACAACGTTACAGGTCTTTAGCATACCGAAGGTAAATTACAGAACCAGCGCGGCGATGGAAGCAGACAGCACGCTTACCAGCGTAGAACCGTAAACCAGTTTCAGACCGAAGCGGGATACCACGTTACCTTGCTCTTCGTTCAGGCCTTTAATTGCACCCGCGATAATACCGATAGAAGAGAAGTTAGCGAAGGAAACCAAGAATACGGAGATGATGCCCACGGCGCGCGGAGAGAGCTCAGCGGCCACTTTCTGCAGGTCCATCATTGCAACGAATTCGTTAGAAACCAGTTTGGTGGCCATGATGCTACCTACCTGCAGTGCTTCGCTTGCCGGCACACCCATGATCCAAGCAATTGGATAGAAGATGTAGCCCAGAATCCCCTGGAAGGAGATGCTGTAACCAAACCAGCCGGTTACGGTTGCAAACAGGGCGTTCAGTGCGGCAATCAGAGCGATAAAGCCGATCAGCATTGCGGCAACAATAATCGCCACCTTGAAACCAGCCAGAATGTATTCACCCAGCATTTCGAAGAAGCTCTGTCCTTCGTGCAGGTTAGACATCTGGATGTTTTCTTCGCTTTCGTCAACGCGGTAAGGGTTGATCAGCGACAGCACGATAAAGGTACTAAACATGTTCAGAACCAGCGCCGCAACGACGTATTTTGGTTCCAGCATGGTCATATACGCACCCACAATGGACATGGAGACGGTAGACATTGCTGTCGCCGCCATGGTGTACATGCGGTTACGGGACATCTTCCCGAGAATATCTTTATAGGCGATGAAGTTTTCAGACTGGCCAAGGATCAGCGAGCTGACGGCGTTGAAAGACTCCAGTTTACCCATACCGTTGACTTTAGACAGCACGGTACCAATTGCACGAATGATAATCGGCAGAATACGGATGTGCTGCAGAATACCGATCAGCGCAGAGATGAAGACGATTGGGCATAGCACTTTCAGGAAGAAGAAGGCCAAGCCTTTATCATTCATGTTACCGAAGACGAAGTTGGTCCCATCGTTGGCAAAGCCGAGCAGTTTTTCGAACATCTCGGAGAAGCCTCGCACGAAACCCAGACCGACATCAGAGTTCAGGAAGAACCATGCCAGCAATACTTCGATGACAAGCAGCTGAATAACATAACGAATGCGGATCTGTTTGCGGTTGGAACTGACCAATAAGGCCAGGATCGCAACCACTACGAGCGCGAGAATAAAATGCAAGACGCGGTCCATATTTGCTCCAAACATGAGGCTGGTTAAGTTTTCGTGCACATTCTATGTAACATGATTAAATAAAACGAGATCTGTCTCTCACTATATTCAGAACCTGTGAGCAAACTCTAAATTAGTGATCCTCGATACATTTTTGTGATGTTAAGTAAATGTATGAAAAGTTTCCACGTTGTACTACTCTCTCATTAAGCGTATACCAAACCATCCTAACCTCCAGTCTGGCTATCGGTTCCGGCTATCAGAGCAATCATTATCATCCCTCGTAAATGAACTTGATAATCATTCGCATTTTGTTAGCATGAAACATAGCAAAGGCTATGTTTTTGAGGCAGAGAATGATCAACAGTCGAGTGGAAAATAGCACCAACCGAACAGCGCGCCGTATGCGGCTTGCGCTGATGGGGCCAGCATTTATTGCTGCAATCGGCTATATAGACCCCGGCAACTTTGCGACCAATATTCAGGCCGGCGCGAGCTTTGGCTATCAACTCCTATGGGTGGTGGTCTGGGCGAACCTGATGGCGATGCTGATTCAGGTCCTGTCGGCAAAGCTGGGTATCGCGACCGGAAAAAACCTTGCAGAGCAGATCCGCGATCATTATCCGCGCCCTTTGGTGTGGTTTTACTGGGTACAGGCGGAAATTATCGCCATGGCAACCGATCTGGCCGAGTTTATCGGTGCCGCCATCGGTTTCAAGCTCATCCTCGGTATTTCGCTGCTTCAAGGGGCGGTGCTGACGGGGATTGCCACCTTTTTAATCCTGATGCTGCAACGCCGTGGGCAAAAGCCGTTGGAGAAAGTGATAGGTGGCCTGCTGCTGTTCGTTGCCGCGGCCTATATTGTGGAGCTGATTTTCTCTCAGCCTGCGCTTGCCCCATTAGCAAAAGGGATGATTTTACCTTCCCTGCCTAACTCTGAAGCGGTGTTCCTTGCCGCGGGGGTGTTAGGGGCGACAATTATGCCGCACGTTATCTACCTGCACTCGTCGCTGACTCAACATCTACACGGGGGCAGCGCCAAAGAACGCTACAACGCCACGCGCTGGGATGTGGGCATCGCCATGACCATCGCCGGTTTCGTTAATCTCGCGATGATGGCCACTGCGGCAGCGGCATTCCACGCCCATGGGCACACCGGGATCGCCGATTTAGACCAAGCTTATTTGACGCTGGAACCACTGCTTAGTCATGCGGCGGCGACCATCTTCGGTCTTAGCCTGATTGCCGCGGGTCTGTCTTCAACGGTTGTTGGCACGCTTGCAGGCCAGGTCGTGATGCAGGGCTTTATCCGCTTCCATATTCCGCTGTGGTTTCGTCGCACGGTGACGATGCTGCCTTCGTTTGTGGTTATCTTGATGGGGCTCGATCCGACGCGAATTCTGGTCATGAGCCAAGTGCTGTTGAGCTTTGGTATTGCCCTAGCCCTGGTGCCGCTGCTGATTTTCACCAGTGACAGCAAACTGATGGGCGAGCTGGTAAATACCCGTTGGGTTAAGCGCATTGGCTGGGCCATCGTGGCTATCGTGGTGGCGTTGAACGGTTGGCTGCTGGTGGGGACGTTGCTTGGTTTATGACTGTTTACCGTGACCCGTGGGCGGTCACGGTTTTCCTTCCGATTTTCCGTTAAGCTGAGTGGCGTTTTACCTATCAGCGAACGGCTATGAATCACTTTGATCTCTCCTTCTTAAAATACCTTCAGGATAACAACCCCCTGGGGATTGAACATGCGGTCCAGCGGTTTGGCAAAACGCTTTCCACGCTGAAGCGTACGATGAAAGAGTTGAATGAGCTGTTGCCCGCTAACGTTCAGCTACATCAAGACAATCAATCTATTACCACGCGTATTGGCTACAGTGACTACATTCAGTTCCTGCAGCGGGTGCAATTCAATCGTTACCTCACCACCGCCGAGGAGCGGGTGCAGGACCTTTTTATTGCGCTGTGCTTGGCTGATGTGGTGAATAAAAATGAATACTACAAAAAGTTTTATGTCAGTGCCGGTACGGTTAAAAACGACAATCCGGTTATGCTAAGCCGGGTCAAGGAAAGCGGACTTACGTTGTTAAGCATTCCGCGTAAAGGCTCCACGCTGGTGGGGGATGAGTTCCGCCTCCGTCTCGCTGCGTGTATGTCTATTCTGAAAACCGTGGAGATCGGCGCGGATAATCGGCTTATTTCCCACCAGGCCAACGAACCCATTAACCGGTCGATTGCCGAACAGTTCCTGAGTGGATGCACGCAGGAAAAAACGCAAGCAGCGGCTTATTATGTTGATGTGATTAGTCAAGCCACCCAGCTTGGCTATAACGGCCGCAAATACCTACTGGTCTACCTGAGCCTAGCGTTGCAGCGTATCAAGCGCGGGCACACGATTACCGACAGTACGATGTGTCATTTCCTAACGACTTATTCTTATGAGGTGCTGGCTCATCCCGACGAAAACGCCTGCCTCGACATGCTGATTGCGTCACTTACCTTTATCCATCGTCCCTTTACGCTTTATGATCCTCTGCTGGCGGCGCACGTATTACGAGTCAGTGAATCACTTTCTCGCTGTCTGAATGCCACCATTCATCGTCATCACAGCTGGTATGCTGAGATTTATAACTTTATTTACGCGGCCATTATTCAAAATAAATTCCACCTCTGGTTTGACGATAAAAAGCTACACGATGTTGAGCGTCGCTATCCCGCGCTTTGGTGCCAGGTCCAGCAGGCGCTCACCGAGATTGAACATCATTGGCAGATGTCTTTCTCGGCGATTCATCTGGCAACGCTGGTGCTTATTTTGAAGAAACATGAGTTAAAAAATCGCGTTGTCAGGGATGCGAAGAAACGCGTTATCGTCGTCACCAACTCATCAGAAAGCAAAGTCGGCTATTTCAAAGAGGTGCTGCTTTCTCGTTTTCACATTGAGGTGCTGGCCTGCGTTAACATCAACGAAATCGACAGACTATTGCCGCAGGATTTTGATCTGCTGATCACCTTTACCAATAAAATTTCCAGCCATCTTCGCCATGCGGAACTGGAGTACGTTAAGGTCAATTTCTACCTCACCCAAGATGATTTCCAACTGCTGCGCGAGCGCGGACTCAGTCCGGCGCGCAAAAAAATACCCGTTGAGAGGTTCGCTCAACAGGTACAGGGGATGAGTGCGGAGGCGCTAAAAGACTTTCTGGAGCAAAACTACGACGATATTTTTATCTAATGAGCGGCTGTAGAACGCCGCGACACCATACGGCTTGTAGATTCTCCTTGTCGTCCAGTACCAGAATATCGGCATCTTTTCCTGATTCCAGACTACCTTTACGCTGTGCTGCTCCCGCAAGAATGGCGGGATTGAGACAGGCAATTTGTGCGGCAGAAACCCAACCGTTTTTAAGCCTCGGCACGACATTTTTCACTGAATCAAGAAAACTCATCTCTAGGCGGCAAACTTCGGGCCAGTCCTCAGGCGAGATTGTTCGAGTGCAGCCGTGACGGTCGGTGATTTCAAGGGCATGTTGACGAATGCGGAAAGTTTCCTGGCGCAGGTAGTGTTTAAATTCGAAGCCTTCCGGAAAATCCACGTAGCCAAGGCAGTCACTCATCATGACCATTCGGCGGTCCTGCTTTAAGCGATAAAGAATATCAAAGACTTCTGGGCGCAGGGTGATGCCACTTTGTTTCGCGACTTCGGCGAAAGTCTCCTCATAATACATTAGCGCGCCGACCACACCGGGTTCACGATGGTGCAGCCCGCGCATTGCGCTGAACGCATGGGTGAAGTGGTTCAATCCTGCATCAATTGCCAGTCCTATCTCATCGAAGGTCGCGTCGGTATGACCTGCTGAAATCGTCACGCCGGATTGATGAAGATGGCGAATTAACGCCAGTGCGCCGGGTAGTTCAGGGGCCAGCGTCATTAAGCGAATATGACCACATGCAGCATGCTGATAGCGTTCGAACCCAGCGATGCTGGGCTGCTGAACGCAGTCTAGGCGCTGCATCCCGATGAATTTCGGGTTAATGTAAGGGCCTTCCATATGGATGCCTACCGCCTGAGCGCCATCTTCAGGCCTAGTGTCAGCAATCCATTGCGCGGCGGTTGCTAGGCTTTCCAGCAAAAAATCTTCCGGTTGGGTGGCAGAAGTCGCCAGCCATGAGGTAACGCCGGCATTGACCAGGTCCTGACTCATCGCTCGCAGCGAATGCCGTTCCCCTTTCCAGGCAAAAGAACCGCGCCCCCAGCCGTGAACATGAATGTCTACAAAGCCGGGCATCAGCATGGCACCACGGTAATCGATAACCTGTCCGCGTGGACTATCGTCTAAAGCGACAATCTTTTCGCCACTGATGTGCAGATAACCGGAGCGTATGCCATTAGGCGTAATGATCCGCTCGCAGGCCAAAGAGAGTAGGGGATTAGTCACGACACTTCTCCTTTACCCGCTCGGACGTCTCCTGCGCAATAACGGCACATAAACCGGTGTAATGAGCGGGATCGAGCAGTTCATCTATTTCGCTATCGCTAAAATTCTGGCGAATAATCGGGTCATGGCGCAGGACGTCTGCGTAAGGAATGCCTTCATGGGTGCTTCGCATCGCCAGATGGTAAACGCGTTCATGTGCCGCATCTTTGCCCATTTTTTCAATGAGATGCATCATTATTTTTTCGCTGTTGATAAGACCATGCGTGAGATGGACGTTGTGCTGCATGCGCTCGCCGTTAATAACCAGCGTACGCGTCAGTTCTTCAGCCCGCATAACGATCTCGGCGATACACTCCATACTCTCTTGAATATTGGCGTCGAAGATAAAATAAGCCGAACTGTCTGCCTCAAACGGACGCGGGCTGACGTACATGCAAGAAGTCAGTACGGAATAAAGCTTCTGCGCATTGGCAATAATGCCTTTCGCCAGTTTAGGGTTAACTTTCTGCGGCATGGTGCTGCTGCCAACGGTGCCTTTGGTGAAGGCTTCGGAGACTTCGCCAAATTCTTCCCCCGAGGTTTGGTAAACCTCTTCGGCAATTTTATGCAGAGTAGTGGCCAGCAGACATAAGTTGCTGATGTACTCCATCCGGTAGACGCGTGAGTTACGAGATGGAATGGCCATGGAATGCATACCAAGGCGCTGTGCGACGTTTTCCTGCACCCGACGGCCGGTTTCTCCCGTTGCGTGGAAGGCCCCGACGGCCCCGCCCATCATCACGGTAAAAACGCGTTTTTCCGCCTCCTGCATTCGTTCTCTAGCACTTAACAGCTCGTCAATCCATACGGCTGCTTTATAGCCCCAGGTAATCGGCAGCGCATGTTTGCCGTGGGTACGACCAGCCATCAGGGTTGACTTATGCTGGTCCGCCATCGCCGCTAGGTTACGCAGCGTGTCACTGACAAAGTCCTGCATCAGCGCATTAAACTGTTTTGCTAGGTACAGCTGGGCGGTTTGCTGGATATTCTGGGTGGTCACGCCGTAGTGCACATATTTTCCGCTTTCATCGTCGCAGGCTTTGACCAGCACTTTGATGACCGGAACAAATCCGTGACCGATTTCTCGCAGCAGACGCTCCATTTCCTGCAGATCGATTTTTTCAACCCGGCAGTTGGCGGCAATATTTTTCGCCGCGCTAGCGGGGATCATTCCGTGCTCAGCCTGAGCCAACGCTAATGCCGCCTCAACGTCCAGCCATGACTGCACTCGCGCCTGCTGGCCCAGCAGCGCTTTCATTCCACGGTCATTAATCGTTTTACTTTTTGAATCATACAATGCGCGCATTACTCACTCCTTTCGCTTATTTGGCACCGGCAAGGTGGTCATCAACCGCATTGCGGACAAATTCTACGTGTGGGCCAAAGACCACGTGGACATGGTTGTTTGAGGGAATAAAGGTCCCAAGCGATCCGGACTCCTTGAGGACATCCATGCTGATTTTTTTCTGATCCTGCAGGTCGATACGCAGTCGCGAAACGCAGTTCTCGACGCGTTTAATATTCTCTTTGCCGCCCAGCCCTTGGATAACCATCTCGGCCACTTTGTCGTACTCTTTGTTATTGAGTAAGGTGCTGTCTGCCATCTCGCTCTCGCGCCCCGGCGTTTTGATATCAAACTTGTTGATGGCGAAACGGAATACGAAATAAAAGACGACGAAATTCACAATGCCAAGAAGAATCAAGTTAACCCAGTGGGTATTTTCGTACATGAGGCCAAAAATACCGAAGTCAAAAATAGTGCCGCGAATGTAGCCAATAGACACTTCGAGAATTTGCAGTGGAATAGTCAGCAAACCACACAGCACCGCATAGATAATAAAGAGCTTCGGTGCGATAAACAGGAAAGAGAATTCCAGCGGTTCAGTGATGTTCCCTAACATCGCTGTTAATACCACGGTCAGGATCATCCCTTTAGCAAATTTCTTATTCTTGAAATAAGCCATGTGATACATCGCAAGGCCAATAGCTGGCACACGGAATAAAGTGGTCAGCATTTGCGATGAGGCAAGATAGCTGGTCAACGTTGGCATAAACTCTTTCCATGCCGGGTGAGAGGGGCCAAGCTCAAAGAGGATTTTATTCATCGCAGGCAAAATCCCCACATAGGTCTGCCCATCAATCAAATAAGTTCCTCCTGCGGCGGTAAAGCGCACCGTCGAACTCAGCACATGATGCAGGCCGAACGGGATCAGCAGACGATTAAGCGTCATGTAGATCCCCGCGCCAATATTGGGTGCCATCATAATCGTTGAAACCGCGCGCATGCCGGCGGTAAAGAGATCCCAAATAAAGGGAATGATAAGACCAACGGGAATGGAGAAAGCGATAGCAAGGATCGCTACCGATTTTTTGCCGCTGAAGAAGGCAAAAGCCAATGGCAGCTGTAATCGATAGAAACGATCGGTGATTTTGGCGGCCATAAGGCCTGCAATAATTCCACCCAACGCCTCAATTTTTAGCGTTTGCACGCCCAGCACCATGCCCTGACCGACTAAAGAGAGATTGTCTTTAGCCAGCGTGCCGGTCAGTTTTAGGTGGACATGCATCGCGATTAATAAGGTGAGGTAAGCGACAACTGAAGCAAATACCGCGATGCCTTTTTCTTTCTTTGACATCCCGTAGGCTACGCCCATTGCAAATAATAAAGGGATGTTGTTAAAAACAACGCTACTGATTAATCCCAAAGAAGATAAAACAGCTCTGAAAATATCATTGCCTAAAAACGGCAGTTTTTCGATCATATAGCTCTGGCCTAACGCCGAGCTAATACCCATCACCATACCTACAGGGGCCAATACCGCAATAGGCAATAAAAGTGAGCGACCGAATATCTGAATTTCATTTTTGAAATTGGTATTCATGATGTAATCCTGACGTGGAATATCTGAACGTTAAGATACCGACAGGATTTTTTTGCTCAAGGGCAAATGGTGATAAATAAGAAGCGCAGGATTTGACCATTAAAAAAGAGCCCGTAGGCTCTTAATTAATGATGTCCGCGTCCATGGCCGTGTCCACGCCCGCGATGATCGTCACGATCGCCCCAGCCATCGCGATAGCCACGTTCGTAGGCATTACGTTTATCCCAGCCGCGGTGCCAGCCATTATCATGGCGTGACCAGTGTCGGTGCCAGTAATCGCGATCGCGCCAGCGACCGCCATCCCAGTAGTTGCCGTAATTATCGCGATCGCCAATTTGTAATTTTACGGATGGCAGCAGGGTGATTTCACCAGCATTAGCGATCATCGGGGCCGATGCCATCAATACCGCTGCCAGAATCAGTGACCTGAACATACTTCTCTCCTTATGCGATCGTGGTCAGTAAGACCTGTTAACGCAATATTACAATTCGGTAAACCACCGGATTATTGGGCTAACTCTTAAACCGCCAGGAGAGAGCATTTTTTGCTAAAGTCGCCGTTATTTTATACTGCTCAAGATGCCGTCAATTTCTGCGCATTCCTGCGGGCTGAAATGTCGGTTCGCCAGCATACCCACCGCATCATCAAGCTGCGCCACTTTACTCGCACCAATCAGCACTGATGTGACGGCCTGCTGTCTGAGTACCCAAGCCAGTGACATCTGTGACAGTTTCTGTCCACGGTTTTCAGCCAGCGTATTGAGCTGACGGATGGCATTAATTTTACCGTCGGTCAGCTGCTCGGGCTTCAAGAAGATGCTGTTGCTGGCCGCGCGGGAATCCGTTGGGATACCGTGCAGATAACGGTCGGTTAACTGACCGCCGGCCAGTGGTGAGAAGGCAATGCAGCCGACACCTTCTTGTTGCAAAACATCCAGTAGACCGCTTTCTGCACCGCGTTCCAGCATGGAGTACTTCGGCTGGTGGATGAGGCAGGGGGTGCCAAGGTCGTTAAGGATACTAATGGCCTGCTGAGCAAGCTCTGCCGGATAGTTGGAAAGTCCAACGTACAGCGCTTTGCCCTGGCGCACGATACTATCGAGGGCGCGCATCGTTTCCAGCAGCGGCGTTTCCGGGTCTGGGCGATGATGGTAGAAGATATCAACGTACTCGATTCCCATCCGTTTCAGGCTTTGATCGAGGCTGGAAATGAGGTATTTACGCGATCCCCAATCTCCGTAAGGCCCATCCCACATGGTGTAGCCTGCTTTGCTAGAGATAATCAGCTCGTCGCGATAGGGGAGAAAATCTTCGCGCAGAATACGTCCGAAGTTGCTTTCGGCCGATCCCGGAGGCGGGCCGTAGTTATTTGCCAGATCAAAATGCGTGATGCCAAGATCGAATGCATGACGCAGCAACTGGCGGCTAGTCTCAACGTGTGTCTCGTCGCCAAAGTTGTGCCACAGCCCTAGTGAAACGGCCGGAAGCTTTAGTCCGCTGTTGCCGCAGCGCTGATATGTCATGTTTTCATAACGCGTTGGGCTTGCTTGGTAAACCATTGTGTCCTCCAGAACATTCGGTTGTGTATACGTTTACACTAACGAATGTCCATCAACTCGTACACTCCTGAAATCTGTAAAATTTGCTTTCCAGCAGACTTTTTTGCCAATTCTGGACAGCCTTAACACTTCTTCAATACTCAAAGAAACAAACCGCTGGGGGAAGTGCCTGATGAACGCATCTTATACCGTTGCTGATTATCTCCTTGACCGCCTTGCCGATTGTGGTGCCGATCACCTGTTCGGCGTCCCGGGCGATTATAACCTCCAGTTTCTTGACCATGTGATTGCGCACAGAACCGTGCGCTGGGTGGGATGCGCCAACGAACTGAATGCCGCCTATGCCGCAGACGGATATGCCCGAACGCAAGGTATTGGCGCGCTGCTCACCACCTATGGCGTCGGTGAATTGAGTGCGTTGAATGGGGTTGCCGGTAGCTTTGCTGAACATGTGCCGGTATTGCATATTGTCGGCGCACCCTGCACCGGCGCCCAGCGTCGACGGGAGTGCTTGCACCATACGTTGGGAGACGGTAATTTTGACCACTTCCGCCAGATGAGTGCGCCTATTTCGGTGGCTCAGGGGGTGCTGAATGCGCAAAATGCCTGTGCCGAAATTGACCGGGTTATCAGTGAAATCGTTCGCCGCAAGCGTCCCGGCTATCTGCTGTTACCGGCGGATGTTGCCTCGTTGCCCGCCGCGCGTCCTGGAAACGCTCTCACTACGAAAGCCACGCAAAAAGATAACGCGCAGCTGGACGATTTTATCCTTGCGGCGCGTAAGCTGTTACAACCCTGTCAGCGCGTTTCTTTGCTAGCGGACGTACTGGCGCTGCGCTTTGGGCAGCAGTCGGTGTTGAATCAGTGGATGGATGAGGTGCCTATTCCTCACGCCACGCTGCTGATGGGGAAGGGGCTCTTTAATGAGCAACAACCAGGGTTCGCGGGGACTTATAGCGGTGGAGCCAGTTTGCCGCAAACGCGGGAGGCGATTGAGGATGCTGAGGTGATTATCTGCATCGGCACCTGCTTTACCGATACCATCACCGCCGGATTTACCCATCGAATTGCGACTAACAATTCAATTGAAATTCAGCCGTTTGCCGCGCGCGTTGGGGAGCGCTGGTTTAGCGATATTGATATGCAGGAGGCAGTAACATCGCTTATCACGCTCAGCCGTGATTTTTCTGCCCAGTGGCAGACTTGGCGCGCGAGAAAAAGTGCGCCATCAGCGGTAGATAGCGGACACCTGACTCAGCGCCACTTCTGGCATGCGCTGGAAAAACATCTCCGGCCAAACGATATTGTGCTGGCAGACCAAGGCACCGCCGCGTTTGGTGTTGCAGCACTTTCTTTGCCCGCAGGGACAAACCTGATTGTCCAGCCACTATGGGGATCGATTGGTTTTACCTTGCCTGCGGCTTTCGGCGCGCAGACCGCGCAGTCGGGCAGGCGTGTGGTGTTGGTGATTGGTGATGGTGCGGCGCAGCTCACGATTCAAGAGCTGAGCTCTATGCTGCGAGACGGGCAGAGGCCGCTGATTTTGCTGCTAAATAATGAAGGGTATACGGTTGAACGTGCGATCCATGGCCCGGAACAACGCTATAACGACATTAGCTTGTGGAACTGGACACAGGTGCCGCAAGCGCTGAACCTCGACTGTCAGGCCGAGTGTTGGAAAGTGAGCAACGCATCGCAGCTTAACGATGCGTTGGCTCGTGCCGAGCGCGGGGACAAATTGACGTTACTGGAAGTTATGTTGCCAAAAATGGATATTCCGCCGCTGCTCAAAGCCGTGACTCAGGCCTTAGAGGCACGTAATAGCGAGCATTAATCCTGACGTTTGCGTGTCACCATCATTGTGGGTTTCCCCGCCAGCAGCAGCCAGGCGGGGAGCATCACGATGCACAGTAACGGCAGCAGCGTGGTATCCGGCACCACCGCTGCTGCCATAAACAGGCTTAGCCAAGCATCGCGAGTAACCACCAACACCAGCCCCAGAATGGCGCAGGAGACGGTGATAGCCGCTGGAACCGCCTCGACATGGGCATGTAGCATGAGCCCTAACGCCACGGCCACGAATACGGCAGGGAAAATACGGCCGCCACGAAAACCACAGGCGGCGGCCACGACCAGAGCGGCCAGTTTGCACAGTGCGAACAGCAGATACTCACCTGCATCAAAACCTTGCCCGCCGGTGAGTTGCCGCATCTCATCAAGCCCTTTAAACAACGTAATGGGCCCGCCGAAGGCACCGATAACGCCCAGCACAAAACCGCCGATACCCAGAACAAGCACCGGACTTTTGATGCGATGCATCAACGCGTGCAGATGCGGCAGGCACCACACAGCCACCATGCCGACGGCAATGGCGAAGATAGTCACGATGGCACCGCTGAAGATATCCACGATGCGCATTGACTGATAATACTCAATTGGCAGCGAGAAATGGGGATGGAAAAATATGCCGGTGGTTAACGCGCCAGCGGCGGCGGCCAATAGTGGGGCGAAGAGGCGATCCCATAATGGAGCCTCGTTATTACCGGTAAGCGTTTGCGAGAAAATGAGCGCGGCAGCAACTGGTGTACCAAACAGCGCGCCAATGGTGCCCGCGGCCGCCAGTATCGTCCAGTCGAGCGAACTGACACGCGGGAAAAAACGAGCTCCCAACGCCACGGCGAGCGCAATATTGACCGACATGATCGGATGTTCGGGGCCAAGGCTCACGCCGCCTGCTAGGCCGATAACTAACGCAAGTATCAACCCGGGCAAATGAGAAGGCGGCACCGCGACGCCGATCAGCGGCTCGCTTGCCGGGTCTGGTCCCGCATGACCGGGGCTATAGCGAATCACCAGACCGACGGCGATACCGGTCAGCGTCAACATCAGGATTATCCAAAACGGTGAAGTGTGGTCCACGCCGAAAGCTGCCGGGAAGCGGTTCCAAAGCAAACTCTGCAAGATAGCGGCGATTTTCATTACCACTATCAGCAGCAGGCTGGATGCAATACCGATAAGCACGGCAGGGACGGAGAGCAACAACATTGTTCTGGCTCGCGGATGGAGCATGGTTATATCCTTTTTGCTGAATGCCAAGGCTACTGTGTATTTTCCATGAATTAGGTTCAGCGCAAATAGTGCTGAAACGATACGACCCTACTGTTTATCTCTCTTCTTGGGAGCCAATAAAGGCGCAAAAATGTGACGAAGATCGATAATCCTAGGGTGCTCACGCAAACGTCGTTGTTGTTAAAGCGCCTTGAATTTACAGTGTGACAAAGATTTATTCTGACTTTAGCGGAGCCGTAACGGAATGACAAAGTTTGCTTTAGTAGGGGATGTGGGGGGCACCAATGCGCGTCTGGCATTGTGTGATGTTGCCAGCGGAGAGATCTCCCAAGCGAAAACCTATTCTGGTCTCGATTATCCAAGCCTAGAAGCGGTTGTTCGTTTCTATCTCGACGAGCATAACGTCTCGGTGGCAGATGGTTGTATTGCCATCGCCTGTCCGATTACCGGCGATTGGGTGGCGATGACCAACCATACGTGGGCGTTCTCGATTGCAGAAATGAAAAAGAACCTCGGTTTCGCTCATCTGGAAATCATCAACGATTTCACCGCGGTATCCATGGCCATTCCGATGCTGAAAAAAGAGCACCTGATCCAGTTTGGCGGCACTGATCCGGTTGAAGGCAAGCCGATTGCCGTCTACGGGGCGGGTACGGGCCTTGGCGTTGCGCACCTCGTTCATGTCGACAAACGCTGGGTGAGCTTGCCGGGTGAAGGCGGTCATGTTGACTTTGCACCAAACAGTGAAGAAGAGGGCATTATCCTCGAAGTTCTCCGCGAAGAAATCGGCCACGTTTCGGCGGAGCGTGTGCTCTCTGGACCGGGGCTGGTGAATTTATACCGGGCTATCGTTAAAGCTGATAACCGTCTGCCGGAAAACTATAAACCGAAAGACATTACCGAACGCGCCATCGCCGACACCTGTACCGACTGCCGTCGTGCGCTGTCACTGTTTTGCGTGATTCTTGGGCGTTTTGGCGGCGATCTAGCGTTAACGCTGGGAACGTTTGGCGGGGTCTACATTGCCGGTGGCATCGTGCCGCGCTTCCTCGAGTTCTTTAAAGCCTCCGGCTTCCGTGGCGGCTTTGAAGATAAAGGCCGCTTCAAAGACTATGTACACCCAATTCCGGTCTATCTGATTGTCCACGACAACCCGGGTCTACTGGGCTCTGGCGCGCACCTGCGTCAGACGCTGGGGCAGGTTCTGTAAGCGCTACGCGCCGTAGTTAGTCATCTGAACCGCGTTGAATACGCGGTTTTTTTTCGTCTGTGATTTGCCATTCCGACCCCCGTCACATTTCCGCAAGGCTGGATTGTTTGTCCAGTAAAAGCATTATTTATCTGATAACAATGACCGTGGTGTCGTAGCCATAATTCCCTCGTTAACCATTTTGAGGAATTCGCTATGACTAAAAAACTCATTGCAGTTTGTGCATGCCCGATGGGCCTAGCCCATACCTTTATGGCCGCTCAGGCGCTGGAAGAGGCGGCTATAGAGGCGGGATATGAAGTGAAAATCGAAACTCAGGGAGCGGATGGTATTCAAAACCGCCTTACGGCACAGGATATCGCCGAGGCCACATTAATTATTCATTCAGTTGCGGTAACGCCCGAAGACCATGAGCGCTTTGAAACGCGTGATGTTTATGAAATTACGCTGCAGGACGCCATCAAAAATGCCGCGGGCATCATTAAAGATATCGAAGAGATGATTGCCGCCGAACAGCAATAATTGTCGACAGGGATACAGATATGGCCATTAAAAAACGCAGTGCGACCGTTGTGCCTGGGGCATCCGGGGCCGCGGCAATCAAAAATCCTCAGGCCTCCCGAAGCAGCTTCTGGGGCGAATTACCACAACATGTGATGTCGGGTATTTCGCGGATGGTGCCGACGTTAATTATGGGTGGGGTGATCCTCGCCTTTTCTCAACTAATAGCCTATAGCTGGCTCGAAATTCCTGCTGATACCAGCATTATGGATGCGCTAAATAGCGGGAAATTCGACGGATTTAACCTCTCTTTGCTGAAATTTGCTTGGCTGTCGCAATCTTTCGGTGGCGTGCTGTTTGGGTTTGCTATTCCGATGTTTGCCGCGTTTGTGGCGAATTCTATCGGTGGCAAGCTGGCTTTTCCCGCCGGTTTTATCGGCGGGTTGATGTCTACGCAGCCGACGCAGGTGCTGAATTTCGATCCGACGAGTCTGCAGTGGGTTACTGCCGCACCCGTGCCTTCAACCTTTATCGGCGCGCTCATTATCTCAATCGTCGCAGGTTATCTGGTGAAGTGGATGAACCAAAGAATCCAGCTTCCAGACTTTCTGTTAGCCTTTAAAACCACGTTTTTGCTACCGATCCTCTCCGCGATTTTCGTCATGTTGGCGATGTACTACGTCATTACGCCCTTTGGTGGCTGGGTAAACGGCGGTATCCGTACATTGCTGATGGCGGCAGGTGAGAAAGGCACGCTGATGTACGCGATGGGTATTGCTGCGGCGACAGCTATCGACCTCGGTGGTCCAATCAATAAAGCGGCGGGCTTCGTTGCCTTTAGCTTTACCACTGACCACGTGCTGCCGGTGACCGCGCGCTCCATTGCTATTGTCATTCCACCGATTGGCCTCGGGCTGGCAACGCTTCTTGACCGTCGTCTAACCGGCAAGCGTTTGTTTAGCGCGCAGCTTTACCCGCAGGGGAAAACGGCCATGTTCCTTGCATTTATGGGCATCAGCGAAGGCGCTATCCCGTTTGCACTGGAAAGCCCTATCACCGCCATTCCATCGTATATGGTCGGGGCGATCGTAGGCTCAACTGCTGCTGTGTGGCTCGGTGCTGTGCAGTGGTTCCCTGAATCAGCAATCTGGGCCTGGCCGCTGGTCAGCAACCTGGGCGTCTATATGGCGGGTATCCTGCTAGGCGCAGTCATTACGGCGCTAATGGTAGTGTTCCTACGCCACCTGATGTACCGCAGAGGCAAACTGATTATCGAAAGTCTCTGACAATGAGGAAGAACATCATGACGCTACTGGCATCGCTTCGCCAATGGTTGGATGAACAGCGGCTGGACGCGGTACTGATTTCCTCAAGGCAGAATAAGCAGCCGCATTTGGGGATTTCTACCGGCTCAGGCTATGTGCTGATTAGCCGTGATAGCGCACATATTATGGTGGACTCCCGCTATTACGCCGACATTGAGTCGCGCATTAAGGGATATCAGCTGCATTTGCTCAGCGATACGCAAACGCTGGCTTTCATCGCAAACCAAGTCATTGTCGATGAAAATCTGCAAACTCTGGGCATTGAGGGCGGCCAAGTCAGTTGGGATGCTGCCTGTCGCTGGCAGTCAGAACTGCAGGCTTCGCTGGTAAGTGCTTCGTTGGAGCCGCTACGGCAAATCAAAACGGCGCAGGAGATTGCTTGCATTCGACAAGCCTGCCGGATCGCAGATGAGGGGGCGGAATATATTCGTCGCTTTATCCAACCTGGGATGCGCGAGGATGAAATCGCCGCAGAGCTTGAGTGGTATATGCGCAAGCTTGGGGCACAAAAAACCGCCTTCGATACGATTGTTGCCAGCGGCTGGCGAGGCGCATTGCCGCACGGGAAAGCCAGCGACAAAGTGGTGGTGGCAGGCGAACTCATCACCTTGGATTTTGGCGCTCAGTATCAAGGGTACTGCTCAGATATGACGCGGACTTTTCTCGTCTCTGGTACTGAGATGTCGCCGAAAAACGCGTTGTTTGATGTTTACCAGATTGTCCTGCAGGCGCAGCTTGCTGCCGTTGCCGCCATTCGACCGGGCGTGCGCTGTCAGGAGGTTGATGCTGTCGCTCGTCGAATTATCAGCGATGCAGGTTACGGTGACTATTTTGGCCACAATACTGGTCATGCGATTGGCATTGATGTGCATGAAGAACCACGTTTTTCGCCGACGGACGAGACGGTGCTAGCTCCGGGCATGCTGCTGACCGTCGAACCTGGCATTTATCTACCCGGGCAGGGTGGCGTCCGTATTGAAGATGTGGTGCTGGTCACGCCACTCGGCGGCGAGGTGCTTTATAGCATGCCGAAAACTTGGCGACATACGGGAGAGGTGTAATGGATTTATCGTTGCTGAAAGCCCTGAGCGAAGCGGACGCGATCGCTTCCTCAGAACAGGAAGTCCGTCAGATCATGCTCAATGAGGCGGACAGACTACATAAAGAAGTGCGCTTTGATGGCCTAGGCTCGGTGCTGATTCGCCTGAATGAGTCGGATGGCCCAAAAGTGATGATTTGCGCGCATATGGACGAAGTGGGTTTCATCGTACGCAGCATTTCCCGCGAAGGCGCAATTGACGTTCTGCCGGTGGGCAATGTGAGGATGGCCGCTCGTCAGCTCCAGCCGGTTCGGATCTCCACGCGAGAAGCGCGCAAAATTCCCGGCCTGCTCGATGGCGAACGCTGCGGCAACGACGTGGGTGCTTTGCGGGTAGATATTGGCGCGCAATCCTATGACGAGGTGATTAATGTGGGCATTCGTCCCGGCGATCGCGTCACCTTTGATACGACTTTCCAAGCATTGCCGCACCAACGGGTAATGGGAAAGGCTTTTGACGACCGGCTTGGCTGTTATTTGCTGATAGCGCTGCTGCGCGAATGGCACGACGTGGCATTGCCCGCAGAAGTCTGGTTGGTGGCAAGCTCCAGCGAGGAGGTCGGTCTGCGCGGCGGGCAAACGGCGGCGTGTGCAGTTGCCCCGGATGTGGCTATTGTGCTGGATACCGCCTGTTGGGCTAAAAACTTTGATTATGGTGCGGCCAATCATCGGCGAATTGGTAAAGGACCTATGCTGGTGCTGAGTGATAAATCGCTTATTGCTCCACCAAGGTTAACGGCCTGGGTAGAAAGCATCGCCCTGGAGGCCGGCATTTCGCTGCAGCTAGATATGTTTAGCAACGGCGGTACCGACGGCGGGGCTGTGCATCTGAGCGGGACGGGAATACCCACGGTCGTTATCGGCCCAGCGACCCGTCATGGACATTGCGCCGCCTCTATTGCTGATTGTCGTGATATTACACAGACTCAGATGTTGTTATCGGCGATTATTTCACGTCTTACGCGCGAGACCGTGGCTCACCTGACGGATTTCAGGTGTTGATATCGCGCTAACAGGAGTTGCTATGCTTACGATTCAATTTCTCTTCCCACTACCTAATGGTTTGCACGCCCGCCCCGCCTGGGAGCTGAAAGAGCAGTGCAGCCAGTGGCGAAGCGAAATCACGTTTATCAACCATCGGCAGAACGCGAGAGTGGATGCTAAAAGCTCGCTGGCGCTGATTGGCACCGGTACGTTATTCAACGACAGTTGCAGCCTGACCATTACCGGCTGCGATGAAGAGCAGGCTAGGCGAATGCTGGAGGAGTATCTTCAGTATCGCTTTATTGATAGCGATAGCGTTCAGCCAACAGCAGCTGAACTGGCGGCGCATCCGCTACCGCGCTCGCTTACCCACCTGAATCCTGATCTGCTGTATGGCAACGTGCTGGCAGGCGGCGTGGGGAGCGGGAGAATTGCTTTGAAGCAAAGTGATAATCTTGAGAGTTTCCGCGCCATCCCGGCTAGCGCTGAGGATGATACTCGCCTGGAGCACAGCCTTGCAACGTTGGCTGAGCAACTCAACCAACAGCTCAACGAGCGTGATGGTGAGAGTAAAACGATTTTGAGCGCGCATTTGGCGCTGATTCAGGACAATGAGTTTGCCGGAAATATCCGTCGGCTGATGTCCGGGCGGAAAAAAGGGCTTGGCGACGCCATCATCAGCAACATGGAGCAAGTGTGCGACAAGCTCTTAGCTTCAACGAGTGATTACCTGCGAGAGCGGGTGAGTGATATCCGGGATATAAGCGAGCAGCTATTGCATATTACTTGGCCGGATCGACGTCCGCGTAACGCGCTGGTGTTGCAGCAACCAACGATTCTGGTGGCGGAAGATTTGACGCCAAGTCAGTTCCTGAGCCTCGATTTACAGCATCTGTCCGGTATGATTCTGGAAAAGACTGGGCGCACCTCGCATACATTGATTTTGGCCCGTGCGTCAGCCATTCCGGTACTTGGCGGCCTGCCACTGGAGGCCATTAGTCGTTATGCCGGGCTACCTGCTGTGCTGGATGCTCAGTGCGGCGTGCTGGCCATTAATCCCAATACGGCGGTGAGCGGTTACTACGCCATTGCGCAAAAGCTGGACGATAAACGTCAGCAACAGCAGGCTCGTGACGCCGCACAGCTGGCGCAGACGAAGGATGGCCAGCGCCTGGATATCGCCGCCAACATCGGCACCGCGCTGGAAGCCCCGGGTGCTTTCGCAAATGGCGCTGAGGGCGTGGGGTTATTCCGCACTGAAATGCTGTTTATGGACCGGGACTGTGCGCCTGATGAACAGGAACAGTTTGAAGCCTATCAGCAGGTGTTGCTGGCGGCGGAGGATAAGCCGGTCATCTTCCGCACTATGGATATTGGCGGCGATAAAAATATTCCTTATCTCCACATCCCTCAGGAAGAGAATCCTTTTCTCGGCTATCGCGCGGTACGCATTTATCCGGAGTTTGCCGGTCTGTTTCGCAGTCAGCTGCGCGCTATCCTGCGTGCGGCCACCTTTGGTAATGCGCAGTTGATGATCCCCATGGTGCACAGCCTCGATCAGATCCTATGGGTGAAGAGCGAGCTACAAAAAGCCACCGAGACGCTGAAAAACGAAGGCTTACGCCACGTCTCGAACCTTCCTCTGGGCATCATGGTCGAAGTACCATCAGTTTGTTACATCATCGACCATTTCTGCGATGAGGTGGATTTCTTCAGTATTGGCTCGAATGATATGACACAGTATCTGTACGCGGTCGACCGCAACAACCCGCGTGTCTCGTCGCTGTATAACCCGATTACGCCGTCGTTCCTACGTATGTTGCAGCAAATTATCCGCGTGGCGCATGAGCGCGGTAAATGGGTCGGCATCTGCGGGGAGTTGGGCGGTGAAAGCCGCTATCTACCTCTGCTTTTGGGGCTGGAACTTGATGAGTTGAGCATGAGCAGCCCGCGTATTCCGGCGATCAAAAGTCAGCTACGCCAGTTGGACGCTCAGGCCTGCCGGGAGCTTGCGCTACAGGCATGCGAGTGTCGAAGCGCTGAGGATATCGAAACGTTGTTAAACACCTTTGCGCCGCAAAAGGATGTTCGGCCGCTGCTGGCGTTGGAGAATATTTTTGTGGGACAGGCGTTTGCCAGCAAAGAACAGGTGCTTCAGTTCCTTTGCGGTAATCTGGGCGTGAATGGTCGAACCGAGCACCCGTTTGAATTAGAAGAGGATGTCTGGCAGCGCGAGGAGATCGTGACTACCGGTGTCGGCTTTGGTGTGGCAATTCCGCACACGAAATCACAGTGGATACGTCACTCCAGCATCAGTATTGCCCGCCTTAGTGCACCTATAGATTGGCAGTCGGAAATGGGGGATGTCGAGTTGGTGATTATGCTGACGCTGGGAGTCGATGAGGGCATCAACCATGTGAAGGTCTTTTCACAGCTGGCGCGTAAGCTGGTGAATAAATCGTTCCGCCAGTCGTTGTTTGCCGCAGAGGATGCGGTGGATATTCTGGCGCTGCTGGAGGCTGAACTGGTGTTTTAATGACGGTTGGCGTTGGGAGCCAGTCGTCGCTCCCAGCTATCCTCTTTGAAAACGTGCGCTATATTCACCCGGCGTTAGCCCAAACTGACGGCGGAATAGACGGCAAAAATAGTCGCTATCCTGGTACCCACAGCGTTCCGCTACTTCAGCAATAGACAAATGATACTTTTGCAAAATCATCCGCGCTTTTGCCATCCGCACCCAGCGAACATACTCGACAAAACTCATGCTGCCATGTTGAGTAAACAATTTTGATAAATGATTCGGCGTAATATTAAAAAAACAGGCCACGCTGTCGCGCGTCAGCGGCTGGGCGTAATTATCCTGCACCCAGTTACACATGCTTTGAAAGAGGAACTCTGAGCGCGGGCGCTGGGCATCCGGGCGGGTATTCACCACGCTTCGGCACAGGTGCAACAGACTGAGCGTCAACGGTTGAATAACGTCCTGCTGGTGCGCAGAACGACTTAGATGAGTGAGTGCGGTCAGCATGGCTTCGCCTTCGCCGCGCTGCAAATACGATAGCTCAATGTGCCGTACCGGGCGTAATAAAGAGGCTGTACGATTATCATAGAAGGATAGTCCCAGCCAGCCGGGGGCAAAAACCATGCTTAATAGCATCACCGGTTTATCGCTTATTGGCAAATTGGCGGCACGGGCAGGGATAAACAGCATTTCACCTTCCGCCAAACGGTGCTGCGTTTTTTCCAGTTGATTACCGTACTCACCGCGCAGTACGACATCGAGGCGTGGAAGGGCGGTACATAGGCTACCTTCAGGCAGGCGGGAGGGCTGAGTGGCAAACCAGACGCGGCCCAGTCGCTGCGGGTTTAGCACCAGTCCACTGAACAGATCGGCAAAAAATTGTTGGTCCGCGGGTAAACTGGTGTTTTTCATGCGCCTTCCTGCACTATAAATGCATTATTTGTCTGAATTCCTTCACCTTACTGCGACTCACCGGCACCTGAAACTCCAGATCGCGTAGCCGCAGGATGTAGGTGTTATTAAACCACGGTTCAATCTCACGGATTTTATTCAGGTTCACGCAATATGAGCGATGGCAGCGAAAAAAATGGCTCACGGGGAGCTTGCTGCAAAATTCGGTGATGTTCATCGGCATGACGTAGGATTCTCGCCGTGTATAAACAAATGTCATCTTTTCATGCGCTTCTGCGTAATAAATGTCATTTATCGGCGTGACAATGATGCGCTCATCTTTGATCAAATTGATGGTGTCATTTTCACGCGTGATACCGGCCGGGTTATTGGTGCTATTTGACTGCTGCTGTTGCCAACTGGACTCCAGTTTTTGCAGCATGCTGACGATACGCGTTTCTTGATACGGCTTCAGAATGTAGTCAAAAGCTTCGAGTTCAAAGGCTTCCACCGCATGCTCTTTCCACGCAGTTATAAACACAATAAACGGCTTGTGGGCAAACTGACTGATGTTCTGTGCGAGCAACACGCCGTCTAAAGAGGGGATGTTAATGTCAAGGAAGATGGCATCCACTTTGTTGTGCTGCAAAAACTTTAGTACATCCAGACCGTCGTCAAAGGTCCCAATAATCTCCATCTGGCTGTGCTGCTTTATCAGCCAGGTTAACTCCTGTTGCGCCAGGAATTCATCCTCGACAATGATGACTTTCATGCGTACTCCAAGTTAAGGCAGTAAAGTGGCGGCAGCCGGGACGGGCGTTCGCTGGTTGGGAACGTAGAAAGCAATCTCCGTTCCTGGCTCCAGACGGTGGATATGTAGCCCTTCGCCATACAGTAATTTGACCCGGTGATGGACGTTGAGCAGCCCGATTTTGTTGCCCGGCATTTCATTGGCTTCCACCCGCGCCACCACCTCCGGGTCGATGCCCGGCCCGGTGTCGCGCACGGCGATGCGCACGCGGTTACCGGACTCGGTGATACTTATTGTGACCACGCCTTTACCTTTACTACGCTGAATTCCGTGGACGATAGCATTCTCGACCAGCGGTTGAATGAGCAGGCTGGGGATAAAGCAACTGACCTCTTCGTCAATATCGTAGATAACCGTCAGCTTGTCGCCAAAGCGCGCCTGTTCAATGGCGATATAGTCCTTAATCTGGTACAGCTCTTTACGGATATCAATCTGCTCATCATCTTTTAATTCAATGTTATAGCGCAAATAGCGTGAGAGATTAAAAATAAGCTGTCGGGCAGTGTCCGGATTCATGCGAATCGACGATGAAATAGCATTGAGCGCGTTAAACAAGAAATGAGGATTAATCTTGCTTTGCAGTGCGCGCAACTCTGCCTTATTTGCCATCTCCCGCAGCTGTTCCGCACGAGAGACCTCCAACTGGGTGGAGATAATCTGTGACAGACCAATGGCCATTTCCTGAAGAGATGAGGTGATTTGGTGGGCGTGGCAGTAGTAGATTTTCAGCGTGCCGGTTACCACACCGGTTTCTGACAGTGGGATCACCAGCATCGAGTGGATCTCCGGCGTGCGGTGGGCTTCATCATTGTTTTTAATGATAATTTCGCCGTTAATGATCGCCTGCTTGGTCGTCGGACTAATGGCGTCATCATTATTGTGATAGTTATCCTCGCCAACACCTACGTAGGCGAGCACGCGGTCGGTATTGGTAATCGCTACCGCATCGGCATGAATATCTTGGCGGATGATGTCGCAAATTTGGCGCAGTGTATCACTGTTAATTTGGCGGAAAAGCGGCAGCGTTTTGTTGGCAATATCTAGCGCCAGCTTGGCTTGGCGCGCGGCACTGGCCTCTTTTTCCCCCTCCACGCTCTGCACTAGCAGGACGATAAAGCCGATACAGACGCTACCCGCAATCATCGGGATACCGATTTTTGACACAATATCGACACCCAAATCGATGCTAGGCGCCCACGCAATCACTAAGATCATGGTCAGCGTTTCACACAACATTCCGCCGAGAATACCAATCTTCCAGTGCAGTTCTTTCGGCACTTTACGGTTAATCAGGCCCGATAAAATCCCGGCAATAATACTGGTGATAAAACACGGAATGGCCGTTACGCTGCCAGCATCAATCAGATAGCGATGAACCCCGGCGATAATCCCGACGATGGCCCCCACCCATGGACCAAATAAAATTCCTCCTGACATCACCGCAATGATGCGCACGTTCACCAGCGACCCTTCCACCGGAACCCCTGACCAAGTACTGAAAATAGCGAACAGGGAGAAAATCACGCTGACTGCTAGCAGTTCTTTCGGCGTATGAGCCGATTTGTGCAGCAGTTCGCGAAACAGACGAATTCGGATCAGGAAAAAGAGGCAAATCAGCATTAATGCAGCTCGATCGTAAACTGCGAGCAGCATATTGAATATTTCGTGCATGGTGGCGCCGGATGTCTTCGGGAAAATCTTATGATAAGTAACCCAGCGTCAGATGACCAGCGGCATGCTGAATAGGGATAAACCTTAATTTTAAAAGGGGATTGATGGCAAAAGGCGCTCAGTAGAATGGAATAGCAGCGTTGTCGCAAAACGAGGCGGGTTTATTGGCAATAGAAGGATAGAGCTATGTTGCTTAAGTGTTTTATTTTTGCCTGTTTATTGCCATTAAGAAATGATTTTCATTTGTAGGGTTTCCTCTTTTTAGCGATGTTATCGTTTTTAGCATTCGCCCTCGACACCGCCATTTTTTTCAGGTTATTTTCTATTCATGCCACATCGGTGGCAGCGTCGCTCGAACGGTTCGGGCGCTCACGTTATCCTGAGGAATCTATGGCTGAATCCAGTCCTGAACGCCGTTTTACGCGTATCGATCGCTTACCCCCGTATGTTTTTAACATTACCGCTGAATTAAAAATGGCTGCGCGTCGGCGCGGCGAAGACATTATTGATTTCAGTATGGGTAACCCGGACGGCCCAACGCCGCCGCATATTGTCGAGAAGCTGTGTACCGTGGCTCAACGCCCGGACACCCACGGTTATTCCACGTCGCGTGGCATCCCACGACTTCGCCGTGCGATATCGCGTTGGTATAAAGATCGCTATGAAATTGATATTGACCCAGAAAGCGAAGCCATTGTAACGATCGGGTCCAAAGAGGGGCTGGCACATTTAATGTTGGCTACGCTCGATCACGGTGACACCGTATTGGTGCCGAATCCAAGCTATCCGATCCATATCTACGGCGCGGTGATTGCTGGTGCACAGGTGCGTTCTGTGCCGCTGGTTCAAGGGGTCGATTTCTTTAACGAACTTGAACGCGCCATCCGTGAAAGCTATCCAAAACCGAAGATGATGATCTTGGGTTTCCCATCCAACCCAACCGCCCAGTGCGTTGAGCTGGAATTTTTTGAAAAAGTGGTCGCACTAGCCAAACGCTATGATGTGCTGGTGGTTCACGATCTGGCCTATGCCGATATCGTCTATGACGGCTGGAAAGCGCCGTCGATTATGCAGGTACCGGGTGCGCGCGATGTCGCTGTGGAGTTTTTCACCCTGTCGAAAAGCTACAATATGGCCGGTTGGCGTATTGGCTTTATGGTGGGCAATAAAACGTTGGTGAATGCGCTGGCGCGGATTAAGAGCTATCACGATTACGGCACATTTACGCCGCTACAGGTGGCAGCTATCGCCGCACTGGAAGGCGATCAGCAGTGCGTACGGGACATTGCCGAACAGTATAAACGTCGACGTGATGTGCTGGTAAAAGGGCTGCACGAAGCGGGCTGGATGGTCGAAATGCCGAAAGCGTCGATGTACGTATGGGCAAAAATTCCCGACAAATATGCGGCTATGGGGTCGCTGGAGTTTGCGAAAAAGCTACTACAGGATGCGAAAGTTTGCGTTTCGCCAGGCGTTGGTTTTGGTGATTACGGCGATACTCACGTGCGTTTTGCGTTGATAGAAAACCGTGATCGTATCCGCCAAGCCATTCGCGGAATTAAATCGATGTTCCGTGCCGATGGGCTGCTCTCGTCCGAGCAAAAATCGGCGGAGTAATTTCCCTATCCTAGAAATGCAAACAGGAGCCAAATGGCTCCTGTTTTTTATGCATTTTATTGACTAGATCATCAGGGCAAATGTGCCGGCAAAAACGATGACCATAAAGGAAAAGCCCATAAAGAAGTATTTCACGACTCATCTCTCCGCGTATCTTTTTCTACGCACTCATGAACGATAGTACTGCAAGCTGATATCAACCGATGGAAAACGAAATCCGTGCGTTTTCGCCGTTGGCATCACCCTTAGAATTCTGTGCTTTCTTGCTCCAGATGGCGCTAATGTACGCCTAAATATGGAGCGAGACAAGAGGGTTTTTTTTATTAATTTTTAGTTACTTACGAGTGTCGTGAATCGACGACACATTAATTTCATATGGTAGTAAATTTCATTCTGGCGACGCCCATTTTACCTGCTGCCAACAGAGGATTTACCGGCATATAGATAGCTTGAAGCAAAAGATTTACTATTCATACCTTTGTTATTTAGCGTCATCCAGAATAAGGGATTCCATGGTTAAAAAATCACTGCGTCAGTTCACGTTAATGGCGGCGACAATTGTCCCGCTGTTGTTAGGGAGCGTGTCGGTTTATGCACAAACCGCCAGCGTGCAGCAGAAACTTGCCGAGCTAGAACAGAAATCAGGGGGAAGGTTGGGCGTTGCGCTGATTAACACGGCGGATAACTCGCAAATTCTCTACCGTGCGGATGAGCGTTTTGCGATGTGCAGCACCAGCAAAGTCATGGCAGCTGCCGCGGTGCTGAAGAAGAGTGAGACCAAGCCGGATCTTTTAAATCAGCGAGTTGAGATCAAAAAATCCGACTTGGTTAACTATAATCCGATTGCGGAAAAACACGTCAATGGCACCATGACGCTTGCCGAGCTCAGCGCGGCGGCCTTGCAGTACAGTGACAACGTGGCGATGAATAAGCTTATTGCCAACGTTGGCGGTCCGGAAGGCGTCACGGCATTTGCCCGGCAGATCGGGGACCAGACGTTTCGTCTTGACCGCACTGAGCCGACGTTAAACACCGCAATCCCAGGCGATCCACGCGATACTTCGTCTCCTTTGGCAATGGCGCAAACGCTGCGTAACCTGACGCTGGGAACTGCGCTGGGTGAAAGCCAACGGGCGCAGCTGGTGACATGGCTGAAAGGCAACACGACCGGAGCGGCTAGCATTAAGGCCGGTTTACCAGCCTCGTGGGTTGTGGGTGATAAAACCGGTAGCGGTGACTATGGCACCACCAACGATATCGCGGTTATCTGGCCCGAAGATCGTGCACCGCTGATTCTGGTAACCTACTTTACCCAGCCTCAACCTAAGGCTGAAAGCCGCCGTGATGTGCTCGCTGCGGCGGCGAAAATTGTCACCGACGGGCTGTAGTCGTCAACGGGATGGGGAAACCCATTCCGCATTAAACCCTCATCTCTAGATTTAATTGCTGCTTTTTATCTTATTTAAGAGTTATTTTCCCCATTGTTAATACCACTATGTGGTTTTTATCTCTTTTTCTGTCATGGGCTATTTTTCTGGCTAAGTGTGTCAACGGTCTCTGGACGGGAGATAATGACGATTAATACTCATGCAGGTCTCGTAGTTATTTTTTTTAACTGAGTGGATGCCCGGTGTTGATTTTATTAGCAGATAAGATATTGCCTACAGTGATCATCCATTCATTTACTATAACCTCTGAAATTAATCCACTTATTGATGTTTTTATTGTAATTATCTGATTTACATTTGTAGTATTCCTAGATAATTAAGGTGGAAGTTTTATTTCCCCTTCCTTTTCCCTACATTTCCTCTCGATTAAAAAACAGCCATGAGACGATAGATGAGATTATTGTTTTATTCTTATCGTTGATGCCTTCCGTTTATAAAAGTAGATTGACAATATTTTACCTGAATGAAATTATTAAAACGTAAAAGGAGGGGACATGATGTCACTAAATATTGATTGCGGAAGAATCAACTGTATGAGTTGCCCTTCGAATTGTGAAATAAAACCCAACGCTTCATTGCGAGTTTCATTTTGCCAAGATTACTGTTTTTGCGTCTGGCCGAAGGCTAGCGCTTATTTCTCTATAGGTGTCATGGAAGGCATTCTTAAACAGACCTATAACAATCTTTATCTTGGTTGTGTCTTTGTCGATTTTTCAATTAGCTATTTGCGATTCTTTACGGATGACCGATGGATAAACTATCTGTCAGAAACAAAATTAAAAATCGTTATCATTTGTGATAAACATCTTAGGGCATTAGCGAACTACTGGTTCAGAAAATATAAAGACATTTTTCTAGTTATTTACCCTAATGACCGAGTTGATATTTCTCGGGATAAGTTGAGCAAGCGCGCCATTTATCAACGAGATGCCTTCATTAAGGGAGAGGCCTTGTCGGGACTGGAATTTAGTGTCTTAAAGGCCTTGATTGCCGGTGAAGACTGCAACCATCTGGCAAACTCGCTCACGGTGAATGTCAGAAGGATTTACGCCGCCAAGCGGCGAGCAGAAAAGAAGATGGGCGCTGATATCAATACGCTTTATCGCTTTTCGCACTCTATTTAATCTACGCCGATATATAACCTGGTTCTTTATCATCTCACGGTGAGGTGCAGCTACAAATTAAATTCTATGTGTTAATGATTAATACAGTGACGTAGCCATATTGCACCACCGCGGCTGCAATTTCCCCTCTGCTATCGAATACGGCTCATTATAAAGATGCGTGGATATTGCAACTTTAAGTTGGCAGTCAAGAAAGGAAGGATTCAAGGAGATTTAATGATGCCTAGACATTACAAACCAAAAAAAATCGCGCTGCTTATCTCCGTTGCTTTGATGGCAGCGAGCGCGCACATCGCTCCTATTTATGCCGATACGCTTAATGCGGATAATACTATTTACTACTTTGGCTCCAACAACCCGAATGGTAACGGCAGCGATTTCACTAACTATGACGAAGTTATTATAACCACTAATGCCATGGCTACCACGAGCGGCCTGAAGGGTTGGGCGGTCTATATGAATAACTCTAATTATAAGTTTAGCGACCTCACCGTTGATACCAAGGGGTTGTTTTCCGATGGCATTCACTCTAAGGCCGGTGGCGGTAAGATTGAAATCGAGAATTATAAATCTGTCACCTCTGGCATTAGCTCTGATGGGATTAACCTAGGGCGTGAGTTGGCGGGAAGTTATTCTACCGTGACGATTAATAACAGTGCGAATATCGTGGCGCGTGGAATGGGGATACGTGTTAACGCCTCTATTGCTAACGCTAATGCGCTATCGACGGTCACGGTTAACGGTGCGGCTTATGTCGAGACAACCAGCGCGGGGTCATCTTCGGCGGGTTATGCCGTATTCGCGGGCCAAGATACGGAAAACAGCAGCGCCGTGCAGGGCAAAGCTGAAATTTATCTTAATGGCGATAGCACGATTAAAACGGTCGGCAACAATGCCCATGGCGTTTATACCCGTGCGGCAGGGACTGTGTCTCTAGGCAACGTCGATATCTCGGCGCTGGGGGCGGGGGCAAATGGTCTATTTGCATCCTCAACAACGGCTGATAAGCAGGCTGCCATTTATCTGGCGAAAAACGCGACGATTAATGTCGGCACCGGTTCAGCGATTTATGCCACCGGCGCAGAAGCGCTGGTGAAATCCTACGATCTCAACGCCGGGACCGACGCGTCGGGCAGGTACATCATCAATGGCAACATTGTTGCCGATACGGCGGGGCAGGTTTTGCTGCATATGGCCGATGGCAGCACGTTCACGGGGATCACCAACTCTAACCAACTGGCGACATCGACCAAAGACGCGGGAACAATCGACTTAACTATCGACGGCAGCAATAGCCTATGGGACATGACTGGCGATTCCGTGCTGTCGTCGTTAAGCCTAAACAATGGGACCGTGCAGTGGAACGGCGCATCGGTCGGCACCGTTCTGACCGTTGCGGGGAATTATGACGGCAACAATGGGACGCTGAAGCTCAATACGGTATTAGGGGATGATAGCTCGCTAACCGATAAGCTCGTTGTACAGGGTGATACGAGTGGAACAACCCACGTGGTGGTGAATAACGCTGGTGGCAGCGGTGATAAAACAATTAACGGCATTGAAGTTATTCAGGTTGACGGTCTCTCGGACGGTAATTTTGTCAAATCTGGACGCATTGTCGCAGGGAGCTACGAATACGATTTGCGTCGCGGAGAAGGGGCGCAAACCAGCAACTGGTATCTCATGAATGCTGCACAAACGACCGTTGAGCCGGTGCCTGAAAAGCCGACCATCCGTCCGGAAAGTGGTTCCTACATTGCCAACTTGGCGGCAGCCAACACGATGTTCAACACCCGGCTTCACGATCGCTTGGGTGATACGCAGTACACCGATCTTCTGACCGGCGAACAGAAGGTCACCAGCCTGTGGATGCGAAATGTCGGTGGTCACAATCGCTTTAAGGACTCCAGCGGACAGCTCAGCACGCAAAGTAACCGCTATGTCTTGCAGCTAGGGGGCGATATTGCTCAATGGAGTACCGATGGGCGAGATCGCTGGCATCTGGGGCTGATGGCCGGTTATGGCAACAATCAGAGCAACACCCGCTCTGATGTGACTCGCTATCACTCCCGTGGCCAGGTTACCGGTTATAGCGTGGGGGGATACGCGACCTGGTACGCAAATGATGCAGATAAAACAGGCACCTACTTAGATAGCTGGGTTCTGTATAACTGGTTCGATAACAAAGTCTATGGCGATAAGCTGGCGACCGAGAAATATGACTCTGACGGCATCACCGCCTCCATCGAAGGAGGTTATAGCTTCCTGATGGCGGAGCGTAACGAGGGACGACAAACCTACTGGCTGCAACCAAAAGCCCAGCTAACGTGGATGGATGTGCAGGCGGATACGCATACCGAAGCAAACGGCACGCGGGTGAAAAGCAGCAATGACGGCAATCTGCAAACGCGTTTAGGGTTGAAAGCCTTTATCAAAGGCCACCACGCTATGGATGATGGAAAGGAACGTGAGTTCCAGCCTTTTGTTGAAGCCAACTGGATTTACAACACACAGTCGTACGGGGTAGCGATGAACGGAGTCTCTAATTACCAAGCGGGGACACGCAATATCGGCGAGTTGAAAGTGGGGGTTGAGGGACAACTGGGCAAAAATCTACATCTATGGGGCAACGTTGCTCAACAGGTGGGGGATAAAGGCTACAGCGATACCCAAGGGATGTTAGGGGTTAAATACGCTTTCTAGGTGCTTCGCCGACGGCATTGGTTACGATGACCGTCGGCGTCAGCGAGTCTTTTGATGTGCTACCGGCCAAAAACGCGATGAAACACTATTCGGATGAGTTGCGAACTATAACGGATGCCATCATGAACGTGATTTTTGATGGCGGCGATGAAAACCGGCGCGATGCCGTATTCCGGACATTATTAACGCAGGTGAATGCCGACAATTTTCCAGACTCCGTGAAGAGCCTGTGTCATCAGGCTGTCGGTGCTTGGAATGTCGCGAAAAGTCTAAATGATCCGGCAGATAAAGCGGTGCTGCAGCGCTCTGCGATGTTATTCCTTTTGGCAGCTTTTGGGCGAATTAACGGTCTGGCAACCATGGAAGATTACATTGCACAAAGGAACAAAGAGGTGTTGGGGCTTTTCCGTTCGCCCACACCATGATGATGCACTCTGTTCGATTTGCCCCGCTTAAAAAGAGCGGGGCTTTTTTACGTTTATCAGACTGGGCTTGTGGGATTAATCGCCGAAGCCATAGTGATTTGTGTCATTGGCTTACTTTCTGTTATTCCAGCGTGCTGGTAAAGTGAACAACGTTCGCTCAACAATAACGAAAAGGAAGCGCAGCGTGACGGGAAAAATTGACTATCAAATTGAGAAGTACAGTTTTACAGAAGCCGCAGAACCGGAACGTTTGGCCAACCAGTGGCGTGAGGTTATTGAAGAATGTCGTCAATCCCATGCGGGTGCGGAGGAACGCCTGCGGACAGCGCTGTTGAATGTGGACTATGTGACGAGTTTTGAGCTGCCTTTTCGGCTGATGTTAACCCGCGCGCCGCAGCTTATTGCGGGCATTCGCGATGAACTAAAGCTAAGCCAAAAAAATGTCATCTTTAACGGCAAGCGCTTTGGCTGTGTTTATAGTTTGAAGTCTGATTTAAGCGCGATCCCCGATGCCTTTCAGTACAGCCTCGCCACCCGAATTCAGCGCGTTGATTCAGCGGGCACCAGCGCAGCGCCTTTCCAGAAAATAGCTAAAGAGATAAAAGTGCCACGTGAGCGCTTGAAGCAGGCGCTAGAAAGTGGCCTGCACGTCACAGCGTTGGATGGATTGTTCTGGTTCGGGATCCAGCGTATCGCCGCCGATGTGCAGCGACTGAGGAGAACGGGCATGGTGATAGCAACGGCAGAAACGATGGTTTTTGACAGCCTCACCGAGACGACAAGGCTTGTGCCAGTATATCGATACGAGGCCCGTTAAACTCACGCAAACGCGCTAATGCAGATTGCGCATCGAGTCGTTCGGGCCACGGGGTTTACCACATTAAATCATCAGGCACGACAAAAGCGGCGTAGGGATCTTCTTCATCCTGCGTTTCTTGGCTTTTTTCGTTGCTAAGCACTATGTAGCTGGCGTCACGCTGAGCAATCTTATCGGCGACGACAGAAGGAATAACGGCATATTCGCTTTCGGCGCTGGCCTCGGGGCTCAAGCGCGCAATATTCAGAAGGCCGCTTATCAGTTGAGCCTGTACGGTTTTATCGACGTAGATCTTCTTGATAACGTTATCATCGGTGAAGTTAAACCCAATTTCGCCTTTTGAAATAACGATTTTGTTCATGTCGATAAGCTGCTTTATCTGCGCTTTATACTCTTTCGACAGCGTCGCCTGCTTTTGTTGTTCGCTTAACAGCTTATCGCGCTCGATTTGCGCTTTCTTGTTTTCTTCTACCGCTTCTCTGGCTTCACGGGCCTGTACGCGTGACTTTTTTGCGGTTCTTTGCACTTTCGCCACTTTTTTACTGGAGACGAGCCCAGCCTTAAGCATCTGCTCTTGTAATGTTAATTTAGTCATGTTCGTGTCTAAGCCCAAAAAAAGAATATCCGCGATTATAACCTTATCAGTATAGGCTGTACCAGATTGAGGATCCGGCTCGACGAGAGGTGTTACACAGCTGTCAGGTAATGAGGCTGCGCAACACGCTTATGGCTCACGACGCTTTGGCTTTATTCTCCAGAAAGTGGATATTGTTTAGCCATAATTCCAGTTTGTCAGTGGTCATAGGCCTTGCAAAAAAGTATCCCTGAGCCTGATCGCACCCAAATTCGCTAAGAATATCCGCCGTCTTCTCGTCTTCAATACCCTCAGCTATGACCGTATAGCCGAGGTCTTTAAGGATGCGAATCACATGGCGCACAATAATCTGCTGAGAAGGCTCCCACTGCACATTATCAATGAGTGATTTATCCAGTTTGACAATGTCTGCGGGGATTTTTGATAGGTAATTCAGGTTGCTGTATCCGGTGCCAAAATCATCAATAGAGACAGAAAAACCTTCCTGGCGAAGTAATCTTAACTCTTCAATGACGTTGCTGCTGGCGAGGAGCTTTTCAGTTTCGAGGCATTCGATACCTAACAACGCGCGATCAAGGCCCGCTTTTTCTATTTTCTCAACCAGATTCTGGGTGAAATTGCCTCGGGTCAAATCAAGAATGCTAATGTTTATCGATGTGGGGAGCCTAAGTCCTTGAGCTGTCCATTGGATTTGCTGCTCTATAGCATGGTCAATCACCCAATCGGTCAGTTCAACCATCAGGCTGGTGTCGGCGATGAGTGGTAAAAAAATCCCCGGCGATAATATCCCTCTTGCCGGGTGATTCCAGCGAATTAAAGCTTCTAAACCTGAGACGTTGCCGTCTGGTAAAGTGACTTTTGGTTGCCAAACCAAAAATAGGTCAACGCCTTTGCGAATAGCATCGGTTAAATCATAAAGCAGATAAAAATCGTTATTACGTTTATCGTCATCGTCTTGATTATATACACTCCATCGATGGGCATGACTGCACCGTGCGGCATAGAGTGCACTTTCTGCTTGTCGGAGTATTTCCTGTCCTGACGAAATCGGTAATGTGATGGCCGTTTCACCGACACAGATATTGAGGCCAATGGTTACACCATCAGCAAGATGAGCCTGTAAGTTTCTGAGCTGCCGTTCACGAAGACTACGTTCATTTGATGTCAGATTTTTTGAATATAGCGCAAATCGACCTGCGCATATCATATAGAGTTTTTCGCTTGGCTTTAGCTGCAGAGTTTGTTCAAGCGTAAAACTGATATCTTTAATTAAACGATTAAGATTTTTTATCCCCATCGTTCTGGCAATATCTTCTGATTGGTTAACGCCAATACATTCAATTAATATCAATGAACTATAATTATTGTCATCATTACTCACTTCACTTTGCAGGTCGCCAATTAATTGATGCATGTTGGGGAGGCCGCTGTTTAAATCAGTCTGTGCCACATCAAGCCAAGATTCGATAAACCGAGTTACTAAATCACTGATAAAGTTTAGCGATGTAAGATCATCTTCGGTTAAATCTCGAGGAATAGTATCAATAACGCAGTAGGAGCCAATGGTTACGCCATTTCTAAAGGTTAATGGCATACCGGCGTAAAACCGAATACCCGCTGAGCCAACCACCAAGGGGTGTTCGCAAAAACGTTGATCCAGGCAGGTGTTAGGAACAATAACGGGCTGGCTTGAATCAACCACATACTGGCAAAAAGAAAACTGGCGCGGTTTCGGTGTCATCGAGATCTGATGCGAAACGATGACGTTGTGCGTGGTATCATCGACTATTGATATATATCCCGACGGCATATTAAACAACGACGTCGTTAGCTGTAAGAACATCTTTAGGACATCGTCACGAGACCTGTCCTTTCGAATAAGCGTTCCCATATCTTCTGGGAGGAGTCCGTTTCCTGAACAATCTTTTTCGAGCATAAAATCCCTCTATGCGGTTACAAATAATCGTTAGAAATACTTATGTATCATACCGGTTTAAGCGACTATACGTATCGTATTCGCGTGATGGCATGACCCGTCGATAATGGCTACTCTATACTGGAGTAATTAATGAAATGGCTGAGACCGTCATCAATGATGCACCTGTTGCGTCCTGTCGATTTACCATAATAAAGCGCTTGATCAGCAATCTCAAAATTATCCTCAAAGGACAAATCATATTTGTATTTAGCGATGCCAATGGTCGCCGTCACTTCAATAAACTGATTGTGATATTTCAGTTTGGTTTCACTGATGTTTCTACAAATTCTTGAGCCAGCATATCCAGCTGATGAGAGATTATCAGCATAAATCAGCATGACAAACTCTTCTCCACCGTAACGATATAATTTCTCTGTTGATCTTATCTTTGATTGTAAAGTCAAAGATAGATTTCTTAATGTCTCATCGCCGGCATTATGACCGTAAGTATCATTCACTATTTTAAAATGGTCGATGTCGATTACGACAAGATACAAATCATCAGGTTTTGATTTTACTATGTCACTAATCTGCAGTTGTAATGACGGTCTTGTTGGCAGACCCGTCAACGGATCGGATGTATTGATTAAAGTAGATAGTTTATTTTTCAATAATTCGACGCGGGCGACAAATTCTTGTTGAGCCTGGATATAAACGTGTAAAGTATCATCACTTATCTCTTGGCTATGATAGGAATGAACAAGAATACGGGCTTTATCATGCATGTCTTTATGCGCTTGTTTCACGTTTTTTAATAGCGCAGTCTCGGAGAAGAATGTTTCTTCTCCTATTTTATCCAGCAAAGCAGAGGTTTTGCACTTCTTATGTGCGTCCTCATCAATAATTGAGGTGGTGGAATTTTCATTTAAGAATCTAACAGCAATGAGATTACCGGTCCATTCATGGTGACTGAGGATAGCGTCATTCAAAGCATCAATAATTAATTTCAGCTTATCGAAGTTATTTTCCATTCCATCCCCAGTTATCGATTTCTATTACCGCATTTTTAAATTTTAATTATTACTCATAACATATAAGTATTTTCTTAATTGGTAAAGGGAAATAATGATTATTATTTCTTAAGTAATAACATCAATGGAGTCGTTTTTATTATTATTTTTTATTTATCACCAGTGAGTTACTATTAATAATCAAACTAATTTATGGGAGAGTATTAGCCCTGTGCGTATTGATACAGGTGATTTAGTGCTCAAAGCAAACCTTATTGAGTCTGGCGCGAATCTACATCAAAAGGGAAGATTTAGTGGGCGTTGGGGGATGCTGCATGGAAAATGGTGTCCCCTGCAGGAATCGAACCTGCAACTAGCCCTTAGGAGGGGCTCGTTATATCCATTTAACTAAGGGGACGAAGCGGCACGAGTATAGCGTTTTTTGTTCGCCGGAGTAAGTGCATGGCCGCCTGACTGGTCAAACCGTCGCCACTTATTTCTGATTATCTCGCCCGCTATCCTTATGTTTAGCCTGTAAACGCTGTTTTTCTTTACGCGTGTTGCTCATATCGTTGCGGATCTGTGCGTGGCTCATTAGTGCGAAAATGAACGTGCCGCCGCAGATATTTCCAGCGAGGGTAGGCAGAGCAAAGGGCCAAATAAAATCACTCCAGTGCAGCGTACCGTTAAACACCAGATACAGAATCTCTACCGAGCCCACCACTATGTGCGTGGTATCGCCCAGCGCGATAAGCCAAGTCATCAGAATAATGACCACAATCTTTGCGGCACCGGCGGCGGGAAACATCCAGACCATGGTGGCAATGAGCCAACCGGATATAATGGCATTGGCAAACATCTCTGTTGGGCTATTTTTCATCACATCCATGCCAATTTTGACGAAAGCATCGCGTGTCTGTTCATCAAAAATGGGCATATACTCAAAAGCCCATGCAGCAATCCCGGTACCGATAATGTTCCCCAGCAGCACCACGCCCCAAAGCCTCATCAGCAAGGCGAAATTACCCAGAGTCGGTTTTTGCATGACAGGAAGTACGGCGGTGACGGTATTTTCGGTAAACAGCTGTTGGCGGGCCATGATGACAATAATAAAGCCGAAGGTGTAGCCGAGGTTCTCGAACAAAAAGCCGCCGGGAATGCCTTCCAGCTCGACGTGAAATATTCCTTTTGCCAACAGCGATGCGCCCATGGATAGCCCCGCCGCGATAGCGGACCACAGAAGCGCCATGGCATCACGCTCCATCTCCTTTTCGCCTTCCTGGCGGATGTGCTCGTGAATGGCCATAGCGCGTGAGGGAAGCCTATCTTCATTAACTTCTATCTCTTTACCTGTCTGCTTCTCTTCACTCTCCACTGCTATTTCGTCGCTATGGCGGTCTATCTTGTCTTTTCCGATATCATTCATCGCAGCATTCCTGAAATAAGCACGTATAGCCTAAGCGTAGCGGCTTATGTTTGAGACGCGGTTGGATGTATTCTGAAATCGCAAAAAAGGGTTTGTCACCTTTATCATTTAAGTGACGCGACAAGCGCCGCGGCGCGGGCATTACCAGGCTATGATCAAATCAACGAGAGCGGTTATATAGACATCGTTCGACGGGCTGTTACAATCGCTCACATCTAAATAGGCGGATACGCGAACGTTCCGTCATGGATGGCAATCAGCAATAGCCATTATCAACAGGGAGACATTTATGAAGCTTCGCCTGTCGGCGCTTGCGTTAGGAACCACACTGCTGGTGGGCTGTGCGAGTTCTGGCACAGAACAACAGGGGCGTTCAGACCCCTTTGAAGGATTTAACCGGACCATGTACAGCTTCAACTTTAACGTGTTGGATCCGTACGTCGTTCGTCCCGTCGCGGTGGCATGGCGTGATTACGTTCCGCAGCCCGCGCGTAATGGCCTTGGCAACTTTACCAGCAACCTGGAAGAGCCGGCTATTATGGTGAACTCCTTCTTGCAGGGCGACCCGTACCAAGGGATGGTTCACTTTACACGTTTCTTCCTGAATACCGTTCTCGGGATGGGCGGCTTTATTGATGTTGCCGGTATGGCTAACCCGAAACTGCAGCGCGTTCAGCCGCATCGTTTCGGCAGCACCTTGGGGCATTATGGTGTGGGTTACGGTCCGTACGTGCAATTGCCGTTCTATGGCAGCTTCACCTTACGTGAAGACGTCGGCGATATGGCTGACACCACGTACCCGGTTCTCTCTTGGCTGACTTGGCCGATGTCGATTGGTAAATGGATGGTTGAGGGGGTTGAAACCCGCGCCCAGCTGCTCGACTCCGACGGGCTGTTACGTCAATCGTCCGATCCCTACATTTTGGTGCGTGAAGCTTACTTCCAACAGCATGACTTTATTGCCAACGGCGGCAAGCTGAAACCAGAAGCCAACCCGAACGCGCAGGCGATTGAAGGTGACCTGAAGGATATCGATTCGGAATAACGAATCGCTGGCAATAAAAAAGGGTGAACATAATGTTCACCCTTTTTTTATGTCGGCAGATTATCAGAAGCGATAGTTGAAGTTGCTGCCGAACAGCCAGGCTTTACCTGCAGATTTGAAGGTGTAATCACCTTCTTGAACGGTTACGTTCTGGCCATGCATATAGGAAGCGCCAAGGTCGATAGAGGCATCTTCGTTAAATGCATAGGTAGTACCGGCGCTCAACCAGAAACGGTCTTGGTCTGGGATGGAGATCGAGCGGTGGTTTGCTGGAACCGGGCTATCATCAAACGCAATACCGGTACGGAAGGTCCAGTTTTTGTCGTAGTAATAGGTGGTGCCCAGTGCGATACGGTAAGCGTCTTTAAAGCTTTCATCTTTATAGAACAGCTCTTGGCCGTTTGAACCGTTCGCTTTCAGCTCTTTGAACTGGCTCCAACTGGTATAGGCGATGCTGTAGTGGATAGCCCACTGTGGATCGACCTTGTTATAACCGGAGATTTCCCACATTTCAGGCAGGTTCAGGGTCAGAGAGCCTGGAATGGTGTTTCCGTTTGTGCCGTAAGGCACGCCAGGAATCCCCGCACCAGAAATTACCTGGTTTCCAAAACTTGTGATTGAGCTCTTATAATCGCCATCGAAGTCAATTTTCACTTCTGAACGGTAGGTCAGGCCCCAACGGTTATTTTTGTCCAGCTCATACAAAATACCAGCGTTCCATCCATATCCCCACTCGTCACCTTTCAGGTGAGCAATTTGAGAATCAGGGCCAGTCACACCAGAACCAGGTATCTGGCTAAGCAGGAGGCTTGAGTCTCCTGCATAACGCTCAATTTTTGCTTTAGCATACACAGCATCAAAGCCGAGGCCGAAGCTCCAGTTGCTGCTCAGACGATAGGCGCCACTCAGGTTCAGGTTTGCGGTTTGCAGATCGGTTTTACCGCCGTACATCCCAGCTGCATAGCTGTTGTTAAACTCGGTCGCTAGACCATAGTTAGACGTTACCGATGCGCCCCAACCAAACTGTTCGTTGATTGGCATCACGAAGTGCATGTTTGGTACCCATGCAGTCGGCGCGATATTGTCGGCATTTGTACTTTTGCCAGTCGCCGGAGACTTACCCGTAATATTCACATCCGGGTCAATAAATACCGCACCGATAGAAAACTCTGGGCGGTCAAACATCATAATCAGTGCCGGGTTACGGCTGGCATTACCCGCATCATCTGCGATAGCGCCTTCGCCTGAATAGGCGCGGCCCAGACCAGAGGATGAGAACTCGTTAAGCTGGAAACCTGCTGACCAGGCTTGGGTAGAAACAAGTGCCACTGCAACAGCAAGAGCAGACTTCGTGAAACGGGTTTTTTGGCTCATGACCATAACCTCATTGAGTTATTTTTATACAAACAATGTTACATGTAGTAACAGAAGCGCGAAGTGTAGGGGCTGGACTACAACTTAGAAATCAGACCAGTGACGAGAGTATAGGTCTGACCAGATGGTATGTTGCAATATTGTTTATTAATATTTTCAAAGATGTTGTTTGAAACGGGATCTGGTTGGCAAAATTGCGGCTTTGGTCATGGGTGTTGAAACACCAAATTTGTTTTAGATCATTTTTAATTGTGATTTCGGTCACTTATCATCAGAGATCACATTCTCGACTGGAGACACACAACGGGCGGGCGTAAAATAGGCACATAGTTTATCTGGCACCTTGGGTGCACAAAAACAGAGGAAATCTGCAATGAGTAAATGTAGTGCTGATGAAACCCCAGTTTGCTGCTGCATGGATGTTGGTACCATCATGGACAACACCGACTGCACCGCATCATACAGCCGCGTGTTTGCGAACCGTGCTGAAGCAGAAGAAACCTTGGCTGCGCTGACTGAAAGAGCACGCGGCGTTGAGTCCGAGCCGTGCGAAATCACCTCCACCTTTAAAGAAGTGGAAGGCGGCGTACAGCTGGATATCGACTTCGTCTTCGCCTGTGAAGCCGAAACGCTGATTTTCCAGTTGGGCCTGCGTTAATCGCATTTCGTCCAACCGTTCTTATTAACGCCCCTGCAGCTGTCACCGCAGGGGCGTTTTCTTTTGTGCTCAATGTGTTTTAGCTCTCAATTTTCCCTCTCTTCGATTGGCTAAGTGTAAAAAATTAGTTAAGAATGTTATCAGGTCAGACCACTTGGTCGATTTTCGATAACAGGGGAGAGTTATGAGTCAGGCGCTACCGCTTATCACCCGTCAGGGCGATCGCATTGCTATTGTGAGTGGGTTACGCACCCCGTTTGCCCGTCAGGCGACCGCTTTCCATGGCGTTCCAGCTGTGGATCTGGGGAAGATGGTGGTGGGAGAAATGCTGGCGCGTAGTGAAATTCCCCCAGAGGTCATTGAGCAACTGGTGTTTGGCCAGGTGGTTCAGATGCCCGCGGCACCTAATATCGCTCGTGAAATCGTGTTGGGTACCGGCATGAACGTTCATACCGACGCCTATAGCGTTAGCCGTGCCTGTGCGACGAGCTTCCAGGCGGTTGCAAACGTAGCTGAAAGCTTAATGGCCGGGACTATCCGTGCGGGTATTGCCGGCGGGGCTGACTCTTCTTCCGTTCTGCCGATCGGCGTCAGCAAAAAACTGGCGCGCACGCTGGTCGATGCCAACAAAGCTCGCTCGCTGGGGCAGAAACTCAAACTCTTTTCCCGTCTTCGCTTGCGCGATCTGATGCCGGTGCCTCCGGCAGTTGCGGAGTATTCCACCGGGCTACGGATGGGCGATACCGCAGAGCAGATGGCAAAAACCTACGCCATCACCCGTGAACAACAAGACGCATTGGCCAACCGCTCGCATCAGCTGGCAGCACAGGCTTGGGCGGCAGGAAAGCTCAATGATGAAGTGATGACGGCGTATTCTCCGCCTTATCGCAATCCACTGGAGCAGGACAATAATATTCGCGCCAATTCGACGCTTGCCGACTATGCGAAACTGCGCCCAGCATTTGATCGCCAGCACGGCACGGTAACGGCAGCGAACAGCACCCCTTTGACCGACGGCGCCGCGGCGGTGATCCTGATGACCGAATCCCGCGCCAAGGAGCTAGGACTGATTCCGTTGGGCTACCTTCGCAGCTACGCGTTTACCGCGATTGATGTCTGGCAGGACATGCTGCTCGGGCCGGCCTGGTCAACGCCATTGGCGCTGGATCGCGCGGGGATAAGCCTCGCCGATCTGACGCTTATCGATATGCATGAAGCCTTCGCCGCGCAAACCCTCGCGAATATTCAGTGCTTAGCGAGCGAGAAGTTTGCTCGCGAGCAGTTAGGACGTAGTCACGCCACCGGCGAGGTGGATGAGAGCAAATTTAACGTGCTGGGTGGGTCTATTGCCTATGGTCACCCGTTTGCGGCAACCGGCGCGCGCATGATCACCCAGACGCTCAACGAGTTGCGCCGTCGTGGCGGCGGGTTTGGCCTAGTTACCGCCTGCGCAGCAGGTGGACTGGGTGCGGCGATGGTTCTGGAGGCCGAATAATGGATATGAAATCTGCGTTTACGCTTACCGTTCGTGCGGACAACGTTGCCGTGGTGGCGATTGATGTGCCTGATGAGAAAATGAATACACTGAAGGCAGAGTTTGGTGCGCAGGTGCGGGCCATTCTCAAACAGATCCGGGAAAATAAAAATTTGCTGGGCGTGGTGATAATCTCGGCCAAACCAGACAATTTCATTGCCGGGGCTGATATCAACATGATTGGCCGTTGCAAAAGTGCTCAAGAAGCTGAAGCGCTGGCGCGTCAGGGACAGCAGGTGATGGCTGAACTCTCAAGCTTGGCGATTCCGGTTGTTGCAGCTATCCATGGCGCTTGTCTTGGTGGTGGATTAGAACTGGCATTGGCCTGTGATGCTCGTATCTGTACCGATGATGGCCGTACTGTTCTGGGGCTACCAGAAGTTCAGCTTGGCCTGCTGCCGGGTTCCGGTGGCACCCAGCGATTACCGCGGCTGGTTGGTGTTAGTACTGCGCTGGATATGATCCTCACAGGCAAACAACTGCGCGCCCGTCAGGCGCTAAAAGCCGGGCTGGTGGATGAAGTGGTTCCGCACTCCATCTTGCTGGAGGCTGCTGCAGAATATGCACGCAAACCGCGTCATGAACAGCGTAACTTGCCGATTCGTGAACGTATTCTTGCCGGTCCATTGGGGCGAAACCTGCTGTTTAGCATGGCCGGTAAAAAAACGGCGCAAAAGACCCAAGGCAACTACCCGGCTACTGATAAAATTTTGCAGGTGATTGAAACGGGTCTGGCGCACGGAACCAGCAGCGGCTACGAAGCGGAAGCACGCGCCTTCGGTGAACTGGCGATGACGCCACAATCGCAGGCGTTGCGCAATATTTTCTTTGCGAGCACTGATTTGAAAAAAGATCCCGGTGCTAGCGTTGATGCCGGCCCGCTGCGATCGGTTGGTATTCTTGGCGGCGGCCTGATGGGCGGCGGAATTGCCTACGTGACGGCGGTGAAAGGCAAACTGCCGGTGCGTATTAAAGATATCAACGCCAACGGCATTAACCATGCTCTTAAGTACAGTTGGGATCAGCTGGAACAAAAAGTACGGCGTCGTCACATGAAAGCGGCCGAGCGCGATGCTCAGCTGGCGCTGATTTCCGGCGGCACGGATTACCGTGGTTTTGCCCATCGTGATGTGGTTATCGAAGCGGTTTTTGAAGATCTGTCGCTCAAACAGAAGATGGTGAACGAAGTGGAGCAAAATTGTGCCACTCACACTATTTTTGCCTCAAATACCTCATCTTTACCTATTGGCGATATTGCAGCCCTTGCTGAGCGGCCTGAGCAGGTTATCGGCCTGCACTTTTTCAGTCCCGTTGAAAAAATGCCGCTAGTAGAAGTTATCCCTCATGCGGGAACCTCTGAGCAGACCATCGCCACGACCGTAAAACTGGCGAAAAAGCAGGGTAAAACGCCAATTGTTGTTGCCGACAAAGCGGGGTTCTACGTGAACCGTATTCTTGCACCGTACATTGCTGAAGCAATGCGCATGTTGGTGGAAGGCGAAAGCGTCGAGGATATTGATAACGCATTGGTTAAATTTGGTTTTCCGGTTGGACCTATTCAGCTGTTGGATGAAGTTGGAATCGATACCGGCACCAAAATTCTGCCCATTCTGGAAGCAGCGTATGGTGAGCGTTTCAGCGCGCCTGCAACGCTGATTCAGGCAATCTTGAATGACGATCGCAAAGGTAGAAAAAATGGGCGTGGTTTCTATCTTTATGGTGTGAAAGGGCGTAAAAGCAAGAAACAAGTCGATAAGACGGTCTACTCTCTGGCGGGAATGTCGGCTCGGCGCAGCCAGTGTGCTGCACAGCAAATCGCCGAGCGCTGCGTGATGCTGATGCTTAATGAAGCGGCGCGGTGCGTGGATGAAGGCGTCGTGCGCAGTGCACGAGATGGTGATATCGGCGCAGTATTTGGTATTGGTTTTCCACCGTTCCTCGGTGGCCCGCTCCGTTATATGGATACGCTGGGGGCGGGTGAAGTGGTTGCCCGGTTGCAACGATTGGCTACCCAGTATGGTTCGCGTTTCGCCCCCTGTGAGGTTCTTATACAGCGGGCAGAACGTGGACTCACCTTTTGGCCAGGTTATGAAACGGATCCACTGAATTGAGGTCAAAACAGAAAAGCCCCAATTAAGTACAGGGTTTATGGCTATTTTGTAAACAGATGTTGACTATACTTACGCCAGTAAGGTAAAAAGCAACGTTTCATTCAGTGAATGGATCAGGCACAATGCCCGGCTACCGCGTCACCGTTATGGTGGCGCTGGTGCTTCTGGTTAACAAAAGCGGTGCAATATGCAAGTGTTTATTATGCGTCACGGCGACGCTGCTCTCGATGCAGCGAGTGATTCGGTTCGTCCTCTCACCGGTTGTGGTTGTGATGAATCTCGTCAGATGGCCACCTGGCTGAAAGGCCAAAAAGTGGATATCGATCGTATTTTGGTCAGTCCATATCTGCGTGCGGAACAGACGCTGGAAGTGGTAGGTGAATGTATGAACCTGCCGAAAGAGGTGGATGTCTTGCAGGAGTTAACGCCGTGCGGCGATATCGGCCTGGTGAGCGCCTACCTGCAAGCGTTAGCGACGGAAGGAACGTCATCGGTGTTGGTGATTTCTCACTTGCCGCTGGTCGGTTACCTCGTTGCCGAGCTTTGCCCGGGCGAAGTCCCTCCAATGTTCACGACCTCCGCGATTGCCAGCGTCACCTTGGACGTAAACGGGCAGGGTGTGCTGAATTGGCAAATGAGCCCTTGCAACCTGAAAATGGCGAAAGCGATCTAAGCGCTTTTATCTCGGCCGCCTTCCGTCAGATAGATACCGATCGCCGGATGGCGGCATAAATGCCTTATCCGGCCTACAAAAACGGTGCACATCTTCCTGTAGGCCTGATAAGCGCAGCGCCATCAGGCAACTACTCATCCCTCGCCATCAAGGCAGCTCCGGCGGCAGCCACTCTTCGACTTCAATCAGCACCAGCAGCGCGGCATCTCCGCCGTACTCCTTCGACGCCTGATGAAAAGCCATAACGTGCGGATGCTGGGCCAACCACAGCGGCGTTTGTTGTTTCAGGATATGTTTGCCGTGTCCGTGCATTACACAGGCGCAAAAAACGTGTTCGCGACGGCAGGCGGCGATAAGCGCGCCAAGCTCTTGTTTGGCTTGCATTTGCGTTAAGCCATGCAGGTCGAGGAACAGTTCCGGGGAGTAATCACCACGGCGCAGTTTTTTAAGCTCGAAATGGCTAACGTCTTCACGTACGTATTTCACCGGCCCGTTGGTATTCAACAGCGGCTGAAATTCATCGGAAAAAAAGTGGCTGTTGTCTGCCTGCTCCTGCAGTAACCGTTTTGGCGGCACTTCGCTGAGTTTCTTACGCGGCGGACGATGGACAATCGTGTCCTGCTTTATTTTACGCGTCCCGGTCATCAACTGTTGAAACAGCGCCTGATCCTCCTCGCTCAGTGAGGGTGTCTTTTTCATTGATTCTTCTCAGTCATTTTTTTCCACTAGTTTACCTTCTCACGCCGCTGGCTGCAGCGAAAACGCTTTTTTCCCCGTGGCCTGCGCAAGAATGCTGATTTATCGCCGTCTTCATGGCAAACTAGCCGCCGAATTTACCCCGACGCATGCCCTGGAGGACAACGTGGATAAGATATTTGTTGAAGAAGCAGTCAATGAGCTGCATACCATTCAGGACATGTTACGCTGGGCGGTAAGCCGCTTTAGCGCTGCCAACATCTGGTACGGTCACGGCACCGATAACCCGTGGGATGAAGCCGTACAGCTGGTTCTGCCAACGCTGTATCTGCCGTTGGATATCCCTGAAGATATGCGTATTGCTCGCCTGACAACCAGCGAAAAGCAGCTGATCGTAGAGCGCGTTATTCGCCGCGTCAATGAACGTATTCCGGTCGCCTATCTGACCAACAAAGCCTGGTTCTGCGGCCACGAATTCTACGTAGACGATCGCGTACTGGTGCCTCGCTCGCCGATTGGGGAGCTTATCAACAACCGCTTTGCGGGTCTGATTAATCATCATCCAGAACATATTCTAGATATGTGCACCGGCAGCGGTTGTATCGCGATTGCCTGCGCATACGCCTTCCCTGAAGCGGAAGTCGACGCTATTGATGTTTCCCCTGATGCGCTGGCGGTGACCGAGTACAACATCGAAGAGCACGGCATGATCCATAACGTCACGCCGATCCGCTCCGATCTGTTCCGTGATGCGCCTAAGCTGCAATACGATTTGATCGTCACCAATCCACCGTACGTGGATGAAGAAGACATGGACGACCTGCCGTCTGAATATCGTCACGAGCCGGAACTGGGCCTGGCTTCGGGTTCCGATGGTCTGCACCTGACGCGCCGCATCCTTGGCTGTGCGCCTGATTACCTGAGCGATGACGGGATTCTGATTTGTGAAGTCGGGAACAGCATGGTACACCTGATGGATCAATACCCGGACGTACCGTTCACTTGGCTTGAGTTTGATAACGGCGGTGACGGCGTCTTTATGCTGACCAAAGCGCAGCTGGTGGCGGCGCAAAACCACTTCGGCCAGTACAAAGACTGATTATTCCAGCACACAACAAACAACAACGATAACGGAGTCGTGATGGCAGGAAATACTATTGGACAACTGTTTCGCGTAACCACCTTTGGTGAGTCGCATGGGCTGGCGCTGGGCTGCATCGTTGACGGTGTGCCGCCCGGCATCCCGTTAACCGAGGCCGACCTGCAACACGACCTCGACAGACGCCGCCCGGGCACCTCGCGCTATACCACTCAGCGCCGCGAACCGGATCAGGTGAAAATTCTCTCCGGCGTTTTTGATGGCGTCACGACCGGTACCAGCATTGGCCTGCTGATTGAAAACACCGATCAGCGCTCGCAGGACTACGGAGCGATTAAAGATGTTTTCCGTCCAGGACACGCGGATTACACCTACGAGCAGAAATACGGTCTGCGCGATTATCGCGGTGGTGGTCGTTCATCCGCACGTGAAACCGCCATGCGCGTAGCCGCAGGCGCCATCGCCAAAAAATTCCTCGCCGCCAAATTTGGCATCGTGATTCGTGGCTGTTTGACTCAGATGGGCGACATTCCGCTGGCGATAAAAGACTGGGATCAGGTTGAACAAAACCCGTTCTTCTGCCCGGACCCGGACAAAATCGAAGCGCTGGATGAGCTGATGCGCGGCCTGAAAAAAGAGGGTGACTCGATTGGGGCGAAGGTGACCGTCGTCGCGGACGGCGTACCGGCAGGCCTAGGCGAGCCGGTGTTTGACCGTCTGGATGCTGACATCGCCCATGCTCTTATGAGCATCAATGCCGTCAAAGGCGTTGAGATTGGCGATGGCTTTGACGTGGTGAAACTGCGCGGCAGCCAAAACCGTGATGAAATCACGAAAGACGGTTTCCAGAGTAACCACGCGGGCGGCATTCTTGGCGGCATCAGCAGCGGACAGCAGATTGTGGCAAATATGGCACTCAAACCAACCTCCAGCATTACCGTCCCCGGGCGGACTATCGACCGCAGCGGTGCTGAAGTTGAGATGATAACCAAAGGTCGCCACGATCCGTGCGTAGGTATTCGTGCGGTGCCGATTGCCGAAGCAATGATGGCAATTGTGCTGATGGATCACTTTATGCGTCAACGCGCGCAAAACGCCGATGTGACGACCTCAATTCCACGCTGGTAATCATGAAAAAAACCGTTATTGCACTGCTGGCGCTGTTGGCCAGCAGTTCGGCGCTGGCGGCAACGCCTTGGCAAAAAATCACCCAGCCGATTAGCGGCAGCGCGCAGTCTATCGGCGCCTATGCTAACGGTTGTATCGTTGGCGCCCAGCCTCTGCCGCTTCAGGCCGATACCTATCAGGTTATGCGTACCGACCAACGCCGCTACTTTGGGCACCCGGAGCTGGTGCAGTTTATCCAGCGTCTGGGCAATGAGGTGCAGCAACACGGTATGGGCACCATGCTGATTGGTGATATGGGGATGCCTGCCGGTGGGCGCTTTAACGGCGGACACGCCAGCCACCAAAGCGGGCTGGATGTCGATATTTTCTTGCAGTTACCCAAAGCACGCTGGAGTTCTGCGCAGTTACTCAAACCCCAGGCGTTGGATTTAGTTAGCGCTGATGGTAAACGCGTGGTGCCGACGTTGTGGAAACCGGAAATTGGCCAGCTTATTAAACTGGCAGCCGAAGATCCGGAAGTGACGCGCATTTTCGTCAATCCGGCCATCAAACAACAGCTGTGCCTTGATGCGGGCAATGACCGCAACTGGCTGCATAAAGTTCGTCCGTGGTTCCAGCACCGTGCGCATATGCACGTGCGGCTGAAGTGCCCGGCGAACAGCCTTGAATGTGAAGAGCAGGCCGCTCCTCCAGCCGGAGACGGCTGTGGCGCGGAGCTGCAAAGCTGGTTTGCACCGCCAAAACCTGGCACCACCACACCTGTGAAGAAGACGCCACCACCGTTGCCGCCTTCCTGCCAGGCGTTACTGGATGAGCACGTACTCTAATGGACAGTTTCTCCACGTTATTTATGGTTGAGCCACTGATGCTGGTGGCGCTCTTCTTTATCGCTATCCTTGCCGGATTTATTGACTCGCTGGCCGGTGGCGGCGGCTTGCTCACCGTTCCGGCGCTGTTAGCCGCGGGGATGCCGCCCGCGCAGGCGTTGGCCACGAATAAGTTACAGGCCTGCGGTGGCTCGCTTTCCGCTTCGCTCTATTTTATTCGCCGCAAAGTGGTAAACCTTGCCGATCAGAAGCTCAATATTCTGATGACCTTTATCGGTTCGATGAGCGGTGCGCTGCTGGTGCAGTACGTGAAGTCAGATATTCTGCGCCAAATCCTGCCGATTCTGGTTATCGGCATTGGCCTCTACTTTCTCCTGATGCCAAAGCTTGGCGAGTCCGATCGCCAACAGCGTCTCTACGGCCTGCCGTTTGCATTGGTTGCCGGTGGCTGTGTCGGTTTCTACGACGGCTTTTTTGGCCCCGGTGCGGGGTCATTTTATGCGCTGGCGTTTGTTAGTTTGATGGGTTTTAACCTCGCCAAATCAACCGCGCATGCCAAAGTGCTGAATGCGACCTCTAACGTTGGGGGATTACTGCTGTTTATCATTGGCGGCAAGGTGATTTGGGCGACCGGCTTTGTAATGATGGTAGGGCAGTTTTTTGGCGCGCGCATGGGTTCGCGCTTGGTGTTAAGCAAAGGGCAGTCGCTTATCCGCCCAATGATTGTGGTGGTATCGGCGGTCATGAGTGCCAAGCTATTGTATGACAGCCACGGAGCGGAAATTCTTCAATGGTTAGGGATGAACTGATGACCACAACGCACGATTACCAACAGCTGATTGCGATTTTCGACGGCTGTTTTGCCGAAGAGTTTAATACTCGTCTGATTAAAGGCGACGACGAACCCGTTTATCTTCCGGCTGATGCCGACGTGCCTTACAACCGCATCGTCTTTGCCCACGGTTTTTATGCCAGCGGGCTGCATGAAATTTCCCATTGGTGTATTGCCGGGAAAGCCCGTCGCGAGCAGGTGGATTTTGGCTACTGGTACTGCCCGGACGGGCGTGACGCCAACACGCAGGGGCAGTTTGAAGACGTTGAGGTGAAACCACAGGCTTTTGATTGGTTGTTCTGCGTGGCGGCGGGATTCCCGTTTAACGTCAGTTGCGACAACCTTGAAGGTGATTTTGAGCCAGACCGTATCGTGTTCCAGCGACGCGTACACGCGCAGGTGATGACCTATCTTGCAGAAGGTATTCCACCGCGCCCGGCTAAGTTCATCAAGGCGCTACAGAATTATTACCATACGCCGGCACTGACGGCGGAACAATTTCCATGGCCGGAAGATCTATAAGGCCGTGTTACCGAAAGAGGAAAGAAGATGATCGCGGAGTTTGAACAGCGCATTCTGGCGTTAATTGACGATATGGTGGAACACGGCAGTGATGATGAGCTGTTTGCTAGCGGCTATCTGCGCGGCCACCTGACGCTGGCGGTCGCTTCTCTGACCGAAAGTGAAGTACATAATGCCGAAGCGCTTTACCGTAATGTAACGCATAGCCTGGAAACGGCTATTAGTGCGGGTGAACTCGCTCCGCGCGATCAGGCGCTGGTTAAAGATATGTGGGATAACCTGTATCAGCAGGCTTCCCACTAAGTTTGCCGATTGCCCGGAATCGCTGCCGGGCAATTGACGTGGCTTATTTCACCGCTTTTCCCTTCAGCAGTTTTCTTACCCAAAGCCGATTCGGATTTAATCCCGCTAGCGTCACCGCATCCAGCGGCAGCGGTTCCTGACTCATCTGTGCGGCCAAGACTTCCGCCGCCAACGGCGCAGAGCACAGTCCGCGCGAACCGAGTGCGCCCAGCATAAACAGACTAGGGTAAATCGGTGCAGGTGCGGCAGTCTCTGCGTTTTCATGCAGGGTCGCGTATTGCGCGAGCGTTGCTTCGTAGTCAGGAATATTGCCGACCATCGGCAGATGGTCGCGGGTGGCGCAGCGGACACCGCAGCGGGCTTGATTGGCGCTAATATCTACTTCCTGCGCCCACGCTTCATTCGGGAAACAGTCGATTAAACGCTGACGGTTGTGCTGCTGATCGTCTTCATTGAAGACCATTTCGCGCTGACCACGATGGTAGCTTGCGCCAATGCAGTGCTGCTGGTTGTGCGGGTTTTGTGGCGTCAGATAACCGTCGTAACACAGCACTTGGCGCAGTTTTGCCAAATTTTCCGTGGTCGGAATATGGCTGACCTGACCGCCAACGGCGTATATCGGCAGCGGTTCCGTCTGCGTAAATTGGTTAAGATTGTGCCCGTTCGCGAGCACTACCGTTGGCGCGGTAGCCGTTTTGCCATCATCGAAATGTAGTTTCCAGCCGCTTTCAGCAGGCTCAAGCGCTATCAGGCTTTTTTGCCAGTGCACCTGTAATCCTTGCTGGCAGGCCAGTGCTATGGCGCCAGCGGTCAGTTGTGCCGGGCATAGCCAGCCGCCGAGCGGATACTCAATGCCGCCACAGCCGGTTTCAAGGCCAATCGTTTCATTGACCTCTGCGGCACAAACCGCACGAGCAATCTCCTCCGGCAGATCCAGCGACAGCATTTGGCTGATTTTCTGCGCGCTCTTCTCATCCCAACCTAACTGAGTTACTCCACACCATTGATGGTCAAATTCAATAGGCAAGGCGTCATACAGGCGGCGGGCAAAGAGAAACGCAGCAGGGAAGAACTGTGCCAGCGCCGGATCATGCGCCGTGAGCAATGGATAAAGCGCACCTTGGCGATTGCCGGATGCGCCAAGGGCTGGTGCGTCGTCTGCGCAGTAAAGCGTAACCGACCATCCTCGGCGTAATAAAGCCAGTGAGAGCAGGGCGCTGGCGATGCCGCCGCCGATGATGGTCGTCTCACGCGCCTCGCTACCGGTACGGGAAAACCACGGCGTTTTACTGGCATCAGGCTGGGGTAGGATCATTTCCCCGACTAGCATTTCACGTTTGCGGCCAAAGCCTTTGTGTTTGCGCATGGTGAAGCCCGCTTCCTGCAGCCCACGGCGGACAAAGCCGGCAGAGGTGAAGGTTGCTAATGTGCCACCTGGGCGCGACGTGCGTGCCATGGCGGCGAACAGCGTCGGTGTCCACATATCCGGGTTCTTTGCCGGAGCGAAACCATCAAGGAACCAGGCATCAACCTGCTGATTAAAGGAGTCGTCGAGCCGGTCGGTCAATTCATTGATGTCACCAAACCACAAATCCAACGTCACCCGTCCGCCGTCCAATAACAAACGATGGCACCCGGCAAGCGGCAGCGGCCACTGCGCCTGAAGTTGCTCTGCCCACTCGCTAAGTTCCGGCCAGTGCTGATGTGCCAGTCGTAAATCGTCTGCTTTCAGTGGGAATTTTTCAAAACTGACGAAATGTAATCTTTGTAGCGTAGCGTCAGGATGCTGGTGGCGAAATGCATCAAAAGCCTGCCAAAGAGTCAGGAAGTTGAGGCCGGTCCCAAAGCCGCTTTCCGCTACCACGAAAAGGGGGTGCGGATGTTGGGGGAAGCGTACCTCTATCTGGTTACCGCCAAGAAAAACGTAGCGGGTCTCTTCCAGCCCATTGTCGTTGGAGAAATAGACGTCGTCGAAATCTCGGGAAACAGGTGTACCCTCACTGTTGAATTCGAGGTTGGCTGATTGTATGGCGTTTTGTTTCACGTAAGTTACTCGCGCGGCAAGGAGTCAGACGATCTTAACGATGCGTGCCCACAGGCGCAAATTTATGCATAAAATTGCTGATCGGACTTGTTCGGCGTACAAGTGTACGCTATCTTGCCACTCGAAACTTAAAAATAGTGATGACTTACAGAGGTATTGAATGAAACGTGCAGTGATTACTGGCCTGGGTATCGTTTCCAGCATCGGTAGCAACCAGCAGGAAGTCCTGGCATCCCTGCGTGAAGGACGCTCGGGGATCACTTTCTCTCAAGAATTCAAAGATTCTGGTATGCGTAGCCACGTATGGGGTAACGTCAAACTGGACACCACCGGTCTTATCGACCGCAAAGTGGTCCGTTTCATGAACGATGCCTCTATCTACGCTTACCTTTCAATGCAGCAGGCGATTGAAGATGCTGGCTTGAAGGAAGAGGTTTATCAGAACAACCCACGTGTCGGCCTGATTGCGGGTTCCGGTGGTTCTTCTAAAGCTCAGGTATTTGGTGCGGATGCAATGCGCAGCCCGCGCGGCCTGAAAGCGGTGGGTCCTTATGTCGTGACCAAAGCGATGGGCTCAGCGGTTTCCGCCTGCCTCGCGACGCCGTTCAAAATCCACGGTGTGAACTACTCCATCAGCTCCGCTTGTGCGACTTCTGCCCACTGCATTGGTAACGCGGTAGAGCAAATCCAACTGGGCAAACAGGACATCGTATTTGCTGGCGGCGGCGAAGAGCTGGGCTGGGAAATGGCCTGTGAATTCGACGCAATGGGCGCACTGTCCACCAAGTACAACGAAACCCCAGAGAAAGCCTCCCGTACCTATGACGCGCACCGCGATGGTTTCATCATTGCAGGCGGCGGCGGTATGGTCGTGGTTGAAGAGCTGGAACACGCTCTGGCACGCGGCGCGCATATCTATGCAGAAATCGTCGGTTACGGCGCAACTTCCGATGGCGCAGACATGGTTGCTCCATCCGGTGAAGGCGCAGTACGTTGCATGAAGATGGCAATGCACGGCGTTGATACGCCAATTGACTACCTGAACTCCCACGGGACTTCTACCCCGGTAGGCGACGTGAAAGAACTGGGCGCAATCCAAGAAGTCTTCGGCGACAACAGCCCAGCCATCTCTGCCACCAAAGCGATGACCGGTCACTCTCTGGGCGCCGCAGGCGTACAGGAAGCTATCTACTCATTGCTGATGCTGGAACACAGCTTTATCGCACCAAGCATCAACATCGATGAGATGGATGAGAAAGCGGCTGGCCTGAACATCGTTACTGAGCCTACCGAGCGCGAGCTGACTACCGTCATGTCCAACAGCTTCGGCTTTGGCGGTACCAACGCCACGCTGGTGATGCGTAAGCTGTAATTTTCAGCGTTACGATGAAAAGGGAGCCTCAGGGCTCCTTTTTTATGCGTTGACAACCCTTGGCGAGAACGGGCAAACTCCCGGCTCAACGTTATCGTTCTGATAATGCGTAAGCGTTTAACGTCAACCAACGCACCTTAATCCTGATAATCGGGTAGAGGGGGCGTGGCTACAGATCCTCGCCTTACTCAGCATTCTGGAGTAAAGCATGACCGCAGTAACTCAAACTGAACGTTTATCTTCCTCAAACGTTCCGCTATTCCGCATCGCTTTTGCGGTGTTTTTGACCTATTTAACCGTCGGTATTCCGCTGCCGGTGATCCCGTTATTTGTGCACCAGGAACTGGGCTATGGCAACACCATGGTGGGCATCGCCGTGGGCGTACAGTTCTTTGCTACCGTCTTAACCCGTGGCTATGCGGGGCGGCTGGCGGACCAATACGGCGGTAAACGTTCTGCTCTACAGGGAATGTTCGCCTGCGCTTTTGCCGGTGCTGCATGGCTTGGTGCTGCACTGCTGCCGGTTGATACGATGGCGAAATTTGGGCTGCTGATCGTGGGCCGCCTGATCCTCGGATTTGGCGAAAGCCAGCTTCTGACCGGCACGTTGACCTGGGGTATGGGGCTAGTCGGCCCAAAACAATCCGGCAAGGTGATGTCATGGAACGGCATGGCGATTTTCGGCGCATTGGCGGTCGGGGCACCGCTTGGTTTGTTAATCAACGAGCGCTACGGTTTTGCCGTGCTGGCCGGTGTGACCATGATGCTGCCATTGCTAGCCTGGGCCTTCAACGGTTCGGTGCGCAAGGTTGCGGCAATGGCCGGAGAGCGTCCATCGCTGTTTAGCGTCATTGGCCTTATCTGGAAGCCCGGCATGGGCCTGGCGCTACAGGGCGTTGGCTTTGCGGTGATTGGTACTTTTGTCTCGTTGTACTTTGTCAGCAAGGGCTGGTCGATGGCGGGCTTCACGCTCACCGCCTTCGGCGGCACTTTCGTGCTGATACGTATTCTGTTCGGCTGGATGCCGGATCGCTTCGGCGGCGTCAAAGTGGCAGTGGTTTCGCTGCTGGTGGAAACCGTCGGCCTGTTGCTGCTGTGGCAGGCCCCTAACGCCTGGGTTGCTTTATCCGGTGCGGCGCTGACCGGGGCCGGTTGTTCACTGATTTTCCCGGCGCTTGGCGTTGAGGTCGTCAAGCGCGTTCCGCAGCAGGTCCGCGGTACTGCGCTGGGTGGCTATGCCGCGTTTCAAGATATCGCACTGGGTTTTTCCGGCCCGCTAGCTGGGATGCTTGCCACTTCTTTCGGCTATCCATCGGTATTTCTTGGCGGAGCCATTGCCGCCGTGCTGGGCATCCTAGTCACCCTTTGGTCGTTCCGTAAATAGCCGCTATGCACCGGCTCTTAGGACGCTAGGGCCGGTGACTGATTTGCGCGGCAGGAAATATTTGACCTGAAATTCAAACATGTTGGTATAGAGAATCGAGTAATCAATCGGTGTTGATTGCTCATCTACCGCCTGAGTCTGCATACGAATAATCGGGTCTAATGCGCTGATGTGCAGTAATTTTGCCACTTCTGGCGAGGGCAGAACCGGGCGGATAGATTCGTAGCAGCCCATGATTTTTACGCCACACTCATTTTCAATGTAGGAAAATTTAGATTTCTTCATGTGGGCAATAGTTAGGTCCGGGAAGCGACTGGCGGATAGCCACGTTTCTTCAACCTGCATGGCGATATTATCGATAAGACGCAGACGTTTCGCGTAATAGACGGGCTCACCTAGCGTCACCTGCAGGTTATTGGCGATTTCATCAGAGGCCGTCTGCAGCTCAAATTTCAGAATCTGACTGGTAGGGGTTTTGCCTTCGTTCTTGGCGATTTCAGTAAAACTATCAAGGTGGGTGACCGAGGCTTGAAAATGTTTGTTTCTCAAGTAGGTGCCGGAGCCATGCCGACGTTCAATCATCCCTTCCTCTTCCAGCGTTTTTAACGCCTTGCGTAATGTATTACGCGAAACGTCATACAGCTCTGCCAGTTCTTTTTCTGACGGTAGAAGATCGCCAATATTGTAGATCGCGCTGTTTAATCTGTTTTTGAGCAGATTGATGACGTTCTGATAAACCACTTTTGAACCTCCTTAAATCCTTTTTAAACAAAAGGTTACAAAACTCTCCCCACAATTAATGGCCGATAGGTTCATCTTTTAGTCCATTTTTGAACAACTTGGGCGCTGTTAACTGTGATCCGAATACTGGTTACGAAAATTAACAATAACTAAAGTATACGTCAATTCATGACTTATTTTTAAGAAAGGGCACGGGGCGTGAAAAAGTATTTGATATGAACAATGATAGCCAAATGGATGGCAAGTCAATATTCGAAAAAGCCTTTAAATAAATAATTGCAAAAAAATAAGGGAAAACTATGGGATTTATGAACTCGTTTGAACGAGGAATGGAGAAAATACTCGTTCCAGTTGCTATTAAATTAAACTCTCAGATACACGTTTCGGCTATTCGTGATGCCTTTATTTTGTCATTCCCGATTGTCATGGCCAGCTCGCTTATTATCCTTATCAACTTTGCCATTTTGTCGCCGGATGGCTTCATTGCCAGCATTTTGCATCTCGGGACCTTATTCCCGAATCTGGCAGATGCCCAGCAGATCTTTACTCCGGTAATGAACGGCTCGGTTAATATTATGGCGGTGCTGATCACCTTTTTGGTGGCGCGTAATATGGCAATTAGCTACCAGCAAGACGATCTGCTGTGCGGGTTGACGGCGATTGGCGCCTTTTTTGTGGTCTATACCCCGTATGTCATTATTGATGGCCAGGCTTATTTAACGACCAAATACTTAGGGCCGCAGGGTCTTTTCGTTGCCGTTATCGTGGCACTGATCTCCAGTGAGATCTTCTGCCGGCTGGCGCGTAACCCAAAGGTGACGATCACCATGCCAGATGCGGTACCGCCAGCGGTAGCGCGTTCTTTCAAGGTGCTGTTGCCTATCTTCTTCGTGATGATTTTCTTCTCGATCCTGAACTACCTGCTGTCCAAAATCTCGCCAAATGGTTTAAACGATCTGATCTACACCCTGATACAGGCACCGCTGAAGGATATGGGCACTAACATCTTTACCGTGTTGATTCTGGGGCTGGTTGCTAACTTCCTGTGGATCCTCGGTATTCATGGGCCGAACACCGTGGCGGCGATCCGCGAGACTATCTTCTCCGAAGCGAATCTGGAAAACCTCTCCTACGCCGCTTCTCACGGCTCAACCTGGGGCGCGCCATATCCGATAACTTGGACCGGTATTAACGACGCCTTCGCCAACTGCGGTGGTTCCGGGATGACCTTGGGCCTGCTGCTGGCAATATTTATTGCTTCACGCCGTAAGGACTATCGCGATCTTGCCAAAATGGCTTTCGTACCCGGCCTGTTTAACATCAATGAACCGGTGATGTTTGGCCTGCCAATTGTGCTGAACCCGATTCTGGTGATCCCATTTATTCTGGTGCCATTTGTTAACTCGCTAATTGGCTACTTCTTTATCACTCTGGAGATTATTCCACCGATTGCTTACGCGGTGCCGTGGACCACACCGGGGCCGCTGATTGCCTTCTTTGGCACCGGCGGAAACTGGATGGCCCTGTTTGTCGGCGTCTTGTGCTTGGCTGTCGCCACGCTTATTTATCTGCCATTCGTTATTGCGGCTAACAAAGTCAACGTTTCTGCGGCAACTGAACAGAGCAGCTAATTATTATCGGGAGAATTTCGTTAACGTTTGACGAAATATTAAAAAATCCTCGGTTAATTATTTTCCTCAGTCAGCAATGACTGAGGAAATATTTCATTAAGAACTCAGGTTGGATGATTTCCTTTATCTATCCAAACCTTGTTGTCGCAATTTAACATTTAAGAGAGAACTTATGATCAAGCTGATTATTACCGATCTCGATGGGACCTTTTTAAATCGCCATGGCGATTATAATCGTGCGCTGTTTGCGCAGACTAAAAACCTGATGCAGGAGCAGGGCGTAGCTTTTGCGCTGTGCACCGGCAAGCAGTGTGAGCGTGTAGAAGAGTTATTTGGCGAGCAGGTGCGCGACTTCTGGATCCTTGGCGACAGCGCCACCCGGATCAAGCATGCGGGAGAGTATGTTTATCAATCGCTTATTAAAAATTGTTTGGGCCGCGACATTATTGCCACGCTGGAGGCAGTGAACAGCGAGCCTGTGGTCATTGCCTGTACGCCTTACGGCGCGTACGTCAAAACTTCGATAGCGTCGGAAATGTTGGCAAAAGTGAAAATGTCCTACGCCAATGTGGTGCAGGTTGAGAGCTTTGCCGAGGTTAAGCATGATTTTGTGAAGATATCGCTGTTTGATATCAAAGGCCGTTGCCCACAGATCAAACCCCATCTTGCCGCTTATTTTGATAAGGCTTATATCGTGGTATCGGAAGATGCGTGGATTGATATCGCCGATGTGGGCGTCCATAAAGGCCACACGGTTGAGATTCTACAACAAAGGTTAGGGGTGAACGCGCAAGAGACAATGGTGTTTGGCGATGGCCTCAATGATATTGAGCTAATGACCCGCGCCGCCTGGAGTTTCGCTATGCGTAATGCTTTTGACGAAACCAAACAGGCTGCGCGGTTTATTACCGGCTACAACGATGACGATGCCGTGATGACGACCATCGAACAGGTGCTGAAACTACAGCAGCAGCCAAAGTAGCACGAACACGACTACCACGATCACAAACGCCAGTCCCGGGCGCGCTGATAGCGATTTCAGCGAGCTGATGACCGGCGCAAACGGCGCGTAAATCGGTTGCAGGTCACGCGCTTCCAGGGTGTGGGCCTGCGAAATTCTTTCACGTTCGATACGTTTTAAGAACAGCATCGTCAGCAGTTCTTGAATTTGCACCGGGGTGAGTACCGTCTGTGGTGTCCCGTTCCAAGTCTGCTGGGCAAAATCACGAATAGATTGCCACTCTTGTGGCTCCATCGGCTGTTTGAGTGCGGCCTGCAGCGTATGGAGCGTGGGTGCCGGGTGTGTACTCAGCGTCAGCCGCGCCTGCAACAGTGTCACCAGCGCGTTGAAATGCTTCGCTGGCAGTGGATCCCCTGATTTCACACCGGAGAGTTCCAGCAGCGACTGCCAGATGAGTTTGCTGGAGTCACCGGTGGCGGCGGATACCTTGGTCACCAGTTGGTTTAGCGTATTTTGCTCTGCCGGAAGCAGTGGACGGTCGGTAGCAGGTCGCTGCTGCGGCTGTGGAATAGACAACTGCCCTTGCTGCAACAGTAGAAGTACGCTTTTCAACTGCTGCGGTGTCAGTTGGCTGAGCGCCGTTTGACCAAACTGCTGGCGGATGTAGTCGCTGACCGCTTGACGATTGTTGCCCTGGCCGAGCAGTTCGGTAAGCTGCGCCAGCGTTTGACGCACGCTCAGCTTTTGCTCCGCGGTGCCAATGCGTTGGTTCAGGTTTTGTTCCGCGGCGGGAAAGTGGCGCGCCTGTAATGGCGTGTCGTTCTTCAACCCCAGGTCATGTTTAACGCCCGCCCAAACTTCAGCATTTTGCTGCGAAGTCATGGCGATTAATCGCGTAATAAGCCGCTCCAGCACCGTACGTTGCTGGGTACTCAGTGGCTGTTCTCCTGCCGGAGAGAGGGGAGTGGTGCCTGTCCCCGGAGGGCGCGCAGGCATACCTGAAATGGGTTGCGTCATGATTCATCCTTTCCATAATACTTAATGCCGGGCGCAAGTATGCCTGGCGGCGAGATTATGGCACACTTCCCCGGTTTACTCTCGTTCTCAGACAGGTACAAATCGTGAAAATCCTTGTTGATGAAAATATGCCCTATGCCCGCGAGCTGTTCAGCCGTTTGGGTGAGGTGAGGGCTGTTCCAGGCCGTCCAATTCCGATGGAGGCGTTAGCCGATGCCGACGCGCTGATGGTGCGTTCCGTCACGAAGGTTAATGAAGCGCTGCTTGGCGACAAAGCGATTAAGTTTGTCGGTACGGCGACGGCGGGCACCGATCACGTTGATGACGGCTGGCTGCAACAGGCCGGCATTGGATTTTCCGCCGCTCCCGGCTGCAATGCCATTGCGGTTGTTGAATATGTCTTTTCCGCGCTGCTGATGCTGGCCGAACGCGACGGTTTTGCGTTGACCGACCGCACGGTGGGCATTGTTGGCGTCGGCAATGTGGGCGGTCGTCTGCAAAAACGACTGGAAGCGTTGGGGATCAAAACGCTGCTGTGCGATCCGCCGCGTGCCGATAACGGCGATGCTGGCGAGTTCAGAACGCTTGATGAATTGGTCGAACAGGCCGATGTACTGACCTTCCATACCCCGCTGTATAAAGATGGGCCTTATAAATCGCTGCATCTGGTGGATGACGCGCTGCTTCGCCGTCTGAAGCCGGGAACCATTTTAATTAACGCCTGCCGTGGCCCGGTGGTGGATAACGCCGCATTGCTTGCGCGTTTGGAAGCGGGTCAGGATCTGAGCGTAGTATTGGACGTTTGGGAGCCGGAGCCGGATCTCAATTTGGCGTTGTTGGATAAAGTTGATCTCGGCACTCCGCACATTGCGGGCTATACCTTGGAAGGCAAAGCGCGCGGCACGACTCAAGTGTTTGAAGCCTACAGCCAGTTTATTGGTCAGCCGCAGGAAGTGGCGCTTTCATCGCTGCTGCCCGCGCCAGAGTTTGGCCGCATTAGCCTGCATGGGCCGCTCTGTCAGCCAACGCTGAAAAGACTGGTCCATTTAGTGTATGATGTGCGCCGCGATGATGCGCCGCTGCGAAAAGTGGCGGGGATCCCCGGCGAATTTGACAAGCTGCGTAAGAATTATATTGAACGCCGCGAATGGTCGTCACTGACGGTTGAGTGTGACGACGCTGATGTTGCTGCGCTGCTGCTTAAAATCGGGTTTAACGCCGTACATTGCTAATGTCTTCTTAATGCTCCTGCTGGATACTCCAGCAGGGCTGTCATTTTTTCTGGAGTAAATCACCATGTCTGAAGGCTGGAATATTGCCATCCTAGGCGCAACCGGCGCCGTGGGCCGTGCCCTGATTGAAACCCTTGCGGAACGCGAGTTTCCGGTAGGTGATATCTATGCGCTTGCACGTAATGAAAGCGCCGGTGAGTATCTGCGTTTTAACGGTAAATCGGTAATGGTGCAGGATGCGGCGGAGTTCGACTGGACTCAGGCGCAGTTGGCGTTCTTTGTGGCAGGTCAGGAAGCGACCGCAGCCTACGTCGAAGACGCGAGTAACGCGGGCTGCCTGATTATCGATCTCAGCGGCCTATTTGCCTTAGAGCCGGATGTGCCTCTGGTGGTTCCTGATGTAAACCCATCTGCCCTTGCTGACTACCGTAACCGCAATCTGATTGCCGTCGCCGACTGCCAGACCAGCCAGCTTTTGAGCGCGTTGAAGCCACTGATTGATGACGGCGGCCTGTCGCGCATCAGCGTGACCAGTCTGCTCTCTGCTTCTGCACACGGTAAAAAGGCGGTCGACGCATTGGCCGGGCAGAGCGCTAAGCTGCTGAACGGTATACCGATTGATGAAGACGACTTCTTTGGCCGCCAGCTGGCGTTCAACATGTTGCCGATGCTGCCAGACCGGGAAGGGAGCGTGCCTGACGAACGTCGCATTGTTGACCAAGTGCGTAAAGTTCTGCAGGACGATGGCCTGATGATTTCCGCTAACTGCGTTCAATCACCGGTCTTCTATGGTCTCGCACAGATGGTCTCCTTCGAAGCAATGCGTCCGCTGGCAGCGGAAGAAGCGCGTGACGCGTTTAATCGTGGCGAAGATATCGCGCTGTCTGAAGAGGGCGAGTTCCCAACGCAGGTTGGCGATGCGACCAACAGTGCGCACCTTTCTGTCGGCTGTGTCCGCAACGATTATGGTATGCCGGAGCAGGTTCAGTTCTGGTCGGTTGCCGATAACGTCCGTTTCGGCGGCGCGTTGATGGCGGTGAAAACGGCTGAGAAGCTGGTGCAGGAGTATATGTACTAATGTCCGGAATGGAGCAACTGCCGGTCTATCGTATTGCGCTGGGCATTGAATACGACGGCAGCAAGTACTACGGCTGGCAGCGGCAAAACGAAGTACGCAGCGTGCAGGAGAAGCTGGAAAAAGCGCTCTCGCAGGTGGCGAACGAACCGATTAGCGTGTATTGCGCCGGACGCACCGATTCCGGTGTACACGGTACCGGTCAAGTTGTGCACTTCGAAACCCATGCGGCGCGTAAAGACGTGGCATGGACATTGGGCGTAAATGCGAATTTGCCTAGTGACATAGCGGTTCGTTGGGTGAAAGCTGTTCCCGACGATTTTCACGCGCGCTTTAGCGCGACGGCGCGTCGTTATCGCTACATTATTTACAACCACCGGCTGCGTCCGGCGGTGTTGGGACAGGGGGTGACGCATTATCACCAGCCGCTGGACGCCGAGCGGATGCACCGCGCGGCGCAAAGTCTGCTGGGCGAGAATGATTTCACCTCGTTTCGGGCGGTGCAGTGTCAGTCACGCACGCCGTGGCGCAATCTTATGCACATCAATGTGACGCGCTATGGCGCGTATATCGTGGTGGACATCAAAGCGAATGCCTTTGTGCATCATATGGTAAGGAATATTGTTGGCAGCCTGATGGAAGTTGGCTCAGGAAACCAGCCGGAGAGCTGGATTGCAGAACTGCTGGCGGCAAAAGACAGGACGCTTGCCGCCGCGACGGCGAAAGCGGAAGGGCTGTACCTGGTGGCGGTAGACTACCCCGCGCACTTTGAACTGCCTTCCGTGCCGATGGGGCCGCTTTTCCTGGCGGACTAATGTAGTCATTTGGGGCTAAAACAATATGGATCTTATCCGTTTTTTAATTGATTTCATCCTGCATATTGATGTGCATCTGGCTGAACTGGTCGCGCAATATGGCGTCTGGGTTTATGCCATTCTGTTCTTGATCCTGTTTTGCGAAACTGGGCTTGTGGTTACGCCGTTCCTGCCTGGCGACTCACTGCTGTTCGTGGCCGGTGCGCTCTCTGCGCTGCCGACGAACGATCTCAATGTGCACCTGATGGTGCTGTTGATGGTGATAGCGGCGATTGTCGGCGATGCGGTGAACTACACCATTGGGCGATTGTTTGGTGAAAAACTGTTCAGCAACCCCAATTCGAAGATTTTCCGTCGCAGCTACCTAGATAAGACTCACGCCTTCTACGATAAACATGGTGGAAAAACCATTATTCTGGCGCGATTTGTGCCTATCGTTAGAACATTCGCGCCATTTGTGGCGGGAATGGGGCATATGTCCTATCGTCATTTTGCGTTCTATAACGTGACCGGTGCGCTGCTGTGGGTGCTGCTGTTTACTTACGCGGGCTACCTGTTTGGCGATCTGCCGATTGTGCAGGAAAACCTGAAGCTGTTGATCGTCGCGATTATCGTGCTGTCGATCTTGCCGGGCGTTATCGAAGTTATCCGCCACCGTCGGGCTGCTGCAAAGCAGGCAAAATAAACCAAGCACAGAGGGCACGATTCAGCCGTGCCCTGTTACGGCATGTTTCGCGGTTCGACCACTTTTTTATGCCAAGTTTCGGGCTGTTATGTTTTAATGTGCAACATTCATGGTCTATGAGGGGCAAAAGTGGCATTATGCGCGCCCCCTTAATGGCAAAACTGGCATCGACCAGGTTCAGGCAGAAAGGTTATCAATGAGCTGGATTGAACGAATTAAAAGCAACATCACACCTACCCGCAAGGCGAGCATCCCGGAAGGGGTATGGACCAAGTGCGATAGCTGTGGTCAGGTTTTGTATCGCGCTGAATTGGAGCGTAACCTCGAGGTTTGCCCTAAGTGCGACCATCATATGCGTATGTCAGCGCGTAATCGCCTGCACAGCGTATTAGATGAAGGGTCCCTGGTAGAACTGGGTAGCGAACTTGAGCCGAAAGACGTGCTGAAGTTCCGTGACTCTAAAAAGTATAAAGACAGATTAGTTTCTGCGCAGAAAGAAACGGGCGAAAAAGATGCGCTGGTTGCCATGAAAGGCACCCTGCACACAATGCCTGTTGTCGCTGTGGCCTTTGAGTTCTCCTTTATGGGCGGCTCGATGGGTTCCGTTGTCGGTGCGCGCTTTGTCCGTGCCGTTGAGCAGGCGCTGGAAGATAGCTGCCCGCTTATCTGTTTTTCCGCATCAGGCGGCGCACGTATGCAAGAAGCGCTGATGTCGCTGATGCAGATGGCGAAAACTTCTGCGGCGCTGGCGAAAATGCAGGAACGCGGATTGCCGTACATTTCCGTGCTGACCGACCCAACCATGGGTGGCGTCTCTGCAAGCTTCGCGATGCTGGGCGATCTCAACATCGCTGAGCCGAAAGCGCTGATTGGTTTTGCCGGTCCTCGCGTTATCGAACAGACCGTTCGTGAGAAACTGCCGCCGGGCTTCCAGCGCAGCGAGTTCCTCATTGAGAAGGGGGCGATTGATATGATCGTTCGCCGTCCGGAAATGCGTCTGAAGCTTGCCAGTATTCTGGCGAAGTTGATGAATCTCCCGGCACCAAACCCGGATGCGCCGCGTGAAAGCGTGGTGGTACCGCCGGTACCGGATCAGGAACCAGAGGCCTGATAATGCAAAGGGCAGGGCCGAGCGGCGCTGCCCTTTTTGCTATTACTCACCTTGCTTTTATTCACCGTTGAAAGTTGCGGGCATCATGGAAAAACATCTTATTCCTCAGGCCACGTCGCCCCTGGCTACGTGGCTTTCTTATCTGGAAAACCTTCACGCTAAAACTATCGACCTCGGTCTGGCTCGCGTCAGCTTAGTGGCGGGTCAATTGGACGTGCTTCAGCCTGCGCCGTTTGTATTTACGGTCGCGGGGACTAACGGTAAAGGTACGACCTGCCGTACGCTGGAAACGATTCTGATAGCCGCAGGCTATAAGGTCGGCGTTTACAGCTCTCCGCATCTGGTTCGTTATACTGAACGCGTTCGCGTAAAGAGCGAGGAGCTTGCCGAAAGCGCGCATACTGCCTCGTTTGCAGCGATTGAAGCGGCACGCGGCGAGACCTCTTTGACCTATTTTGAATACGGCACCCTCTCGGCGCTGTGGCTGTTTAAGCAAGCGCAGGTAGACGTGGTGATTCTGGAAGTCGGGCTGGGTGGTCGCCTCGATGCGACAAACATCGTTGATGCCAGCGTCGCCGTGGTGACCAGTATTGCTTTAGACCATACCGACTGGCTGGGACCAGATCGCGAAAGCATCGGTCGTGAAAAAGCGGGCGTCTTCCGCGGCGGGCGTCCGGCAGTGGTGGGCGAACCGGATATGCCACATACTATTGCTGATGTCGCGCGGGAGAAAGGCGCAGTATTACTGCAGCGTGATGTTGACTGGCGCTATACGGTGGAAGCCGATAGCTGGACGTTTAGCGATACGCAGGGCGAATTACGCGGTCTACCGCTGCCAAACGTGCCGCAGCCGAATGCCGCCACGGCGCTGGCTGCGCTGCGTGCCAGCGGGCTTGTGGTGAGCGATGAAGCCATTCGTAGTGGCATTGCCAATGCGATTTTGCCGGGCCGCTTCCAGGTCATCCAAACAGAACCTCGCGTCATTTTAGATGTCGCCCATAACCCGCATGCGGCGGCCTACCTTGCTGGACGTCTCAAATCGCTGCCGAAAACTGGGCGAGTACGGGCGGTTATTGGTATGCTGCATGATAAGGACATCGCCGGTACGCTGGCGTGCTTAGAGGCGGTCGTGGACGACTGGTATTGTGCGCCGCTTGAAGGGCCGCGCGGGGCGACGGCGGAACAATTGCGTGAACATCTGCGCGCAGGTACCGTCTTTGCAAGCGTGGCGCTGGCATGGCGCGCCGCAATGGCCGACGCGACGCCTGATGATACGGTGCTGGTGTGTGGTTCGTTCCACACGGTAGCGCATGTGATGGAAGAGTTGGACACGGGGATAGCGGGTGGCAAGTAAGTTTCAGAACCGTCTTGTCGGGACGATAGTATTAGTTGCCTTGGGCGTTATCGTGCTGCCTGGGCTTCTTGACGGGCAAAAAAAACATTATCAGGATGAGTTTGCGGCGATTCCACTGGTGCCAAAACCTGGCGACCGCGACGAACCTGATATGCTGCCAACTGCCACTCAAGCCTTGCCCGCGCAACCGCCTGAAGGTGCAGCGGAAGAGGTGAGGGCGGGTGACGCGGCAGCGCCATCATTGGATTCCAGTCGCCTTGCCGTTAACGGCAATGGCGATCTCGAACAGATCCCGCCGGCGGCGGATCTCCCTAAACCGAAACCTGTCGAAAAACCAAAACCTAAACCGCAGCCGGTAACTGAACAGGTTGCCGCCACCCCGCCGCCAAAAGCGGTGCCGGAAGAGAGTGCCGCGCCGGTGGGCAAAGCTTATGTGGTGCAGTTGGGTGCGTTGAAGAACGCCGATAAGGTGAATGAAATTGTCGCTAGTTTGCGCGGGGCGGGTTACCGCGCTTACACATCGCCATCCACACCGGTTCAGGGTAAAATCACCCGCATTCTGGTGGGGCCAGAGGCCTCAAAAGATAAGCTGAAAGGTTCGCTTGGAGAACTGAAACAGCTGTCGGGGTTAAGCGGTGTAGTGATGGGGTATACCCCGAACTAACGCAGCTTAAACCTTCACCCAAACCCTTCCCACAGTGGGATGAGGGGCATTATATTTGCCCGTGGGTGTGGGCCCAAATTAGTGGCGTTGAATATTTTTTCAGCGCCATTTTTTATTTACGCCGGGGAAGGAAATCCCTACGCAAACGTTTTCTTTTTCTGTTAGAATGCGCCCGAACTGGATGACAGGGCGTAAAATCGTGGGACATTTATGGTCTGGATTGATTATGCCATTATCGCGGTGCTGGGCTTTTCTTGCTTAGTGAGCCTTATCCGCGGCTTTGTTCGTGAAGCATTATCGTTGGTAACCTGGGGCTGTGCCTTCTACGTTGCTAGCCATTACTACACGGAACTGTCCGTCTGGTTTACGGGCTTTGAAGATGAACGGGTTAGAAATGGGATAGCGATTGCGGCGCTGTTTATCGTAACGCTCATCGTTGGTGCTATCGTCAACTACGTGATAGGCCAACTGGTGGAAAAGACCGGTTTGTCGGGTACAGATAGGGTATTGGGGATCTGCTTTGGCGCTTTACGTGGGGTGCTGATTATCGCCGCTATCCTGTTCTTCCTCGACACTTTTACCGGGATGGCGAAGAGCGATGACTGGCTACATTCGCAGTTTATTCCCTATTTTTCTCCGGTTATCAGATGGTTTTTTGAATACCTTCAAAGCTCGTCAAGTTTCTTGCCCAAAGTATAAACTTTGGGTCGTTGCTTAACGAGGAAAAGACGTATGTGCGGTATTGTCGGTATCGCCGGTGTCATGCCGGTTAACCAGTCGATTTATGATGCGCTAACGGTGCTGCAGCACCGTGGACAGGATGCCGCTGGCATCATCACCATTGATGCCAACAACTGCTTCCGGTTGCGTAAGGCAAACGGCATGGTCAGTGATGTCTTTGAAGCTCGCCACATGCAGCGTATGCAGGGCAACATGGGTATTGGCCACGTGCGTTACCCAACGGCGGGCAGCTCCAGCGCTTCTGAAGCTCAGCCTTTTTACGTTAACTCGCCGTATGGTATTACGCTTGCGCATAACGGCAATCTGACCAATGCGCATGAGTTACGTCAAAAGCTGTTTGAAGAAAAACGCCGTCACATCAACACCACTTCTGATTCTGAAATCCTGCTCAATATCTTCGCCAGTGAGCTGGATAACTTCCGCCATTATCCGCTGGAAGCCGACAATATTTTCGCCGCAATTGCTGCGACCAACCGTCAGATCCGTGGGGCATATGCCTGCGTGGCAATGATTATCGGTCATGGCATGGTAGCTTTCCGCGACCCTAACGGCATCCGCCCGCTGGTGCTGGGCAAGCGTGATATTGGCGATGGCCGCACCGAGTACATGGTGGCCTCTGAAAGCGTGGCACTTGATACGCTGGGCTTTGAATTCCTGCGCGACGTGGCACCGGGCGAAGCGGTCTATATCACCGAGAAAGGGCAGTTGTTCACCCGTCAGTGTGCTGACAACCCGGTGAGCAATCCGTGCCTGTTCGAGTACGTCTACTTTGCGCGCCCGGACTCCTTTATCGACAAGATTTCCGTCTATAGCGCCCGCGTCAATATGGGGACTAAGCTTGGCGAAAAAATCGCCCGCGAGTGGGAAGATTTAGATATTGACGTGGTTATCCCGATTCCGGAAACCTCTTGCGATATCGCATTGGAAATCGCGCGTATTCTGGATAAACCGTACCGCCAAGGTTTTGTGAAAAACCGTTATGTTGGCCGTACCTTTATCATGCCGGGTCAGCAACTGCGTCGTAAATCCGTACGCCGTAAGCTGAATGCTAACCGTGCTGAGTTCCGCGGTAAGAACGTGCTGCTGGTCGATGATTCCATCGTGCGTGGCACCACCTCTGAACAGATTATCGAAATGGCGCGTGAAGCCGGCGCGAAGAAGGTCTATCTGGCCTCTGCCGCACCGGAAATTCGCTTCCCGAACGTCTATGGCATTGATATGCCTACCGCGACTGAGCTGATTGCACATGGTCGTGAAGTGGACGAAATTCGCCAGATCATCGGAGCCGATGGGCTTATCTTCCAAGATCTCAACGATCTCATTGAGGCGGTACGCGCAGAGAACCCGGAAATTCAGCAATTTGAATGCTCGGTGTTCAACGGCGTGTATGTCACCAAAGACGTTGACCAAGCTTATCTTGATTTTCTCGACTCACTGCGCAACGACGATGCCAAGGCCATGCTGTTGCAAAATGAAGTGGAAAACTTAGAGATGCACAACGAAGGTTAAGACAGGGCAGGTCGGATAGCGTTTATCCGGCCCGAGTCTGCCTCCTCGTAGGCCGGATAAGGCGTAGCTGCCATCCGGCTTTTTTATTGCCTACTGCCTGCTAGTTGCGTCTGGCTCCGTAATCCGGCAAAGTCTGCATCAATACGGAAACAAGGCGGTTAGTGTGAAACGACTCATCATTGGTATTTCAGGCGCCAGCGGCGCCATTTACGGCGTGCGATTGTTGCAGGTGCTGCGCACTCTTCCTGATGTGGAAACGCATCTGGTGATGAGCCAGGCCGCGCGACAGACGCTGGCGTTGGAAACAGACTTTACGCTCCGTGAGGTTCAAGCGCTGGCAGATGTGGTGCATGATGCCCGCGATATCGGCGCCAGTATCTCGTCAGGTTCGTTTAAAACGTCCGGTATGGTTATTCTGCCTTGTTCAATTAAGACGCTCTCTGGGATCGTCAACAGCTATACCGATGGTCTGCTGACGCGTGCCGCAGATGTGGTGCTTAAAGAGCGCCGTCAGTTGGTACTTTGCGTGCGAGAAACACCGCTGCATCTGGGGCACCTGCGTTTGATGACTCAGGCGGCTGAAATTGGTGCGATTATCATGCCACCTGTTCCCGCGTTTTATCACCGTCCACAAACGCTAGATGATGTGATTAACCAGACCGTAAACCGCGTGCTGGACCTCTTTGACATCTCTTTGCCAGAAGATCTCTTCACCCGCTGGACCGGGGCGTAATCGCGCCCAAGCGGAGTGCACCGTGCATCTTTTGCCCTGTTTCAGGGCAATTCTGCAACGCCGATCAAATCCTCGATATTTAATCATCCTGATCGTCTATTTGTGCTCGATTTATGCGCTGTGGCTGATATCTTCCTCTATGATTACCTTTTGTTATCTTTTTATTAACATATTTAACGTTGTGGTTTGTTCGCGTTAAAGATGGCACAGAAGATGCAGATAAGGTTTTGCAGACACACACAACATAATTATCAGTAGTTAACGACATCACGATTTAATAGGGGAACGTATGAAGAAGACGATTCTGGCTCTCTCTTTGCTGTTGGGTTTCAGCAGCGCCTCCAGCGTATTTGCAGCACTGCCACAGAGCATTCGTATTGGTACTGATGCCACCTATGCACCGTTCTCCTCGAAAGATGCCAAAGGCGATTTTGTCGGCTTTGATATCGATCTGGGCAATGAAATGTGCAAACGCGCCAGCATTAAGTGTACTTGGGTAGGTAGCGATTTTGACGCGCTAATCCCGTCGCTGAAAGCAAAGAAAATTGACGCAATTATCTCCTCATTATCCATTACTGAAAAACGCCAGCAGGAAATCGCTTTCTCTAACAAACTGTATGCGGCGGACTCGCGTCTGATTGCGGCAAAAGGCTCGGCGATTTTACCGACCCTTGATGCGCTGAAAGGCAAACATATCGGCGTGCTGCAGGGTTCAACGCAGGAAGCTTATGCTAACGAAAACTGGCGCAGCAAAGGCATTGATGTCGTGGCCTACCAGAACCAGGATCTGATCTACTCCGATTTGGCGGCCGGTCGTCTGGATGCTGCATTGCAGGATGAAGTTGCGGCCAGCGAGGGCTTCCTCAAGCAGCCTGCGGGTAAAGACTTTGAGTTTGCAGGGGCGTCGGTAAAAGACAAGAAATTCTTCGGCGATGGTACCGGGGTAGGTCTGCGTAAAGACGACGCAGAGCTGAAAGCCGCGTTTGATAAAGCGCTGGCGGAACTGCGCGCTGACGGCACCTACGACAAAATGGCGAAGAAGTATTTCAACTTTAACGTCTACGGCGACTAACCGCTCAGTATGTATCATCGTGGTGCATGAATCTTGTAGTGCACCACGATGGTGCGTTGATTGCACAAAAATCGCGCATGGTTGCATAATTAAGCATTTTTAATGAGAAAAAAGCCATCAGGAAGGGCAGAATGCTTTGCCTTGATGGGCCGAAAGATGGCACGATAACTGCTCAGATTATTTCTAAAAAACCCACAAGAATTACCGTCTGTTGAGGATAATATGAAAAAACTGGCATTATCTTTTTCTCTGGTCTTGGCGCTTGCTTCAGCTTCAAGCGCGTTTGCAGCAATTCCACAAAAAGTGCGTATTGGTACTGACCCAACGTATGCGCCGTTCGAGTCAAAAAATGCACAGGGTGAATTAGTGGGTTTTGACATTGATCTGGCAAAAGAGCTCTGTAAGCGCATCCAGACACAATGTACCTTCGTGGAAAACCCGCTGGACGCTCTGATCCCCTCTCTGAAAGCGAAGAAAATCGATGCCATTATGTCATCGTTGTCGATCACTGAAAAACGCCAGCAGGAAATCGCCTTTACCGACAAATTGTACGCCGCCGACTCCCGTCTGGTAGTGAAAAAAGGTTCCTCGGTAACGCCAGATCTCGCCACGCTGAAAGGCAAGCGCGTTGGCGTGTTACAGGGTACGACTCAAGAAACCTACGGTAACGAACACTGGGCGCCAAAAGGTATTGAAATTGTCTCTTACCAGGGGCAGGACAATATCTACTCTGACCTGACTGCCGGTCGTATTGATGCGGCATTCCAGGACGAAGTGGCGGCGAGTGAAGGTTTCCTGAAACAGCCTATTGGCAAAGACTACCAGTTCGGTGGCCCGTCGATTAAAGACGAAAAACTGTTTGGGGTTGGCACCGGTATGGGGCTGCGTAAAGACGATACTGAACTGCTGAACGCGCTGAACAAGGCATTTGCTGAGATGCGCGCTGACGGCACTTACGACAAGCTGGCGAAAAAGTACTTCGATTTTAACGTTTACGGCGAGTAATCATCACGAGTAACCCATCGCATAGGCGCGGCCTGGCGATGGGCGTCAAGATAGGGCTGGCAGCATGCTGTACGGGTTTTCGCAGGTTATTTTTCAGGGCGCCGTTGTAACCCTTGAGCTGGCTTTAAGCTCAGTGGTTCTGGCCGTGCTTATTGGTCTGGTTGGTGCGGGAGCAAAGCTCTCCCAAAATCGCGTACTGGCGTTAATTTTTGAGGGTTACACCACGCTGATTCGTGGCGTGCCCGACTTAGTCCTGATGCTGCTGATTTTTTACGGCTTGCAGATGGCGCTTAATCTGGTCACCGACTCTCTCGGATTATCACAATTTGATATCGACCCGATGATAGCCGGGATCATCACCCTTGGTTTTATCTACGGTGCCTACTTCACCGAAACTTTCCGTGGCGCTTTTATGGCGGTGCCGAAAGGGCATATTGAAGCTGCTACGGCGTTTGGCTTTACCGGCCCGCAAACCTTCCGACGTATTTTGTTTCCGGCCATGATGCGCTATGCGCTGCCTGGCATTGGTAACAACTGGCAGGTGATTTTAAAAGCCACTGCGCTGGTGTCGTTGCTTGGTCTGGAAGATGTGGTCAAAGCCACTCAGCTTGCAGGGAAAAGTACTTGGGAACCGTTCTACTTCGCCATCGTCTGCGGATTGATTTATCTGTTGTTTACTACCGTTTCCAATGGCGTGTTGCTGCTGCTCGAACGCCGCTATTCCGTGGGTGTGAAGAGGGCTGACCTGTGATTGAGATTATTCAGGAGTACTGGAAATCGCTGCTGTGGAGCGACGGCTATCGTTTTACCGGCGTGGCCATTACCCTTTGGCTGCTGGTGTTGTCGGTGGTGATGGGCGGTTTTATGGCGCTTTTCCTCGCCATTGCGCGCGTTTCCAGCAATAAGTACATCAAATTCCCAGTCTGGCTGTTTACCTACATTTTTCGCGGCACGCCGCTGTATGTGCAGCTGTTGGTGTTCTATTCCGGGATGTATACGCTGGAAATCGTCAAAGGCACCGAGATGCTTAATGCCTTTTTCCGCAGCGGCCTGAACTGTACGGTGTTGGCCTTAACGCTCAATACCTGCGCTTACACCACCGAGATTTTTGCCGGTGCCATTCGTTCGGTACCTGCTGGTGAAATAGAGGCGGCTCGGGCCTACGGCTTCTCGTCGTTTAAGCTCTATCGCTGCATTATCCTGCCATCGGCATTGCGTATTGCGTTGCCGGCCTACAGCAACGAAGTGATCCTGATGCTGCACTCGACGGCGCTGGCGTTTACCGCGACGGTGCCCGACCTGCTGAAAATTGCCCGCGATATTAACTCCGCGACCTATCAGCCCTTTACCGCCTTTGGGATTGCGGCCGTACTGTACTTGATCATTTCGTATGTCTTGATAAGTCTGTTCCGCAAAGCGGAAAAGCGCTGGTTACAGCATATGAAACCGTCTTCTACGCACTGAGAATATGATGTCTGATAAAAAACTTAATGTAATCGACCTGCACAAACGCTATGGCGAGCAGGAAGTGCTGAAGGGCGTCTCGCTTAATGCGGCGGCGGGTGATGTGATAAGCATTATCGGCTCATCCGGATCGGGCAAAAGTACCTTCCTTCGCTGCATCAACTTCCTCGAAAAACCGAGTGAAGGCTCCATAATCGTCAACGGGCAGAATATCGGCCTCGTGCGCGATACCGATGGTCAGCTCAAGGTTGCGGATAAAAACCAGCTGCGGATGCTGCGCACTCGTCTGACGATGGTCTTCCAACACTTTAATCTCTGGAGCCATATGACGGTGCTGGAGAACGTGATGGAAGCGCCTATTCAAGTTCTGGGGCTGAGTAAGCAGGAAGCCCGCGAGCGGGCGATGAAATACCTCGCGAAAGTGGGTATTGATGAACGCCAGCAGATTAAATACCCGGTGCATCTTTCTGGAGGTCAGCAACAGCGTGTTTCTATTGCCCGTGCGCTGGCGATGGAGCCGGAAGTGCTGCTCTTTGATGAGCCGACTTCTGCGCTGGATCCTGAGCTTGTCGGTGAAGTTCTGCGGATCATGCAAAAACTGGCGGAAGAGGGAAAAACGATGGTGGTGGTGACCCATGAAATGGGCTTCGCTCGCCATGTTTCCTCGCATGTGATTTTCCTTCACCAAGGTAAAATTGAGGAAGAGGGCGCACCGGATGAGGTATTTGGTAACCCGAAAAGCGCACGCCTACAGCAGTTCCTGAGCGGTGCGCTGAAATAAGTCACTATTGCCCTTACTTTGTCGTAGGGGCGTTTTCCAGTCGGTATACCCAATCGTCGTAATACCTGCCATGAAGCTGATACGCTTTTTCCAGTACCTGTGTACGGACAAAACCCCGTTTTTCTAACAGCCGTGACGAACCATGATTATCGGCCAACACCCATGCATTGATGGCATTCAGTGCAAGCGTGCCAAAACCGTAGTCGCAGATGGTGTTGAGCGCTTCGCTGGCATACCCCTTGCCTTGAGCCTGCGGCAATAACGCGTACCCGACGTCAGCTTCATGCGGATATTTGTGGCTGACTCTCAGACCAATATCCCCAATGGCAGCCCCGCTCGCATCGCGGATGACGAATATTCCAGGCTCGTTACATCGATGCCTAAACACCCCACGAATGGCCTCTTCATCCAGCACTTCTCCCATAAAGCGCATCACTTCAGGGTTTTGTCGAAGTGAGAGGAAAAAAAGCCAGTCGAGTTCCGTGAAGGGTGAAAGCAATAAACGTGCGGTGTTAAGAGTTGCCATCAGAATGCCGGTAAGCGCAATAAAGAATTACCTTAGCACCTGAATGACCGCAATAACAGGGGGTTAACTGCCTGGCAGCAGGCGGCTGTTTAGCCCCTGAAAATAGTGAAGCACCGTTTGGCTCTCCCGAGATGCGCGCAGCTGTAGCGCCAAATTCAGGCTATCGAGCGTTTGCGCGTGGGCCGCCATAGGGGAATCTGCCGGTATCCGACCTTCTGCAATCAGCCATTCAACGATGGTTTGCCAGCGCCATAACGGAGAGCTGCCCTTCACCCGTTGTATCGGGCCGGGAAACTGCCCCGTGCCACGAGCGCCATCTTTTAGCAATGAGATAGCCTGCCGGGAAACGCCGGTAAGCTCAGCGATGTCGCTTAACCCAACCAACGTGGCGTCTACGGATTCAACGCGAGCATCCAGCGCGGATGCAGATTCAATATCCTTAATGGCGGAGAGTATCGCCTGCTCCAGAGTGTCGCTTTCGCGGTCAAAATCGAGGTACACCGCGGTGCCATAAAAGCAGATTAAGGCATCGTTACAGTGCGCGGCATACAGCGCATCTTCCAGCCCCTGTGTGTTGCTAGTGACGCCGGAAAGCGTCAGGGTAAAATTAAATAACGGCATCGTTCCTTGTCCCTATTGTTTCGCGTATTTAGGCTGGCAGCTGTCAACCATACGCATAATTTGTCGCGCATGATGCAGCGGTACCGCCGGCGTAGATCAGACACTCATCATATGTTCGCGGTGTTCAGCAATACCGCATTTTAGTCGCCCAAAACAGTGCGCGCTTTTGCCCCCTCCGTGGAATAGCCAGCCATGATCAAGTGCATATTCAATGGCTGCTCTGATATGTTTATCCGGATGTTCCTTCATCAATGTATCCCGCAAAGTATTTACCTGATGTTGACGAATGTCAACGGTCATTTGCTGCATATTTGTCCACGCGCCGTTATGACAAACGGTGATGATTCACGTTGGAATCGAGCTCACGTTTAGCAAATGGGTTAATGAGAGGGAGTAATGAAATGCGAGGGGACTTCCAGAAAGAAAGGCGGTGATAGCAAAGACGCCATCACCGCAGCAATCAGCGTCGCTTACCGAGAATATTTTCCAGCGCTTGGTCCAAGTCGTACCAGCGGAAACTGAATCCAGCAGCCTCCAGCCGTTTAGGTAGCGCCCGCTGGCCGCCGAGAACCAGCACGGAAGACTCTCCCATCAATAGGCGCATTGCGCTGGCTGGCACGCGTAAAATTGCCGGGCGATCTAAGGCATGTCCCAGCGCATGGGCGAACTGCTCGTTGCGGACCGGATAGGGTGAAACCATGTTAAATGGTCCCCGGAGATCGTTATCGAGCAGCCAGAGAATGCCGTTGACCATATCGTCGATGTGTATCCATGCTAGATACTGCCGACCGTTGCCGATAGGGCCACCGAGACCTAGCTTAAACGGGGGGAGCATTTTCCCCAGAATTCCGCCTTTGGCGGCGAGAACAACCCCGGTTCGCAGCAGGCAGACTCGGGTATGCTCACTTTGCGCGCTGCAGGCAATTTGCTCCCAGCGTGCGCACAGTTTATGGGTAAACTCGTTATGCGGTGGCTCTTCTTCGGTGACGACCACTTCACCGAGATCGCCATAATAGCCTGTAGCTGAGCCGGAAATCAGCACCGCAGGCGGGGTGGCGCTGGCCTGTATCAACTCGCTAATGCGCTGGGTTAGGATCCAACGGCTGTCGCAAAGTTTCTGCTTTTGCGCCTCAGTCCAACGCTTGTCGGCAATGGGCTCACCGGCAAGATTAATGACGGCATCGATACCGTCAAGTGATGAAATATTCTGTAGTCCGGGCCAAATCTCAACGCGCCCATCGAGTCTCTGGCGCGCTTTTTCTGGAGAACGCGTGACCACACAGACCGCGTGGCCCAGCGTTAATAACCGCACAATAAGATGACGGCCAATGAGGCCGGTGCCACCGGTTATCAGAATCTTCATGCGACCTCCCAGCGAAGGAGCGCCTAGCGTTGCCAGCTTAAGGTAATGGATACCGAATCGGCATAGCGTAGCGCGTGAACTTTATCGATCTCCACTTCAGCATAAGTGACCCAGTGATGTTCGCGTGCGATATCGAGCACATCCTGAGTTAATTTTTCTAGCAAAGAGAATCGGTTATTCTCCACGTGGCGAATAATGCTCTTGGTAATCGTTCGGTAGTTCAGCGCATCGTTAATGTCTTCGCTATTGCGCGCCTTTTCGGCCGGATAGCGAATTTCAATGTTGATGACCACGTCCTGGCGGTTGGCAATCTCTTCTTCTTTAATGCCGATAAACGTCCGCAGGCGGAGGTTTTTAATACGAATAATGGCGTTGGACTGAGACATTGCAGGTAATCTCCTTACTTTTTGTTGTTTCTGCATCATACACGAAAGCCTCTTTATCGCAGCAGTGTCTGACGCCAAAATAAAGGGGGGCTGATTGCAAAATCCTCATGTTGTGGGCAAGTGACATCGCTGGGTAGACAGGTTATTTTGGCTATTATGTTAGATGGGCATTCATTTTCAGCGCCTATCGTTCGTGCATCTTTTGTTTGTGATTGAGGACGCGCTATGAGCCAGCCTGTGATAACGCTTTGGTCAGACTCTGATTTTTTCTCCCCTTACGTGATGTCCGTGTACATTGCCCTGAAGGAAAAGGGGCTGCCATTCACTCTCAAAACTGTCAATCTTGGTGTCGGTGAACATCTAAAGCCGGGATGGAAAGGGTATAACGCCACCCGTCGGGTGCCATTGCTCGATGTCGATGGATTTGAACTGAGCGAATCTTCTGCCATTACCGAATATCTTGACGAACGTTTTGCGCCTCCTGAATGGGAGCGTTTGTATCCTCATGATCTGAAAAAACGCGCTCGCGCCCGCCAGGTTCAAGCTTGGCTGCGCAGCGACCTGATGCCAATCCGAGAAGAGCGTTCCACTGAAGTCGTTTTTGCCGGGGTGAAAAAAGCACCTTTGAGCGAAGCTGGGCGTCAAAGCGCGGCTAAACTGTTTGACACCGCCAGCGTGCTTCTTGCTCACGGTAACCAGAATCTGTTTGGTGAATGGTGTATCGCCGATAGTGACCTCGCGTTAATGCTTAATCGCCTAGTGCTCAACGGTGACGATGTTCCGGAAATGCTGGCTGACTATGCCGCTTTCCAGTGGCAGCGTGCCTCCGTACAGCGGTATGCGGCGTTATCAGTCAAACGTGTAGGCTGAAAAGTAAGATGTAATCCATTATGATAGCAGGGACTTTTATTGTAGGGATTTGATTAATGAAGCTGATGTTTGCATCGGATATTCATGGCTCGTTGCCCGCAGCGGAGCGCGTTCTTACGTTGTTTGCGAACAGCGGCGCAAAATGGCTGGTGATTCTGGGCGATGTGCTTAATCATGGGCCGCGAAACGCGCTCCCGGAAGGATATGCGCCCGCCCAGGTCGCCGAGCGTCTGAACAGCGTGGCAGAGCGAATTATTGCCGTTCGCGGCAACTGCGATAGCGAAGTGGACCAGATGCTTCTCCACTTTCCCATCACTGCCGCTTGGCAGCAGGTGTTAACGGAAAGGCAGAGGTTATTCCTGACCCACGGACACCTTTATGGACCTGACAATCTCCCACCGCTGGCGTCCGGCGATGTGCTGATTTTTGGCCATACGCACCTGCCGGTGGCAGAAAAGCGCGGTGAGATATTCTTATTTAATCCCGGTTCGGTTAGCATTCCTAAAGGTGGTTTTGCTGCAAGCTACGGGCTGTTGGACGGAAGCAATCTGCAAGTTTTAGCACTCAATGATCAGCGGGTTATTGCAGAGGTCGCTATTAATCCGTAAGTTACCCATCTATTATAAAACGCGCCGCAAGAGCGCTTTCAATTTAAGGTTTTCTGATGGTCGAGCAGAATCATTTGGCAAGCACGGAATGGGTCGATATTGTCAACGAAGACAATGAGGTCGTCGCGCAGGCGAGCCGTGAACAAATGCGCGCGCAGTGCCTGCGCCACCGGGCAACCTACATCGTCGTCCATGACGGCATGGGGAAAATTCTGGTGCAGCGTCGCACGCAGACGAAAGACTACCAGCCGGGGATGCTGGATGCCACCGCTGGGGGTGTTGTCCAGGCTGATGAGCAGTTGCTGGACTCCGCTCGCCGCGAGGCGGAAGAAGAGTTAGGGATTGCTGGCGTGCCGTTTGCCGATCACGGTCAGTTTTATTTTGAAGATAAGAACTGCCGCGTATGGGGAAGCCTGTTTAGCTGTGTATCCCACGGGCCATTTGCTCTGCAAGAAGAAGAAGTCAGCGAAGTTCGCTGGATGACACCGGAAGAGATCACCGCTCGCTGCGATGACTTCACCGATGACTCGCTTAAGGCGCTGGCGCTGTGGATGACCCGCAACACGAACAATGAAGCGAATGTTGAGGAAGAAGCCGAGTAAATTGGCCGCACCGCAGACATAAAAAAATCCGGAACGGTTTCCCGCTTCCGGATTTTTTTTTCGCCTTATAACCACCCGCGAACGGGTGGCAAAGGGACGATTACTGCTGCTGTGAAGACTGGATCGCGGTCAGAGCGATGGTGTAGACGATATCGTCTACCAGCGCGCCACGAGACAGGTCGTTCACCGGCTTACGCATACCCTGCAGCATTGGCCCGATGGAGATCAGGTCGGCAGAACGCTGTACCGCTTTGTAGGTGGTGTTACCGGTGTTCAGGTCTGGGAAGATGAACACGGTAGCGCGACCTGCAACCGGAGAGTTCGGTGCTTTGGATTTTGCTACGTCAGCCATAACGGCGGCGTCGTACTGCAGAGGACCGTCGATCATCAGGTCAGGACGTTTTTCCTGTGCCAGACGAGTCGCTTCACGAACTTTCTCTACATCGCTACCTGCACCAGAGGTGCCGGTGGAGTAGGAGAGCATCGCAACGCGTGGTTCGATACCGAAGGCAATCGCGGAGTCTGCGGACTGGATAGCGATTTCTGCCAGCTGTTCTGCTGTTGGATCTGGGTTGATCGCGCAGTCGCCGTAGACATAAACCTGTTCAGGCAGCAGCATGAAGAACACGGAAGAAACCAGAGAGCTGCCCGGTGCAGTTTTGATAAGCTGCAGCGGTGGACGAATGGTGTTCGCTGTGGTGTGAACCGCACCGGAAACCAGGCCGTCAACGTCGTCTTGTTCCAGCATCAGGGTACCGAGAACCACGTTGTCTTCCAGCTGTTCGCGGGCAACGGTTTCGGTCATCCCTTTGTTTTTACGCAGTTCGACCAGACGAGCCACGTAGCTTTCGCGAACCACTTCTGGATCGACGATTTCTACGCCAGCGCCCAGCTCAACGCCCTGAGACGCTGCAACGCGGGTGATTTCATCTGGGTTGCCCAGCAGAACGCAAGTTGCGATACCACGTTCAGCACAGATAGCTGCCGCTTTAACGGTACGTGGTTCGTCGCCTTCTGGCAGAACAACGCGTTTGCCGGCTTTACGCGCCAGCTCAGTCAGCTGGTAGCGGAATGCAGGTGGAGACAGACGACGGCTGCGCTCGGAGGTCGCGGTCAGGGATTCAATCCAGTCAGCGTTGATGAAGTTAGCAACGTATTCCTGAACTTTCTCAATGCGCTCGTGATCGTCAACCGGAACTTCCAGGTTGAAGCTCTGCAGGCTCAGGGAGGTCTGCCAGGTGTTGGTGTTCACCATGAATACCGGCAGGCCGGTAGCAAATGCGCGTTCGCACAGTTTGCTGATACGTGGGTCCATGTCGTAGCCGCCGGTCAGCAGCAGGGCACCGATTTCCACGCCGTTCATTGCTGCGAGGCATGCCGCAACCAGAACGTCAGGACGGTCTGCGGAGGTCACCAGCAGGGAACCTGCGCGGAAGTGCTCCAGCATGTGCGGGATGCTACGTGCACAGAAGGTCACGGACTTCACGCGGCGGGTATTGATGTCGCCTTCGTTCAGTACGGTGGCGTTCAGGTGATGCGCCATATCGATTGCACGGGTAGCAATCAGATCGAAGCTCCACGGCACTGCGCCCAGAATCGGCAGAGTGCTGGTGCTTTGCAGTTTGGCCGGATCGATTTTAATCACTTTCGCGGTGGAAGAGTCGTCGAAGATCTCAGACAGATCCGGGCGAGTGCGACCTTGTTCGTCAACTGGTGCGTTCAGCTTGTTGACGATAACACCGGTAATGTTGGTGTTTTTCGTGCCGCCGAAGCTGTTGCGAGTCAGTTCAATACGCTCGTTCAGTTGCTCTGGAGTATCGGTACCCTGAGACATCACGAAGACGATTTCCGCATTCAGCGTTTTCGCGATTTCGTAGTTCAGAGACTGAGCGAACTGATGCTTACGGGTTGGGACCAGGCCTTCAACCAGAACCACTTCGGCATCTTTGGTGTTGGTGTGGTAGTTAGCGATGATCTCTTCCATCAGCACATCTTTCTGATTGCTGGAGAGCAGGGCTTCTACGTGGGACATTTTCATCGGTTCAGCGGCAGTCGTCGTTGAAGAGCTTGCGCGAACGATGGTGGTAGTCTGGTCTGGCGCATCGCCACCGGTGCGGGGCTGAGCGATAGGTTTAAAGACGCTCAGACGAACGCCTTTGCGTTCCATAGCACGGATAACGCCAAGGCTGACGCTGGTCAGGCCGACGCTGGTTCCGGTAGGGATCAGCATAATAGTACGGGACACGGTATATCCTCTTTCGTTACCGCCAGTTTCGGGCGGGATACAAAACAGCACCGCCAGCTAAGCTGGCGGTGTGATATCAGGCAGTCAGACGATTGGCGTCTTGTGCGATGACCAATTCTTCATTGGTCGGGATAACGATGGCAGGGCGGGTGCCTTCTTTGTTGATGAAACCGGATTTGCCGAAACGGGCAGCCAGGTTACGTTCGTGATCAACTTCGAAGCCCAGTACGCCCAGTTTGCCCAGGGACAGTTCGCGAACCATTGCCGCGTTTTCGCCGATACCACCGGTGAAGATAACCGCGTCCAGACGACCATCCATCAGTGCAGTGTAAGAACCGATGTATTTCGCCAGACGGTGGCAGTAAACGTCCATTGCACGTTTAGCGTCTGCTTTTGCTTGGTAGTTATCTTCTACATAACGACAGTCGCTGGTGACTTCGGTCAGACCCAGGAGGCCAGACTCTTTGGTCAGCATCTTGTTGATCTGGTCGATGTTCATGCCCAGAGCGTCATGCAGATGGAAAATGATGGCTGGATCGATATCGCCAGAGCGAGTACCCATCACCAGACCTTCCAGTGGGGTCAGACCCATGGAGGTATCTACACATTTACCGTTACGGATAGCAGAAACAGAACCACCGTTGCCCAAGTGGCAGGTGATGATGTTCAGTTCTTCAACCGGTTTGTTCAGTACTTTTGCTGCTTCCTGAGTCACGTAGAAGTGGCTGGTGCCGTGTGCGCCGTAGCGACGGATGCCGTGTTCTTTGTACAGGCTGTACGGCAGAGCATACAGATAGGATTCTTCTGGCATGGTCTGGTGGAACGCGGTATCAAATACGGCAACGTTCTTATCTTTCAGCTGCGGGAAGGATTTCAGCGCTTCAGCAATACCGATCAGGTGAGCTGGGTTGTGCAGCGGAGCGAAAGAAGCAGAATCTTTGATGCCCTGGATAACGGATTCGTCGATCACAACGGAACTGGTGTACTTCTCGCCGCCGTGTACGATACGGTGGCCGATAGCGGTCAGCTGTGCGGACAGTTCTGGTTTTTGTGCCAGAATAGTATTAACGATGAAGTTCAGCGCTTCACTGTGAGCGGCGCCTGCACCTAAAGCCGCTTCTTGTTTACCGCCATCCATTTTCCACTTGATACGTGCTTCTGGAAGATGGAAACATTCGGCTAAACCAGAGAGGTATTCTTCACCGTTTACTGCATCGATGACGGCAAATTTCAGTGAGGAGCTACCGCAGTTCAGAACCAGTACTAACTTACTCGACATGGAAGTACCTATTTATGATACGTGGCTAAAAAAACGTCAATGAGTCATTAAGCGTAGCGCAGGATGACACCGACATTTATGATTAACATCATGCCCAGAACAATTTTCGGGCATGATCTAAGAAATACATATTGATTCTAAGTCATTTCGCATAATTTTCAGCCAATGGCAGAATATGCGATAATTTGATAAGCCGGAGCGTATAGGATATCGCTACTTTAGGCTGGCACAGGATACCCGATTGCAAGGGCTATGCCAAAATTTTTTGAACGATGTCATGCTCAGTTGTTGTTTTAAAAAATATTTTAATTTTTATATGTGAAGTTGAGGTAAGCCATGTCGACACCCGAGCAACACCCGGTTAGTTTCTTCAGTTTGTTTAGCCGCGGGCAGCACTATTCAAAGACGTGGCCGTCGGAAAAGCGCCTTGCACCGGTATTCGTTGAGAACCGCGTGATCCGCATGACCCGCTACGCCATACGTTTTATGCCGCCGCTGGCTATCTTTACGCTGTGCTGGCAAATCGCCCTTGGCGGGCAGCTTGGCCCGGCCGTTGCCACGGCGCTTTTTGCGTTGAGTCTGCCGATGCAAGGATTATGGTGGTTGGGTAAGCGCTCCGTCACGCCGCTGCCGCCGTCAACCCTGCAGTGGTTTTATGAGGTGCGCGGTAAATTGCAGGAGGCTGGGCAGGCGCTGGCACCGGTTGAAGGCAAGCCTGATTATCAAGCGTTAGCTGACACGCTTAAGCGCGCCTTCAAACAACTGGATAAAACTTTCCTCGATGATTTGTAATTACATGCGAAAAACGCATATAAAAGAAGACACAATATTTGTGTCTTTTTTTATGCTGCCAAGCGCAACAGGAGTCGAAAAATGGAAATGACCCACGCTCAACGTCTGATTTTGTCTAATCAGTACAAAATGATGACTATGCTTGATCCCGACAACGCTGAGCGCTACCGCCGCTTGCAGACTATTATTGAGCGCGGTTATGGTTTACAGATGCGTGAACTGGACCGCGAATTTGGTGAACTCAAAGAAGAGACCTGTCGTATTGTCATCGACATCATGGAGATGTATCACGCGCTGCATGTCTCGTGGACCAATCTGAAAGACGACGCGGCCATCGATGAACGTCGCGTCACCTTCCTCGGCTTTGATGCGGCAACCGAAGCACGTTTCCTCGGCTATGTTCGCTTTATGGTCAACATTGAAGGCCGCTATACCCACTTCGACGCGGGCACTCACGGCTTTAACGCGCAAACACCGATGTGGGATAAATACCAGCGAATGCTCAACGTGTGGCATGCCTGTCCGCGCCAGTATCATCTGAGCAGCAACGAAATTAATCAGATTATTAACGCCTGATGGGAGGTTCCGTGCAGTGTAAGGGCTTTCTTTTCGACTTAGACGGTACTTTAGTGGACTCATTGGCGGTAGTGGAACGCTCATGGCAATTTTGGGCCGAAAGCTATGGCGTCGACCCCGATGCCGTGTTGGCGTATATCCACGGTAAACAGGCCATTACCACGTTAAGGCACTTTATGCCGGGCAAATCGGAGTCCGAAATCCAGGCGGAGTTTCTGCGCTTAGAGCATATCGAAGCGACCGATCTTGATGGTATTCAGGCATTGCCTGGCGCGGTTGAGTTGCTGGAGCACTTGGACGCTAACGCTATTCCGTGGGCAATTGTCACCTCTGGTTCAATCCCGGTAGCTCATGCCCGTCATCGCGCAGCGGGGTTACCTAAGCCTGAGGTGTTTGTCACCGCTGAACAGGTGCAGCGTGGTAAACCACAGCCGGATGCTTATTTGCTGGGAGCCCAGCTTCTGGGTCTGAAGCCAGAGGAATGTCTGGTGGTCGAAGATGCGCCCGCAGGCGTACAGTCGGGGCTGGCTGCCGGTTGCCTTGTCGCGGCTGTCAATGTGCCGCCAGAAACGCCGGAGCTGCTAGAGGTGGATTTTGTCCTCACCACGCTCACCGCGCTGAGCGTTGAAAAAGGGCCTGATGGTCTGGTGAACGTCACGCAGAAAGCATGATCTTATGATTTGGCCCCACACCGTTGGGGCTTTTTTCTGTCACTATAAATGCTGCCTTTTAGATTAAAACCTTACCGCTTATTTGATGACAAGGATGTGCTGTGAACGGTGAATTGATTTGGGTGCTGAGTTTGTTAGCGATTGCCGTGGTGCTGTTTGCCACCGGCAAGGTACGCATGGATGCTATCGCGCTAGGCATTATTGTGGCGTTCGTTCTGAGCGGCACCCTGACTTTGAGCGAAGCCTTCTCTGGCTTTAGCGACCCTAACGTTATTCTAATTGCTGCGCTGTTTATTATCGGCGACGGCTTGGTACGCACCGGTGTAGCGACCAAAATGGGCTCCTGGCTGGTGGAGGTTGCAGGCAGCAGCGAAACCAAAATGCTGGTTTATCTGATGCTGACCGTGGCAGGGCTGGGGGCATTTATGAGCTCAACCGGCGTTGTTGCAATCTTCATCCCGGTGGTGCTGAGCGTTTCCATGCGCATGAACATTTCCCCCTCACGTCTCATGATGCCACTGAGCTTTGCAGGGCTGATTAGCGGCATGATGACGCTGGTCGCCACGCCGCCAAATCTGGTTATCAACAGTGAACTTATCCGTGAAGGTCTGGAAGGATTTGGCTTCTTTAGCGTGACGCCTATTGGCTTGGTCGTGCTGGTGCTCGGCATCTTCTACATGCTGGTTATGCGCTTCATGCTAAAAGGGGATGAGGGCAATACGACGCGAGATGGACGTAAACGCAGTACCTTCCGTTCGCTGATTAAAGAGTACCGTCTGACCGGCCGCGCGCGGCGTTTAGCGATTCGCCCAGGTTCTCCGATGATTGGTCAGCGCTTGGACGACCTGAAGCTGCGTGAGCGCTACGGCGCGAATATTATCGGCGTTGAGCGGTGGCGTCGTTTTCGCCGGGTGATTGTTAACGTGAATGGGGTGTCGGAATTCCGCGCTCGCGACGTACTGCTTATCGATATGTCGGATGCCGATATCGATTTACGCGAATTCTGCGCTGAGCAAATGCTCGATCCGATGGTGCTGCGCGGCGAGTATTTCTCCGATCAGGCGCTGGATGTTGGGATGGCGGAAGTCTCACTGATCCCAGAATCTGAACTGCTGGGTAAAAGCGTGCGTGAAATTGGTTTTCGTACTCTCTATGGGCTGAATATCGTCGGCATGAAGCGCGATGGACAGGCACTGGACGGGTCGGTAGTCGATGAACCTTTGCAGTTGGGTGATATCCTGCTGGTGGTCGGCAACTGGAAGTTGATTAGCCAACTGGCGCAAAAAGGCCGCGACTTTGTGGTGCTCAATCTGCCCATCGAAGTGAGCGATGCCTCGCCGGCTCACAGCCAGGCTCCCCACGCGATTTTCTGCTTGGTGCTGATGGTTGCGCTGATGTTGACCGATGAAATACCCAACCCAATTGCCGCCATTATCGCCTGTCTGCTGATGGGGAAATTCCGCTGTATTGATGCCCAAAGCGCCTATCAGTCAATTCACTGGCCGAGCATTATCTTGATCGTCGGGATGATGCCGTTTGCGCTTGCACTGCAAAAAACCGGCGGCGTGGATCTTATTGTGAAAGCGCTTATGGAGATTGGCGGCGGGCAGGGGCCTTATCTGATGCTCGGCTGTTTGTTTGTGATGTGCGCGGCAATAGGGCTATTCATTTCCAATACTGCGACTGCGGTGTTGATGGCGCCGATTGCGCTGGCGGCAGCAAAATCGATGGGCGTATCGCCGTATCCGTTTGCGATGGTGGTGGCGATGGCGGCTTCTGCGGCCTTTATGACGCCGGTCTCCTCACCGGTTAATACGCTGGTATTGGGGCCTGGGAAATACAGCTTCAGCGACTTCCTGAAAATAGGCGTACCGTTTACGGTGCTGGTGATGATTGTCTGCGTGCTGTTGGTTCCGGTTTTATTCCCGTTCTGATTGAGCGCATTGCCGGATGGCGGCGTCACGCCTTATCCGGCCTACATTTGCAGTGAGTAGGCCCGATAAGCGAAGCGCCATCGGGCATCAAAGGCGATACTAAAGCGGAGAATCTTGGCTTATTTCATCCAGCGAAAGATGGAAGCTTGGCACGAACACTGCCATAAAATAGTCCATCTCTTCGCTGCGCCGTGAGGCCAGCGTCTTCTCAAGCCGCCCCTTTGCCAGCAGGAACTCATTATTGCCTGCTGACAGTTCTTCCAAACACTTTAGATAAGCGCACAGCGCATCGGCTTGTTTCACGATGGCTTTCTCTTCATCGCTGCTCTGGTGCTCATCAATGAGCGGCGCAAAAATGTCGTGCAGTTCCTCTGGCACCATCTCAATCAATTTCTGCTGGGCAATCTTCTCGATGGCTTTATATTCCTGAGCAATTTGCGAATTGAAATATTTCACCGGGGTCGGTAGATCGCCGGTTAGTACTTCCGAAGCGTCGTGATACATCGCCAGCAGTGCGATGCGTTCTGCATTTACCTGACCATTAAATTTGCGATTTTTAATTGCGGCTAAGGCATGAGCAACCATGGCAACCTGCAAACTGTGCTCAGAGACGTTTTCGGTGCGCACATTGCGCATCAGCGGCCAGCGGTTGATTAACTTCAGACGGGATAAGTGGGCAAAAAAATGACTCTGGCTCATAACAACCCTTACTCAGTAACTTCAGTAAAGTCATTGTGCGCAGAGATAGCCGCCGGATGCAAACACCGGCGGCGAGAGGAATCTTAAAGCTGGTGATAACCCGACAAGAAACGACCGAAGCGGCTGATGGCCATTTCGAGGTCATCTTCGCGCGGCAGGGTCACGATACGCACATGATCCGGCCACGGCCAGTTAAAGGCGGAGCCCTGAACCAGCAGCACTTTCTCCTGTAGCAAGAAGTCCAGCACCATACGTTGGTCATCATGAATATTGAAACGTTTGGCGTCGATTTTCGGGAACATATACAGCGCACCCTGCGGTTTCACACAGGAAACCCCTGGGATCTCGTTAATCAATTCCCACGCACGATTACGCTGCTCGTAAAGACGGCCGCCGGGGACGATGAACTCGCTGATACTCTGGTAACCCCCGAGCGCTGTCTGAATCGCATGCTGCGCCGGGACGTTAGCGCAAAGACGCATTGAGGCTAGCATCTCCAGCCCTTCAATATAGCCTTTTGCGTGTTTCTTCGGCCCGTTTAATACCATCCAGCCCTGGCGGAAACCGGCGACGCGATAGGTTTTAGACAGACCGTTAAAGGTGACCGTCAGCAGGTCGGGAGCCAATGCGGCGATCGAATGGTGCTGCGCAGCGTCATAGAGGATCTTGTCGTAAATTTCATCGGCGAAGATTATTAGGTTGTGCTCGCGAGCAATCTCAACGATTTCCTGCAGCAACTCTTTGGAATACACCGCACCCGTTGGGTTGTTTGGGTTGATAATCACAATGCCGCGGGTACGCGGGGTGATTTTGGCACGGATATCATCAAGATCTGGGAACCAATCGGCGGATTCGTCGCACAGATAGTGCACGGCTTTACCGCTGGATAACGACACTGCCGCCGTCCACAGCGGATAGTCAGGCGCAGGAACCAGCATTTCGTCGCCGCTGTTTAGCAGCGCCTGCATCGCTTGGACGATGAGTTCAGAAACGCCGTTACCAATATAGATATCTTCTACCGTCACGTCGCGCATACCGCGCGCCTGATAGTGCTGCATGATAGCTTTGCGTGCGGAGTACAGGCCTTTTGAGTCGCAGTAGCCCTGCGCGGTTGGCAGGTTACGGATCACATCAACCAGAATCTCATCCGGCGCGTCAAACCCGAAAGGCGCAGGGTTACCGATATTGAGTTTAAGAACTTTATTGCCTTCTTCCTCAAGGCGTTTGGCCTCTTTAAGAACCGGGCCGCGAATGTCGTAACAAACGTTGTCTAACTTGCTGGATTTTTCGATGGGTGACATGAATCTTTGACCTTTTTAGCTGTGATTGCCACTCCCTGCCGTGGAAGTCAGCACGGAATAATGTACTCCGCATCCCCGGGGTTTTGAAGGGTCAACAGAAGAAGATTTTGTGGATTTAATGTTGTCGGAACATTCTTTTTTACTGGTCTTGTGCGAGTATTGTTTATAGATCTATTGTTAATTTATTGTTTTATAGTCTAATAAACTGTTATTTGTAACTTATTTAGATTTTTCATCCAACACAAAAGAAATGGTTTAGCTTAGGTGTTGATTGTTGCTTATATACTTTAAGACCACTTTAACAATTTTAATTATTAATTAATTGTCGTTAATAAGGATTAGGGATGATACCCATTTTTGTGAATTTGATGTTAATGGTAACTTTGGAAAAAAGATTAGTGTTTCTTTATATTTTGAAAAGTAATGACGGGGAATTGTTAGAATTCTTAAATTGTTTTGATTCTAAACCTTTTTTTGTTTTAGATAGAACTTAGTTTAGGCTTATAAAAATTATGGTTTTCGGTTAATATGTTATAGCGCGTACCACCTCCATTAGCTTTTTTCGGCAATGGCTATCAATCATTATCAGGTAACGCATTGTTATTCATTGGATTTATTGGCTTTTGTTAAAAACACAGCCTTCCCCCTGGTGCATTAAAACAGCATTGCTATCTACGACTCTTTGCGTAGGAAATCACCTAGCAGGAGCCAGATAAATAGCCTTAGGGCTAAAGGATATATTGTAAAAGGAACTGTTGCTCATTGTGGTAGCAGACAATTTTAATACTGACACTCATCAGGCAGTCATTCATCAGGTATAGGTGAAAGATATTTAAAGGATTAGCTTGAATTTTTAGAGTGCAGCATCAATAAGGCAGGTCGGCCTCCGAACCTGTGAGTGGATTTATATGATAAATGCCAATCGTCCGATACTAAATCTCGATCTCGACTTGCTGAGAACCTTTGTAGCGGTAGCTGATTTAAGCACGTTTGCTGCAGCGGCCTCAGCGGTTTGTCGTACCCAATCTGCCGTTAGCCAGCAAATGCAGCGCTTGGAGCAGCTTGTCGGTAAAGAACTTTTCGCTCGTCATGGGCGCAATAAATTGCTGACTGAACATGGCATCCAACTGCTGGGCTATGCGCGGAAAATTCTGCGTTTCAACGATGAAGCTTGTACATCCCTGATGTTTAGCTCCTTGCAAGGGCAGCTGACGCTAGGATCGTCAGATGAATCTGCGGACACTATTCTGCCTTTCTTATTGAATCGTATTAGCTCGGCTTATCCAAAGTTGGCGCTTGATGTGCGGGTAAAACGCCACAGCGTGATGGCGGATATGCTAAAAAATGGCGAAGTCGACCTCGCATTAACTACGCATCCGCTGGAAGGCTTTGAGTCGACAGTTCTTCGTGCCTCACCTACGCTTTGGTACTGTGCCGCTGAGTTTACGCTGCGCCCTGAAGAGCCGGTGCCGCTGGTGCTGTTGGACGATCCAAGCCCGTTTCGCGATACGATTATTAAAACGCTTGATGCCGTCGGCATGCCGTGGCGTCTGGCCTATGTTGCTTCTACGCTTTCCGCCGTTCGTGCCGCAGTAAAAGCCGGGCTTGGCGTAACGGCTCGCCCAGTTGAAATGATGAGTCCTGATTTGCGAGTGCTGGGAAGAGGTGAGGGAATGCCGGAACTTCCGGAGACGGAATACGTACTGACCTACAACCCGCAAAGCGAAGACGAACTGGCGCAGATGATTTTTCAGTCCCAGGTTCAGCGCTTAGCACCGTGGCCACAGTCGGGAACTTATACCCCTGAAGAGGGAGATAATCCCCTTGTTCACGAGAGGGATATTAATTAACGTTGTGGCTAAAATGTAGTAACAAAATGTAAGTGCAAAAAAGAATCGTAGACGAAGAAAAAACAGTTTGCGGTTCTTTTTTTGTGCTTTTTCGGCCGGATTAAAATAATAAGTTATAAAATGTGATAACAATCATGCAATTAGAATTAACACATGATTCTGGTGCGCTATCATCAAACGTAATCTCATATCTCCTGCTAATGTTAAAAAAACGGATGGATTGTTGCCGTTTTACTGGTCGAATTAACAAAAGCGTGTCTTAGATCAAGAAAATACTCCTCAATGGGGGGAGGAATCATTAGAAATTCCTGTCAAAATAGATGGGTAATACCTGTCATAGCTGCAAAACGGACACGATTCACCATCAGGTAATCCGTAAGGTCTACTGAAGCGAATTGAGTCAAAGGGCACGTAATGTTAATGAAGTGTCGCAGATGTAAATTAATGTGAGGAAACTTTTGTTAAAGTTGACAAAAGGTTATCGAAAGGAGTAAAAAACCTCAACATTTTGCGGTCTATGTTTCGAATTGGGCTGTTTGTAGGTTTTTTAATCCTCCCCATGAACCATGTAGCGTCCATCTGCCGGTAAGAGCAGAGGTGGTAATGCTACCTATTTGGTAAAGCTTTGTGTATGTCAACATCCACTGAAATCATCGCCCATCACTGGGCATTCGCTATATTTCTGATCATTGCCATTGGCCTTTGCTGCTTGATGTTAATCGGCGGCTGGTACCTTGGCGGTCGTGCGCGCGCCAGAAGCAAAAACACTCCGTTTGAGTCAGGTATCGACTCGGTTGGTTCCGCTCGTCTGCGCCTGTCGGCTAAGTTTTATCTGGTCGCAATGTTCTTCGTCATCTTCGACGTGGAAGCGCTCTACCTGTACGCCTGGTCAACCTCCATTCGCGAAAGCGGCTGGGTTGGCTTTATTGAGGCTGCCATTTTCATATTTGTGCTGCTGGCTGGTCTGGTTTACCTCGTACGTATTGGCGCGCTGGATTGGACGCCTTCGCGTTCTCGTCGCACGCTGGTAAACCCAGAAACCGACAGTGTCACTAACCGTAATACGCAGTAAAAGCGAGGCAATAAGATGGATTATACGCTCACCCGCATAGATCCTAACGGTGAGAACGACCGTTATCCCCTGCAGAAACAGGAGATTGTGACCGATCCCCTCGAGCAGGAAGTGAATAAAAGCGTGTACATGGGGAAACTCGAACACGCGCTGCATGACATGGTTAACTGGGGTCGTAAGAACTCAATCTGGCCTTACAACTTCGGCCTTTCTTGCTGCTACGTTGAAATGGTGACGTCATTCACGGCTGTGCATGACGTTGCGCGTTTTGGTGCAGAAGTACTGCGTGCATCTCCACGTCAGGCTGACCTGATGGTAGTTGCCGGTACCTGCTTTACCAAAATGGCCCCAGTTATTCAGCGCCTGTATGACCAGATGCTGGAACCCAAGTGGGTAATCTCCATGGGCGCCTGTGCAAACTCCGGCGGCATGTACGACATCTACTCGGTAGTTCAGGGTGTCGATAAGTTTATCCCGGTCGATGTTTATATTCCTGGCTGCCCACCGCGTCCGGAAGCCTACATGCAGGCGCTGATGCTACTGCAAGAATCGATTGGTAAAGAGCGCCGTCCTCTCTCGTGGGTGGTTGGCGATCAGGGCGTTTATCGCGCCAATATGCAGTCGGAACGCGAGCGTAAACGCGGCGAACGTATTGCTGTGACGAATCTCCGTTCTCCGGACGAGATTTAATTTGCGCCTGCGGGCAGTGGCAGATTGTTTACTTCGCATATCAACATACAACAGCGCGAAGCCACGCCCGGCAGTCACCACGAACTTTTGCAATGGTGAACAATATGACCGATTTAACCGCGCAAGAAACCGCCGCATGGCAAACCCGCGATCACCTGGATGATCCGGTCATCGGCGAACTGCGCAACCGTTTTGGGCCGGATGCATTTTCCGTCCAAGCTACCCGCACCGGGGTTCCTGTCGTTTGGGTTAAGCGCGAACAGCTGCTCGAAATTGTCGATTTCCTGAAAAAGCTGCCGAAACCTTACGTCATGATGTTCGACCTGCACGGCATGGACGAACGTTTACGTACCCACCGCGACGGTTTACCGGCCGCGGATTTTTCCGTTTTCTACCACCTGATCTCAATAGACCGCAATCGCGACATCATGCTCAAGGTGGCGTTGTCTGAAAACGATCTGAATGTTCCAACCATCACCAAAATTTTCCCGAATGCCAACTGGTATGAGCGTGAAACGTGGGAAATGTTTGGCATTACCTTTAACGGCCACCCGCATCTGACGCGTCTGTTGATGCCGCCGACGTGGGAAGGTCACCCGCTGCGTAAAGACTACCCAGCGCGCGCCACCGAATTCGACCCGTTTGAGCTGACCAAAGCCAAGCAGGATCTGGAAATGGAAGCGCTGACCTTCAAGCCAGAAGACTGGGGCATGAAGCGTGGTACCGAAAACGAGGACTTCATGTTCCTCAACCTCGGTCCTAACCACCCGTCTTCACACGGTGCGTTCCGTATTATCCTGCAGTTGGACGGCGAAGAGATTGTCGACTGCGTACCGGACATCGGCTACCACCACCGTGGCGCTGAGAAAATGGGCGAGCGTCAATCTTGGCACAGCTACATTCCGTATACCGACCGTATCGAGTACCTCGGCGGCTGCGTCAACGAAATGCCGTACGTGCTGGCAGTGGAAAAACTGGCGGGGATCACCACGCCGGACCGCGTGAATGTGATCCGCGTAATGCTCTCTGAGCTGTTCCGCATCAACAGCCACCTGTTGTACATCTCGACGTTTATTCAGGACGTCGGTGCGATGACCCCGGTATTCTTCGCCTTTACCGACCGTCAGAAAATCTATGATGTCGTAGAAGCGATCACCGGTTTCCGTATGCACCCGGCCTGGTTCCGTATCGGCGGTGTTGCCCACGATCTGCCGCGCGGCTGGGACAAACTGCTGCGTGATTTCCTCGACTGGATGCCGAAGCGTCTGGACTCTTACGAGAAAGCCGCACTGCGCAACACCATCCTGAAAGGCCGTTCGCAGGGCGTTGCCGCGTACGGTAAGAAAGAAGCGCTGGACTGGGGCTGTACCGGCGCCGCGCTGCGTGCCACCGGCATCGACTTTGACGTGCGTAAAGCCCGTCCTTACTCTGGCTACGAAAACTTTGACTTTGAAGTCCCGGTTGGCGGCGGCGTGTCCGACTGCTATACCCGCGTGATGCTGAAAGTCGAAGAGCTGCGCCAGAGCCTGCGTATTCTTGAGCAGTGCCTCAAAAACATGCCGGAAGGCCCGTTCAAAGCGGATCACCCGCTGACCACGCCGCCGCCGAAAGAGCGCACGCTGCAGCATATCGAAACCCTGATCACCCACTTCCTGCAAGTGTCGTGGGGCCCGGTCATGCCGGCGCAAGAATCCTTCCAGATGGTGGAAGCGACCAAGGGTATCAACAGTTACTACCTGACCAGCGATGGCAGCACCATGAGTTACCGTACCCGTATTCGTACCCCGAGCTATGCGCACCTGCAGCAGATCCCGGTGGCGGTACGTGGCAGCCTGGTGTCCGACCTTATCGTCCATCTGGGCAGTATCGATTTTGTTATGTCAGACGTGGACCGCTAATTATGCACGAGAATCAACAACCACAATCCGAGGCCTTTGAGCTGAGTGCGGTAGAGCGTGAAGCCATTGAGCACGAGAAGCACCACTACGAAGACCCGCGTGCGGCGTCCATCGAAGCGCTGAAGATCGTTCAAAAGCAGCGCGGCTGGGTGCCAGACGGCGCGATCCATGCGATCGCCGGGCTGCTGGATATTCCAGCGAGCGATGTCGAAGGCGTGGCGACGTTCTATAGCCAGATCTTCCGTCAGCCCGTTGGTCGTCATGTGATCCGCTACTGCGACAGCGTAGTGTGTCACATCAACGGCTATCAGGGCATTCAGGCGGCGCTGGAGAAAAAACTGGACATCAAACCGGGGCAGACGACCTTCGACGGTCGCTTTACACTGCTGCCGACCTGCTGTCTGGGGAACTGCGATAAAGGGCCGAGCATGATGATCGATGAGGATACTCACGCGCATCTGACGCCGGAAGGCATTCCTGACCTACTGGAGCGGTATAAATAATGAAAACCGTTATCCGTACTCCCGAAACGCATCCGCTGACTTGGCGTCTACGCGATGACAAACAGCCGGTATGGCTGGATGAATATCGCAGCAAAAACGGCTACGAAGGTGCACGTAAAGCACTGACCGGCCTGGCTCCTGACGAAATCGTCAACCAGGTCAAAGACGCTGGTCTGAAAGGGCGCGGCGGCGCGGGCTTTTCCACTGGCTTGAAGTGGAGCCTGATGCCGAAAGACGAATCCATGAACATCCGTTACCTGCTGTGTAACGCCGATGAAATGGAGCCGGGCACCTATAAAGACCGCCTGCTGATGGAACAGCTGCCGCACCTGCTGGTGGAAGGCATGCTGATTTCCGCGTTTGCGCTGAAAGCCTATCGCGGTTACATCTTCCTGCGCGGTGAATACATTGAAGCGGCGGTACATCTGCGTCGCGCTATTGCAGAAGCGACTGAAGCCGGGCTGCTTGGCAAAAACATCATGGGCACCGGGTTCGACTTCGAACTGTTCGTGCACACCGGGGCCGGGCGTTATATCTGCGGTGAAGAAACCGCGCTGATTAACTCCCTCGAAGGTCGTCGCGCCAACCCGCGTTCCAAGCCGCCGTTCCCGGCAAGCTCGGGCGTATGGGGCAAGCCGACCTGCGTCAACAACGTTGAAACCCTGTGTAATGTGCCGGCGATTCTGGCCAACGGCGTCGAATGGTATCAGAACATCTCTACCAGCAAAGACGCGGGCACCAAGCTGATGGGCTTCTCTGGCCGGGTAAAAAATCCGGGCTTATGGGAGCTGCCGTTTGGCACTACAGCGCGTGAAATCCTCGAAGACTACGCGGGCGGCATGCGCGATGGCCTGAAGTTCAAAGCCTGGCAGCCTGGCGGCGCGGGGACTGACTTCCTCACCGAAGCACACCTTGACCTGCCGATGGAATTTGAAAGCATCGGTAAAGCGGGAAGCCGTCTGGGTACGGCGCTGGCGATGGCCGTCGATCATGAGATCGGTATGGTGGGCCTCGTGCGTAACCTTGAAGAGTTCTTCGCCCGTGAGTCCTGCGGCTGGTGTACGCCATGTCGTGACGGCCTGCCGTGGAGCGTGAAAATTCTGCGCGCTATTGAGCGGGGAGAAGGCCAACCTGGCGATATCGAGACACTTGAGCAACTGTGTCGATTCTTAGGTCCGGGCAAAACCTTCTGCGCGCATGCGCCTGGTGCGGTAGAACCGCTGCAGAGCGCCATTAAATATTTCCGCGACGAATTCGAGGCAGGCATTAAGCAGCAGTTCAGCAATACCCATGCGATTCATGGGATTCAGCCAAACCTGCTTAAAACGCGCTGGTGATTTAACGTTTTTTAATTTGGAAGCATGCTAATGGCTACGATTCATGTAGACGGCAAAGAATACGAGGTCAACGGAGCGGATAACCTGTTACAGGCATGTCTCTCTATGGGCCTTGATATTCCGTATTTTTGCTGGCACCCGGCGCTAGGCAGCGTCGGTGCTTGCCGCCAGTGTGCGGTGAAGCAATATCAAAACGCGGAAGACACGCGTGGTCGCTTGGTCATGTCCTGCATGACCCCGGCAACCGATGGTACTTTTATTTCAATCGACGACGCAGAAGCGAAGCAGTTCCGTGAAAGCGTGGTGGAGTGGTTGATGACCAACCACCCGCACGATTGTCCGGTCTGTGAAGAGGGCGGCAACTGCCACCTTCAGGATATGACCGTGATGACCGGTCACAGCTTCCGTCGCTATCGCTTTACTAAGCGTACCCACCGTAACCAGGATCTGGGGCCGTTCATCTCTCACGAAATGAACCGCTGCATCGCCTGCTACCGCTGTGTGCGTTATTACAAAGACTATGCTGACGGCACCGATCTTGGTGTATACGGCGCGCATGACAACGTCTACTTCGGTCGTCCGGAAGACGGTACGCTGGAGAGCGAATTCTCCGGTAACTTGGTCGAAATTTGCCCGACCGGCGTCTTCACCGATAAAACGCACTCCGAGCGTTACAACCGTAAATGGGACATGCAGTTTGCGCCAAGCATCTGCCAGCAGTGCTCCATTGGCTGTAACACTAGCCCGGGTGAGCGCTACGGCGAACTGCGTCGTATCGAAAACCGTTACAACGGTACCGTTAACCACTATTTCCTCTGCGACCGTGGTCGTTTCGGCTATGGCTATGTGAACCTGAAAGACCGTCCGCGTCAGCCGGTTCAGCGCCGTGGCGATGACCTCATTACCCTAAACGCTGAACAAGCGATGCAGGGCGCGGCGGATATTCTGCGCCAGTCGAAGAAAGTGATTGGTATCGGCTCCCCGCGCGCCAGCGTTGAAAGCAACTTCGCGCTGCGTGAACTGGTGGGTGCGGATAACTTCTATACCGGCATCGCCAAAGGTGAGCAGGAACGTTTGCAGCTGGCGCTGAAAGTACTGCGCGAAGGCGGCATTCATACGCCAGCGCTGCGTGAGATTGAATCTTATGATGCGGTATTGGTGCTGGGCGAAGACATTACCCAAACCGGCGCCCGCGTGGCACTGGCTGTGCGTCAGGCGGTGAAAGGTAAAGCGCGCGAGATGGCGGCGGCACAGAAAGTGGCCGACTGGCAGATTGCGGCGATCCTCAACATCGGCCAGCGTGCCAAACACCCGCTGTTCGTGACCAACGTTGACGACACCCGTCTGGACGATATCGCCGCGTGGACCTACCGCGCACCGGTAGAAGACCAGGCGCGTTTAGGCTTTGCCATTGCGCATGCGCTGGATAACAACGCGCCGGCGGTTGACGGCATCGACCGCGATCTGCAGGGCAAAATCGACGTTATCGTCCAAGCGCTGTCTGGCGCGAAAAAACCGCTGATTGTTTTCGGCACCAACGCCGGTAGCGCTGAAGTCATTCAGGCGGCTGCTAACGTGGCGAAGGCGTTGAAAGCGCGTGGTTCTGACGTTGGCGTGACAATGATTGCGCGCGCGGTCAACAGCGTTGGCCTTGGTATGATTGGCGGTGGCTCACTCGATGACGCACTGGACGAGCTGGAAAGCGGCGCGGCCGACGCGGTTATCGTGCTGGAAAACGACCTGCATCGTCACGCTTCAGCGAGCCGCGTTAACGCAGCCCTGGACAAAGCGCCGCTGGTAATGGTGATTGACCATCAGCGTACGGCGATTATGGACCATGCGCATCTGGTGCTGTCGGCGGCGAGCTTTGCCGAAAGCGACGGCACGGTCATCAACAACGAAGGCCGCGCACAGCGCTTCTTCCAAGTGTATGACCCAAGCTACTACGACAGCAAAACCATCATGCTGGAAAGCTGGCGCTGGCTGCACTCCCTGCACAGCACCCTGGAAAATCGTCAGATTGACTGGACGCAGTTGGATCACGTGATTGACGCCGCTGTTGCCGCGCTGCCGCAGTTGGCAGGCATTAAAGATGCCGCGCCGGACGCAAGCTTCCGCATTCGTGGTCAGAAACTGGCGCGTGAACCGCACCGTTATTCTGGTCGTACGGCGATGCGCGCCAACATCAGCGTGCACGAACCGCGTCAGCCGCAGGATAAAGACACCATGTTCGCCTTCTCAATGGAAGGGAACAACCAGCCGGACGCACCGCGTTCGCAGATCCCATTTGCATGGGCTCCAGGCTGGAACTCCCCGCAGGCGTGGAACAAGTTCCAGGCTGAAGTGGGCGGCAAACTGCGTCACGGCGATCCGGGCGTGCGTCTGATTGAAGCGACAGAAAGCGGGTTGGACTATTTCAACAGCGTACCGGCCAGTTTCCAGGCGGAAGCCGGAAAATGGCGCGTGGCGCCGTACTACCATCTGTTTGGTAGTGACGAAATGTCACAGCGCGCGCCGGTCTTCCAGACGCGTATGCCGCAGCCTTACCTCAAGCTTAACCCGGCAGACGCCGCGGCGCTTGGCGTAAACGCGGGCGCGACCATGGCGTTTAGCTATGAAGGTCAGACCGTCACGCTGCCGCTGGTCATTTCCAGCGGGCTGGTAGCAGGGCAGGTTGGTTTGCCAATGGGCATGCCGGGTATTGCTCCGGTGCTGGCAGGTGCGCGTCTTGAAAATCTGCAGGAGGCACAGCAATGAGTTGGTTAACGCCGGATCTGATTGAGATCCTCATTAGCATCGTCAAAGCGGTGGTCATCCTGCTGGTGGTTGTCACCTGCGGGGCGTTCATGAGCTTCGGCGAACGTCGCCTCCTGGGGTTGTTCCAGAACCGTTACGGGCCAAACCGCGTGGGTTGGGGTGGTTCACTCCAGCTCGTTGCCGACATGATCAAAATGTTCTTTAAAGAGGACTGGGTACCGAAATTCTCGGACCGCATGATCTTTACGCTGGCGCCGGTTATTGCCTTCACCTCGCTGCTGCTGGCCTTCGCCATTGTGCCGGTCAGCCCAAGCTGGGTGGTCGCCGACCTTAACATCGGGATTTTATTCTTCCTGATGATGGCGGGTCTGGCGGTGTACGCGGTGCTGTTCGCCGGCTGGTCGAGCAACAACAAATACTCTTTGCTAGGGGCGATGCGTGCTTCCGCACAGACGCTGAGCTACGAAGTGTTCTTAGGTCTTTCCCTGATGGGGGTGGTGGCGCAGGCCGGTTCATTCAATATGACCGACATCGTCAATAACCAAGAACATCTGTGGAACGTTATCCCGCAGTTCTTTGGCTTTGTGACCTTTGCGATCGCGGGCGTGGCAGTTTGTCACCGTCACCCGTTTGACCAACCGGAAGCCGAGCAGGAACTGGCCGATGGTTATCACATCGAATACTCGGGGATGAAGTTCGGTCTGTTCTTCGTCGGTGAATACATCGGTATCGTTACCGTGTCCGCGCTTATCGTGACGCTGTTCTTCGGCGGCTGGCAGGGCCCGTTCTTACCACCATTCATCTGGTTCGCGATTAAAACCGCGTTCTTCATGATGATGTTCATTTTGATTCGCGCCTCATTACCGCGTCCGCGTTATGACCAGGTAATGTCCTTCGGCTGGAAAGTGTGCCTGCCGCTGACGCTGATTAACTTGTTGGTAACGGCGGCTGTCATTCTCTGGCAGCAGCCATAAGGGGCGATGAGACCATGACCTTAAAAGATATTATTGTCGGTGCCGGCACCCAGATACGTAGTATCTGGATGATTGGCCTGCATGCGTTCGCTAAACGCGAAACGCAAATGTACCCGGAAGAGCCGGTTTATCTGCCGCCGCGTTATCGTGGCCGTATCGTGTTAACCCGCGATCCGGACGGTGAAGAGCGCTGCGTGGCCTGTAACCTGTGCGCAGTAGCCTGCCCGGTTGGCTGCATCTCTTTGCAAAAAGCAGAGACCAAAGATGGCCGCTGGTATCCGGAGTTTTTCCGTATTAACTTCTCACGCTGCATCTTCTGCGGTCTGTGTGAAGAAGCGTGCCCAACCACGGCGATTCAGTTGACCCCGGACTTCGAACTGGGTGAATACAAGCGTCAGGATCTGGTGTACGAAAAAGAGGATCTGCTGATTTCCGGTCCGGGTAAATACCCGGAATATAACTTCTACCGGATGGCGGGTATGGCAATCGACGGCAAAGATAAGGGTGAAGCTGAGAACGAAGCGAAGCCTATCGACGTCAAGAGCCTGTTACCGTAAGGAGAGGGGCAATGGAATTCGCTTTTTATATCTGTGGCCTTGTTGCCGTCCTCGCGACGCTGCGAGTGGTTACGCACACTAACCCGGTACATGCTCTGCTGTATCTGATCATCTCGCTGCTGGCTATCGCCGGGGTGTTCTTCTCGCTGGGCGCTTACTTCGCCGGTGCGCTGGAGATCATCGTTTACGCGGGTGCCATCATGGTGCTGTTCGTCTTTGTGGTGATGATGCTGAACCTAGGCGGCGCTGAAATCGCCCAGGAACGTCAGTGGCTGAAACCGCAAATCTGGATTGGCCCGGCGATTCTTTCCGCCGTGCTGCTGGCGGTGATGGTGTATGCCATCCTCGGCATTAACGATCAGGGTATTGACGGCAACGCTATCAGCGCCAAAGAAGTCGGTATCGCGCTGTTTGGGCCTTACGTACTGGCGGTTGAGCTGGCATCGATGCTGCTGCTGGCCGGTCTGGTTGTCGCCTTCCACCTGGGGCGCGAAGATCGCGTCGGTGAAGTGCTGAGCAACCGCGTCGGCGATAGCGCGAAAAGAAAAACGGAGGAACGCGCATGATCCCTTTACAACATGGACTGATCCTCGCGGCGATTCTCTTCGTGCTGGGGCTGACCGGTCTGGTTATCCGTCGCAACCTGCTGTTTATGCTGATTGGGCTGGAAATCATGATTAACGCTGCCGCGCTGGCCTTTGTGGTCGCTGGCAGCTACTGGGGCCAGACCGATGGTCAGGTTATGTATATCCTCGCCATTACTCTTGCGGCTGCGGAAGCGAGTATTGGCCTGGCGCTGCTGCTGCAGCTCCATCGTCGCCGCCAGAACCTGAACATCGATTCAGTAAGTGAGTTGCGCGGATGAACATGCTTGCCCTAACTATTATTTTCCCGTTCCTTGGCTTTGTTCTGCTGGCCTTCTCCCGTGGACGCTGGTCGGAAAACCTTTCCGCTGCCGTCGGCATGGGTTCGATTGGTCTGTCAGCGCTGGTCACCGCCTATGCGGGTATGGATTTCTTCGCTAACGGTAAGCAGGCGTTCAGCCTGCCGCTGTGGACCTGGATGTCGGTCGGTGACTTCAACATCGGCTTTAACCTGGTGCTGGACGGCCTGTCGCTGACGATGTTGTCAGTAGTGACTGGCGTCGGCTTCCTGATCCACATGTTCGCCTCTTGGTACATGCGCGGTGAAGAGGGCTACTCCCGCTTCTTCGCCTACACCAACCTGTTCATTGCGAGCATGGTGGTGTTGGTGCTGGCAGACAACCTGCTGCTGATGTACCTCGGCTGGGAAGGCGTGGGCCTGTGCTCCTATCTGCTGATCGGTTTCTACTATACCGATCCGAAGAATGGCGCTGCGGCGATGAAAGCCTTCGTTGTGACCCGTGTCGGTGACGTCTTCTTGGCATTCGCACTGTTCATTCTCTACAACGAACTGGGCACGCTGAACTTCCGCGAAATGGTGGAACTGGCGCCGGCGCACTTTGCGGCGGGTAATGACATGCTGATGTGGGCAACCCTGATGCTGCTGGGCGGCGCGGTCGGTAAATCGGCGCAGCTGCCGTTGCAGACTTGGCTTGCTGACGCGATGGCGGGCCCGACGCCGGTCTCTGCGCTGATTCACGCGGCGACCATGGTTACTGCGGGTGTCTACCTGATTGCCCGTACCCACGGCCTGTTCTTGCTGACGCCGGAAGTGCTGCATCTGGTCGGAATTATCGGGGCGATTACCCTAGTGCTGGCCGGTTTCGCCGCGCTGGTACAGACCGACATCAAACGCGTTCTCGCTTACTCCACCATGAGCCAGATTGGTTACATGTTCTTGGCGTTGGGCGTGCAGGCGTGGGATGCGGCGATTTTCCACCTGATGACCCATGCGTTCTTCAAAGCGCTGCTGTTCCTTGCGTCCGGTTCTGTGATCCTTGCCTGCCACCACGAACAGAACATCTTCAAGATGGGTGGCCTGCGTAAGTCGATTCCGCTGGTGTATGCCTGCTTCTTGGTCGGTGGTGCCGCGCTGTCTGCACTGCCGCTGATTACCGCAGGCTTCTTCAGTAAGGATGAAATCCTTGCCGGTGCGATGGCAAACGGTCATATCAACCTGATGGTTGCAGGTCTGGTCGGGGCGTTTATGACCTCCCTGTATACCTTCCGCATGATCTTCATCGTCTTCCACGGTAAAGAGCAGATCCACGCGCATGCAGGGAAGGGCATTACCCATCACCTGCCGCTGATTGTGCTGATGGTGCTGTCGACCTTTATCGGCGCAATGATTGTGCCACCGCTGCATGGTGTACTGCCGGCGACTACCGAGCTTGAGCACGGTCGCGTGCTGACGCTGGAAATCACATCGGGCGTCGTTGCGATTGCGGGCATCCTGATTGCCGCATGGCTGTGGTTGGGCAAGCGTACGCTGGTTACCGCCATTGCCAACAGCGCGCCGGGCCGCCTGCTGGGCACCTGGTGGTACAACGCCTGGGGCTTTGACTGGCTGTACGACAAAGTCTTTGTCAAACCGTTCCTCGGCATTGCATGGCTGCTGAAACGCGACCCAATGAATTCGATGATGAACATCCCGGCGGTCCTTTCCCGCTTTGCAGGTAAAGGCCTGCTGTTAAGTGAGAACGGCTATTTGCGTTGGTATGTCGCATCGATGAGCATTGGTGCCGTGGTGGTGCTGGTGCTGCTGATGGTGTTGCGTTGATTTGAGTGTGGGTTTCGCCCGGTAGCGTTGACGTTTACCGGGCCGATAAGACCGTAGTTCGGGCGAGCGTAGCGCCGCCCGACACAACGAACTGAACAAGGAATACAAATCGCCATGTTATTACCCTGGCTAATACTGATTCCCTTTATTGGCGGCTTCCTGTGCTGGCAGACTGAACGCTTTGGCGTGAAGATGCCGCGCTGGATTGCGCTGATCACCATGGGATTGACGCTCGCGCTTGGCCTGCAGCTGTGGCTGCAGGGCGGCTACTCACTCACGCAATCCACCGGCCTGCCGCAGTGGCAGTCTGAGTTCATTCTGCCGTGGATCCCACGTTTTGGTATCACCATACACCTGGCGATTGATGGCCTGTCGCTGCTGATGGTGGTGCTGACCGGTCTGCTCGGCGTATTGGCGGTGCTCTGTTCTTGGAATGAAATCCAGAAATATCAGGGCTTCTTCCATCTTAACCTGATGTGGATCCTGGGCGGCGTTATCGGCGTGTTCCTCGCCATCGACATGTTCCTGTTCTTCTTCTTCTGGGAAATGATGTTGGTGCCGATGTACTTCCTGATCGCGCTTTGGGGCCATAAGGCATCCGACGGCAAAACGCGTATCACGGCGGCAACCAAGTTCTTCATCTACACCCAGGCGAGCGGTCTGGTGATGTTGATTGCCATTCTGGCGCTGGTGTTCGTTCACCACGACGCGACCGGGGTATGGACCTTCAATTATCAAGATCTGCTGAAAACGCCAATGTCTCACGGCGTAGAATACCTGCTGATGCTCGGCTTCTTTATCGCTTTCGCGGTGAAAATGCCGGTGGTTCCGCTGCACGGCTGGTTGCCGGACGCACACTCCCAGGCACCAACGGCGGGTTCCGTTGACCTCGCGGGTATCTTGCTGAAAACCGCGGCCTACGGCCTGCTGCGTTTCGCGCTGCCGCTGTTCCCGAATGCTTCCGCAGAATTTGCACCAATCGCCATGTGGTTGGGCGTTATCGGTATCTTCTACGGTGCGTGGATGGCGTTTACTCAATACGACATTAAACGTCTGATTGCCTACACCTCCGTTTCCCACATGGGCTTCGTGCTGATTGCGATTTACACCGGTAGCCAGCTGGCGTACCAGGGTGCGGTTATCCAGATGATCGCTCACGGTCTGTCGGCGGCGGGTCTGTTCATTCTGTGTGGTCAGCTGTACGAACGTCTGCACACCCGTGATATGCGTCAGATGGGTGGCCTGTGGAGCAAAATTAAGTGGCTGCCTGCGCTGTCGCTGTTCTTCGCGGTCTGTACGCTGGGGATGCCGGGTACCGGTAACTTCGTTGGCGAATTCATGATCCTGTTCGGCAGCTACCACGTGGTGCCGGCGATTACCGTGATTTCTACCTTCGGTCTGGTCTTCGCTTCCGTGTACTCACTGGCGATGCTGCATCGCGCGTACTTCGGCAAAGCGAAGAGTGAAATCGCGGCCAAAGAACTGCCTGGGATGTCGCTGCGCGAGCTGTTCATTGTTCTGCTGCTGGTCGTACTGCTGGTGCTGTTGGGCTTCTATCCACAGCCGATTCTGGATACCTCGCACTCTGCGATGAGTAACATCCAGCAGTGGTTTGTTAATTCTGCTTCTACTACAAGGCCGTAAATCGCCATGACAATAACTCCACAACAACTGATCGCGCTGCTACCGCTGCTGATCGTCGGCTTGACGGTGGTGGTTGTGATGCTCTCCATTGCGTGGCGACGCAATCACTTCCTCAATGCCACGCTGTCGGTACTGGGGCTTAACGCCGCGCTGGTTTCGCTCTGGTTTGTTGGCCAGGCAGGGGCGATGGACGTCACCCCGCTGATGCGCGTTGATGCTTACGCCATGTTTTATACCGGCCTAGTGCTGCTGGCGAGCCTCGCCACCTGCACCTTCGCCTACCCGTGGCTTGAAGGCTATACCGACAACAAAGAAGAGTTCTACCTGCTGGTGCTGATTGCGGCCCTGGGCGGTATTCTGCTGGCTAACGCCAACCATCTGGCGGCGCTGTTCCTCGGTATTGAGCTGATTTCCCTGCCGCTGTTTGGTCTGGTTGGTTACGCCTTCCGCCAGAAGCGGTCGCTGGAAGCGAGTATCAAATACACCATTCTCTCCGCCGCGGCATCGTCCTTCCTGCTGTTTGGTATGGCGCTGCTGTATGCGCAGTCCGGAAACCTGTCGTTTGTTGCGCTCGGCAAGAGCCTTGGCGACAACATGTTGCACGAACCGCTGCTGCTGGCGGGTCTGGGTATGATGATCGTCGGCCTTGGCTTCAAGCTCTCTTTGGTGCCGTTCCACCTGTGGACGCCGGATGTTTACCAAGGCGCACCAGCGCCGGTGTCAACCTTCCTGGCGACCGCCAGCAAGATTGCCATCTTCGGCGTGGTGATGCGTTTGTTCCTGTATGCGCCAGTGGGCGACAGCGAAGCCGTACGCGTGGTGTTGGGCCTTATCGCCTTCGCCTCCATCATCTTCGGTAACCTGATGGCGCTGAGCCAGACCAACATCAAACGTCTGCTCGGTTACTCTTCCATCTCTCACCTTGGCTATCTGCTGGTAGCGCTGATTGCGCTACATAGCGGCGAGATGTCGATGGAAACCGTGGGCGTGTATCTGGCCGGTTACCTGTTCAGCAGCCTTGGCGCATTCGGCGTCGTTAGCCTGATGTCCAGCCCGTACCGTGGTCCGGACGCTGAGTCGCTGTTCGCCTACCGTGGTCTGTTCTGGCACCGTCCAATTCTGGCGGCGGTTATGACGGTGATGATGCTGTCTCTGGCCGGTATCCCGATGACGCTAGGCTTTATCGGCAAGTTCTACGTGCTGGCGGTCGGTGTGCAGGCGCATTTGTGGTGGCTGGTTGGCGCTGTGGTGGTCGGCTCGGCAATCGGTTTGTACTACTACCTGCGCGTGGCCGTGAGCCTGTACCTGAGCGCGCCGGAAAAACCGAACCGCGATGCACCGTCGAACTGGCAGTACAGCGCCGGCGGTATCGTGGTGCTGATTTCCGCACTGCTGGTGCTGGTGTTGGGGGTTTATCCGCAGCCGCTGATTAGCCTCGTGCAAAAAGCGATGCCGCTGATGTAATTTATTGCAGCGATGTGCAGAAACCGCCGATTTATCGGCGGTTTTTTTATGCGGCTGATAGACTTCTTACAGCGTTCTATTGATAAGGAGATGAAATGGATAACGCGGTATTTTCCCCCTGGCTAGCGCGCTGGAAGCTGCTGCCTGATGGCGCTGCCACGACCACTCATACCTCGCAGTTGCTGCCGGTAACCGTCGCCGCAAGCGGGGCGAAGGCGATGCTCAAAATTACCCATGACGTGGACGAGCAGCGCGGAAATAGGCTAATGGCGTGGTGGCAAGGCGAGGGCGCAGCGGCGGTAATTGCCCAGCACAATGAGGCCATTCTTCTCGCCCGCGCAGGCGATTCATCTTCGCTAACGGTCTTGTCTCAACGCGGGCGGGATGACGAGGCGTGCCGCATTTTATGCCGTACGGCAAACCGTCTTCATGCGTCAACCGCGCGGCCGCTGCCCCAGCTAACGCCGCTGGACGTCTGGTTCTCCCCACTCATGCCCGCCGCGCAGAAATATGGCGGCTTTCTGACGCGCAGCGCCGAATTTGCGCAGTCGTTGCTCTCAACGCCGCGCGATGTGGTGGCACTGCACGGCGATCTGCATCATGACAATGTGCTTGATTTTGGCGCATCCGGCTGGCTGGCTATCGATCCCAAAGCGCTCATCGGCGAGCGAGGATTCGACTTTGCCAATATTTTCACCAATCCCGATCTTGGCTATCCCGAACCGCGGGTGGCGGTGGTGGCGGAGATATTTAAGCAGCGTCTGGCGACGGTGAGCGAGGCGGCGAGCCTGGACAAAACGCGTCTTCTGCAATGGATTGTGGCGTGGTGCGGGCTGTCGGCAACATGGTTGCTTGAGGATAATGAACCTACCGCTACGGTATCCGCAGTGGCGAAGCTGGCGCTTGCTGAGCTGGAAGGGTAAAGACGGGCGTTGATGATGGCCAACGCCCGGCAGGTCGGGTTATCTCGCCAGAAGCTCGCGGCGAATAATGTCAGCACCCGCGCTCAAGGCATTGAGCTTGCCTCTGGCAACCTGGCGAGGCAGGGGGGCCATACCGCAGTTAGTTGAGGGATAAAGCTTATCGGCATCCACGAACTGCAGCGCTTTACGCAGAGTATTCGCCGCTTCTTCCGCTGTCTCAACGGTGTGGTTTGCTACATCAATCGCGCCAACCATCACTTTTTTACCGCGGATAAGCTCCAGCAGATCCATCGGCACCCGCGAGTTGTGGCATTCCAGCGAAATGATATCAATGCTCGAGGTTTGTAGTTTCGGGAACGCCTCTTCATATTGGCGCCACTCGGAGCCCAGCGTCTTTTTCCAGTCGGTATTGGCCTTGATGCCGTAGCCATAGCAGATATGTACGGCAGTTTCGCACTTCAGCCCTTCCACGGCGCGCTCTAACGCGGCAATGCCCCAATCGTTCACCTCGTCGAAGAACACGTTAAACGCCGGTTCATCAAACTGGATGATATCCACGCCTGCGGCTTCCAGCTCGCGGGCTTCCTGGTTGAGAATTTTAGCGAACTCCCAAGCCAGCTTTTCGCGGCTTTTGTAGTGATCATCATACAGCGTATCAATCATCGTCATCGGGCCGGGCAGTGCCCATTTAATCGGCTGTGAGGTGAGCTGGCGTAAGAATTTAGCATCCTCAACGAATACCGGTTTTTGACGCTCGACGGCGCTGACTACCGTAGGCACGCTGGCATCGTAGCGATTACGGATCCGCACGGTTTCACGTTTTGCAAAATCCACGCCGCTCAGGTGTTCGATAAAGGTGGTCACAAAGTGCTGACGGGTTTGCTCGCCGTCGCTGACGATATCAATACCGGCCTGCAGCTGTTCGGCTAGCGATAAACGCAATGCATCCTGCTTGCCCTCAATTAATTCTTCGTTCTGCAACTTCCACGGTGACCATAAGGTCTCCGGCTGCGCCAGCCAGGAAGGTTTCGGCAAACTGCCCGCCGTTGAAGTCGGTAGCAATGTTTTCATAACAGGTGACCTTATATTTATAATGAATTAGATAGCGTACTGAGCAGACCATTGTTCAAGGATTTGCTTGTAAGGTTTTATAAAATGCGCTTCCGTAAACTTGCCTTGTTCAATCGCTAATTGGCTACGTTCTTCCCTGTCGTACACAATTTTGGTTAATGAGTGATCCTGATGATTCAGGCTCGGCTGATAGCACAGACCGGCCGCTGAGTTCGCATTATAGATTTCCGGGCGATAAATCTTCTGGAAGGTCTCCATCGTGCTGATGGTGCCGATAAGTTCAAGATCGGTGTAATCACCCAGCAAATCGCCAGAGAAATAAAACGCCAGTGGCGCAACGCTCCCTTGCGGCATGAAATAGCGCACCTGTAGACCCATTTTGCCAAAGTAACTTTCGGTCAACGAGGTGCCTTCCTGCCGATACTCGATGCCTAACACTGGATGACGGTTACCGGTCTGGTGATAGGTGTTCTTATTCGAAATGCTCAGACAGATAACCGGCGGCTTGCTAAAACTGCGCTGATATTCTTTTGACTGAGTAAAGTATTTGAAGATATTGCCGTGCAAATCACCAAAGTTATCCGGAATGCTGAACTGAGGCTGATTTTTGTTGTGATCCAACAGCAGCACGCTGAAGTCATAATCACGTACGTAAGACGAAAAGTTATTGCCCACAATCCCGCTATGTCGTTCGTTGGTTTTGTTATCAATAATATGGGTTTGCAAGATTTCGATAGCCGGGAAGGCATCGCTGTGATCTGCAATATTCATCTCAACGGAAATGATTTCGAGCTCAATAGAATAACGATTGCCCTTAGGGTTATCCCAATGCGCCAGCGTATTGAAGCGATTATTCATCATCACCAGCGTATTGCGTAAGTTCTCCTGACGGTTATTCCCTCGGGCTAAATTCGCAAAGTTAGTGGTGATTCGCGTATTTTCAGAAGGGTTATAGTTTTCATCAAAAAGACTGCGCTTAATCGTAAATGTAAAATCTTTAGTCATCGTGATCTTGCATCCCAGGTGCCGGTGTGAAATTTGTCTTACTTATTGATTAAACATGAGTTATTGCTTTGGTGCTCACGGTTTTCATGTTGCCAACAAGTTAATATGATGTATTTATGCCAGACCGGCTGGATGAGAGAAAGCGACTTAATTTCACTAAACATGAACGAATTTCATGATCAACGTTCATGTTGAATAAAAAGGCCCCTGCGGGAAAGCAGGAGCGGTAGAGGATGGAGAGCGTTAAATGACGTGCGGCTTAATGCGCGGGGTGTTCTCGAGCTGTCTAATGGCAGGCACTAAGCAGGCCCCCGCCGTGGCAATAACAATGGCGATGGCAGCAACCAGCAGCACGTGGCTACTGCCATATTGTGCGGCCATCGGCCCGGCCACCAGTTCGCCAAAGGGGATCGCCACAAACGATCCGACTGCATCGTAGGCGTAAACGCGGGCCAGTTTTTCCGGTGGAATATGCGTTTGCAACGACTGCGCCCAAGCAACACCAAAGAGACCGAAAGCAACCCCGGCGATAAAGAACGCCGCCATTAGCCACGGGGCCGATGTCGGCAGACTCAGCAGAAAAACCGGTGCGGCGCACAGGGCAACCAACATGGTGCCAATAAAAAGATCGCGTCTAGGACGCCAGCGCAGGGCGAGGAATGAGCCGGTAATCAGCCCCACGCTTTGCGCAGCAATAATCATCCCCCAGCTGGCGCGGCCAAAAGAGGCATCGGCAATGACCGGGCCGAGCACCATGACCACCCCGCTAAACGCGGCATTGATGATGGTGAATTGCACCACAATCGACCACACCCAAGCGCGGCTGGCGAACTCTTTCCAGCCCTCTTTTAAATCCAGCAGGATGTTACTTTGCACCTCCGTCGTTTTGATTGACGCGACGCGTATCAGCAAATAGAGCGGTGCCGCGGCAGCGAAACCCAAGGCATCAATCGCCAGCCCCCAGCCGGGGCCGACGATGCTAATTAAGATCCCACCCAGCGACGCACCAATAACCGTCCCGCCATAGATGCCAAGCTGGATGATGGCATTGGCAGAACGCCGACAGTGCGTTGGAACGGTCTGCGGAACCAGAGCCTGAGAAGCGGGCAGCGCGATGCCAGCGGCAGCGCCGTTAATGGCGCCAAGCACGGCGAGTCCCATGACCGTCGCGGAGCCGCCGAGCACTGAACCTGCGACGATAGCCTGTGATAATGCCGCAACGATGGATGACGATACCATCACCCGGCTACGCGAGTAGCGATCCGCTAATACGCCGCCCAGCAGCAGGAACGCCACGTTGAACAGGGAGCGAGAGGCCACGACAATCCCCAGATCGGAAACCGACCCGCCGATATCAAGCACCGCAAATGCCAGCGCAATGGGGGCAATACCGTTACCCAAAACGGTCAGTAGTCGAGCAAAAAACAGATAGCGGAAAGGGCCAAAGTGAAAGGCGTGCACTTTTTTATGAGACGTTTGCATGGTGACAAGGGCTTATGGGTTAAGGGTTTTGCGCAGAACCATCGGCGTTTTGTGCAACTTTATCACATGGCGTGCGCGGCGAATGATTTGTTTCTAGCGTCACCTTACCCCGCGTCAGAAGCCAAAATAGCAAGGCCAGCAGGCTGACCGCCGCCCCCAACAGGCATACGCCTTGCCAGCCCGCATGGGCATAGGTGAATGTGGTGCTCATCGCTCCTAGCCCGCTGCCGACAGCGTAAAACAGCATATACAGACCGACGAGCCGACTGTGAGCGTCGGGACGGGTGCGAAAAATGAGGCTCTGATTGGTGACGTGCAGCGCCTGGCCGCCGAGGTCGAGCAGCACGATGCCCAGCACCAGCGCCCACAATGACTCATTCATCAACGAGAGTGGCCACCACGCCAGCAGCAGCACCGCGAGTGCCAGCGCGCTGGTTGATTGGGCGTGGCCGCGGTCGGCCCAGCGCCCGGCGCGCGCAGCGGCGAGTGCGCCCAGTACACCCACCAGCCCAAAGGCGCCAATGACGGTATGTGAAAAACTATAAGGGGGCGCACTCAGCGGCAGCACCAGTGCGCTCCAGAAGATATTGAAGGCGGCGAACATCATTAGCGCCAAGATCCCCCGCACTTGCAGCACCTTTTCCTCGCGCAGCAGCGTTAGCATGGAGGCCAGCAGGCGCGGATAGCTCAGCGCGTGAGACGCTGGCGGTAAGACGGGGAGCCGCCGCCACAGCGGAAAACTGATTGCCACCATCAAAATAGCGGCGCAGAAGTAGACACCGCGCCAGCCTGCAATATCGCTTATGCCCCCGGAAAAGACGCGCGCCAGCAGCAGTCCGATAAATACGCCGCCTTGCGCCGCGCCGACGACGCGACCCTGTTCGCTGGTGGCAGCAGCGCTTGCCGCGTAGGCGATAAGCCCCTGAGTCATTGCCGTGCCGAGCATGCCGACGGCGAGCATACCTACCAGTAGCACGGGGGCGGAGGTGGCGGTGCCGACTAGGCACAGCGCGGCGGTCAACGCCAGCAACTGTGCGGTCATAAGACGGCGGCGGTCTAGCCTATCGCCGAGGGGCACCAAAAACAGCAGCGCCAGCGCGCAGCCCACCTGCGTGGCGGTGATGATGCCGCCGACAGCCGCATAGCTGATATCAAAATCCCTTGCCAGCGCATCAAGCAGTGGCTGCGCATAGTAGACGTTGGCCACGCTAAGGCCGCTGGCGATGGCAAAAAGCCGCACTAGGCCCGCAGGCAGGGGCGGCATGGAGGATGAGGTAGGAGGAGCAATCATATTTTTAGCTTCCATAAACTGGTTTCAAAATAAAACCAATTGAATGCTAGAGTAGGTGGTTTTAAAATGCAACCATGACAACGTTCCTTCTATCGACTAGGAGAAAGTATGCAGCCCACTAAAACCCTCAAAACTGAGCCATGTCCTGTGGCGCGAACGGTCGATCTGATTGGCGACCGCTGGTCGCTGCTTATCGTGCGCGATGCCTTCGATGGCATGCGCCGTTTTGGCGATTTTCAACGCAGCCTCGGGATGGCGAAAAATATCCTCTCCGATCGGCTGCACAAGCTGGTCGATGCGGGCATTCTTGCCCGCCGGGACGCTTCGGACGGCACGGCTTATCAGGAATATATTCTGACACCGCAGGGGGAAGGCCTTTTTGCCATCGTTGTGGCCCTGCGTCAGTGGGGCGAACAGCATCTGTTTGCACCCGGCGAGGAACATTCGGTGCTGGTGGATAAGCGTTCGGGAAAGCCGGTGCCTCGGATGGCATTGCTGGCGGAGGATGGCGCCATGCTGATGCCTGACGTCACGGCTGTGCGGAAAGTTACGTAAGACAGCGTGAGGCATGGCGTAACATGTCTGACGTGGCCTGAGCCAATAATCAGAGTATCAGTTTCCTAGTCGGCTGATAGCCCTGCCTATTTGTCTATATAGCGATTCGGGCGGTAGCAGGATTAAAGAGGGAGCATCAATTCCGAAAGCTAACGGGGAGCGGGCCAGAAATTGGTAAATCCCTCTAAACGCCTCTATAGTCGTGACAGTTTCCACGCGACAGGATCCACCAATGCGCTTTAACGGACTGACCAAAGGTTTTTTCATTTTCATTCTTGCCCTCGTCACTTGGGCGTTCTTCGATGTGCTGTCCCCTTACTTCTCCGCCATTTTATGGGCCGCTGTATTAACCGTTGTCTTTAACCCGATAAAAAATAAACTGCGCAGCGCGCTCGGCGATCGCAACGGGCTGGCGTCGTTACTGACCATCGGCATTATTTGTCTGATTGTGTTTATTCCACTGATGGTTATTTTGTCTTCGCTGGCGCTTGAACTGAGCGTGGTTGACACCAAATTGCAGGAGAACACCACTCAGTTTCCTGAAGTTGTCGCCAGTATTTTTTCTCATCTTCCGACGTGGGCCAAAGGGTTCTTGATTGAGCATAATCTGGATAGCGCTGCGCAAATCCAGAAAAAACTCTCTGAATTTGCCCTCCAGGGCGGGCAGTACCTAGCAGGCAGCGCATTTCTCATCGGCAAGGGAACCTTCGGTTTTGCCATTAGCTTCGGCATCATGCTTTATCTGCTGTTCTTCTTGCTCAAAGACGGCCCGTTTCTGGTGCGCCAGATTCTGGACTCGCTGCCGCTTTCTGATTTTGCCAAACAGCATCTGTTCGCCAAATTTGTCGGCGTGACCCGCGCGACGGTAAAAGGAACGGCGGTGGTGGCGGTGGTTCAGGGGACGCTCGGCGGCATTGCTTTTGCGATTGTCGGCATCGATGGCAGCGTTTTATGGGGCGCGCTGATGGCGTTCCTGTCGCTAGTTCCTGCCGTCGGCTCAGCGATTATCTGGGTACCGGCGGCGATTTTCCTCTTCGCGACTCAGCAGTTGTGGCAGGGGCTGTTTATCGTCGGCTTCTTCGTGATTATTGTCGGGCTGGTGGACAATATTTTGCGTCCGCTGCTGGTTGGTAAAGACACCAAGATGCCGGACTATCTGATCCTGATAACCACGCTTGGCGGTATGGAAGTTTACGGTATCAACGGCTTCGTTATCGGCCCGTTGATTGCGGCGCTGTTTTTAGCATGCTGGAATCTATTTTCCGGGCGAGATCACGCTGGCAATGCGGAAGGGCTGGACGAAGAGTTTATTGAAGAGGGAAAAAACCCTCCAGATTTGTAACGATAAGACGATAACAAAAGGCGGCCTCAGAGCCTAATGCCAGTCAGTTAAGCCAAATTCGTAGGCCGGATAAGCAAAGCGCCATCCGGCAATCAGCGCGCAGTGTGCCGGATGGCGCTTTGCTTATCCGGCCTACCGTCCTTCTGAGTTCAACGCCCTAACTGTCCAGCATTAGCCTCAGGGCCGCCTTTTGTTTTTACGAGAAATCATACGTTTCCTATAATTTACTCATGCTTATTTATTATCCGTCGCAGAAGGAACCTACAGGTGCGAATTGCCACAATAACCAACTGGGCCTATAGCGCGACGGTATGCCTGACCATTGCCTCCGGCATCGTGATGCTGATGGCGTCCAACGCAGATAACACCGAACGCCAAGCGGTAGAGCAGCGACAGACATTCGATCAGCTTACCGATGAGGTCGAAGCCGATGCGTGGTCGCTGTCCGATCTGGCGCGACTTTACGTGGTGGCGAAAGACCCTGAGGTGCTCAAGTCCTATCGCCTGAAAGAAACATCGCTGAATAAAATTGAGTTTCGGCTTTCGAAGCTCAAAGACAATGGGGCTTCGGGAGAAGAACTGGCGTTGCTGCATGAAGGGTTACAAATTGTCGATGCGCTACAAGATGAGCAGAAGGTTGCCTTCGATAGCGTCGAACGCGGCGACGACAAAGAGGCTATTGCACTACTTTACGGGAAAATTTATGAGCAGGAGCTCGACCGCGCGCAGGAGCGAATAGACCATTTCCGCCAGATGCTGGACACTCGGGCTCGAGGCGCGATTGTCGATGCGACCAAAGCCTCCCGTACGCTGCGCACGCTGTCCGAAGTGATGGTTGGGCTGACCGCGCTGCTCTTTTTGTTTGTTCTCGGCTTTATTTTAAAGCGCCGGGTGCTGCAACCGGTTGTCCGCCTGAGCGATGTGGTTCATCGCCTCGCCTCGCAAGATTACGCCGTGGAAACGCCTAATTTTAATCAGATTGATGAAATTGGGGACATGGCGCAGGCGATCCGTATTTTCCGTGAAAATGGCTTGGCGAGGCAGCAGTTAGAAAGGGAGCGTGATGCCAACTGGGCGATACGCGAACTGCTGGCGCGTATGACTCAGCGTTTACAGGGCTGCGAGAGCTTTGCCGATGTCATCAACGTGGCGGAACTTTTTGCGCCGAACATCGCGCCGGGTGTCGCCGGGCGGCTCTATATTCTTGACCGTGAACCTTGGCAGATGCGCTGTGTGGCGCAGTGGCTGTCCCCGCAGGGGAGCAGCGAACCTTTCCACCCGGATGAATGTTGGGCGGTACGGCGCGGGCAGAGCCATCCTCCGGTACAGGGCGAACCTGACATTATCTGTTATCACCTGCCGGATTCGTGTCAGGAACACACTTTGTGCATCCCGCTAATCGCGCAGGGAGAGGCCATCGGTTTGCTGTCATTCCAGAATATAAACGATGACATTACCTATTCTCGTGGCTATCTCGAATTAATGGCCGAGGCGCTCGGACTGGCATTAGCCAACCAGCGCTTACGCGATGCGCTGTTAGAAAAAGCGCTCTACGATCCCCTCACCGGCCTGCGTAATCGACATCATCTGGAAGACATTATGGGCACTCAGATGAGCCAGGCTATCCGCAATAAGAAACCGATAAGCTGCCTGATGATTGATATCGACCACTTCAAAGGCATTAACGATCGCTTTGGCCATGAAGTGGGCGATGGGGTTATCAAAAGCGTCGCCTCCATCATCCAGCGCGTCGTTCGCGATGGCGGCATGGCTTTCCGCTACGGTGGTGAAGAGTTTCTGGTGCTGCTGCCTAATATGGATGAAGAGGCCGCAAACCGCTGTGCAACGGTGATTTTCAACGGAGTACGTGAAATGCCGCTCCGTTTTGGCGGGGTAGATGTCGGCCATGTCGACGTGTCTATCGGCGTGGCAAGCTTCCCGGAACATGTTCAGAGCGATAACCTTCTGCGTGCCGCCGACGTTGCGCTCTACCGTGCAAAAGAGCTGGGGCGTTCACGAATTGTTAATTTTGGCATGCTGGAAGCGGGGTGAAGCGGATAGGCGAGTTGTCAGCGCCAATACGTTGCTATAATGGGCCAGGAATTTGAAAATTAAAACGAGATATTAATGAGTCGAAAACTGGTCGTGGCGCTGCTTTTATTATTGTCTCCTGTCGTTAAAGCGGAACAATTGCTCGTGAGTTTAATTTGCGTTGAAGAGTCCGACTTTAATAATCAGACGCAAGCTAACGGAGCTATGCTGGTTGATGTTAAAGCCTCGGATGATAACGTCGGATACGCGGTCACTAAGTTCATCTCAAAGGACGGTGATATGAAACAAGGCATGACCTACTTCAAGGCGATGTCAAAAACACAACAGGATAAAAATGAGGATTTCGTTCTGTTTAGCACGAGGCAAAACCCAGCGGATATTGGCAAAGATGCCGATTTTTTAGGGATTAATTTTAAGAACGTTGGTACAGCGGACGGGCCTTTATATCGTGCTGTCATGGGTCGCGGTCACGATAAAGAGTCTACCAGCCATGCGGGATATTTTTGTGTAGAACAAAAATAAATATGAGCCGCCAGCTCACCTGGCGGTTCATATTGAGCCCGCTATCGTACCGCGTGCAGCGGGTTTTCCCCTTTAGCGCCAGCCTTATTGAGCACCTGCTCAATCACTGAAGCCAGTTCGTTAATCTCAAACTTAGCAACATAGCCGTCGGCATTAACCTTGCGAATATGATCTTCGTTGGCGTTGCCGGAAAGCGAAGAGTGGATCACCACGGGAATATTTTTCAATCGCGGATCGGTCTTGATCTTGCGGGTAAGGGTAAAACCGTCCATTTCCGGCATCTCAAGGTCGGTCAACACCAGCGCGATTTTATCGCTGACCGGAATGCCTTCCTGCGCCGCTTCCTGTGCCAGTCGCTCAATTTTCTCCCACGCCTCTTTGCCGGTAACGTGCAGCTGCGCCGGAATATCCATGGCTTTCAGCCCTTTTTCTAGCATTGCACGCGCGACTTTCGAGTCTTCGGCAACGATGGCGGTGGCGCCCGCTTTAATATTGAATTTACGCGGACTCAGCTCTTTGGCGTGCAGGTCGTGGTTGGCAGGGGTGATGTCGTAGAGAATTTGCTCAACGTCGATAACCATCGCCAGGTTGTTGCTCTCTACGTGATCGTCAAGGCAGGCGATGCTGGTGATGTACTTACCGTTGACCGCTTTCTCAGCGGTGTGGATTTGCGTCCAATCGAGGCGGGTAATATTCTCCACGGATTCGACGGCAAACGCCTGCACGCTGCGAGCGTATTCGGTGATCAGCAGAATATTCAGCCCATTTTTAGGCTTACAGCCTGTGACCGCCGCAAGATCGATAACCGGGATAATCTGATCGCGAATGTTCACCATCCCCATCAGTGGCGGTTTAATTCCGGCAGGACGGGTGAAGCTCGGCATCGGGACAATTTCCCGTAGCTTGAAGACGTTAATGCCGTAAAGCTCGGAGGCGTCATTTTGCGACGCGGCACCCAGCCGAAAGAGCAACAGCTCAAAACGGTTGGACAGCGTCAGGTTGGCCCTGTCGTCGATCTCTTTTTGGAAGTTATCCATGGTGCCCTCAGCGTGGTAAAGCGTAATCTCGATAGCAGAGTTATCGGCACCGATGGGCAAAACGTTATGACAGTGTGAAGGTGGCGAAATCTTCCGCCAGTTCGCATTGTGGAAAATGCTGGTGGCATTCGGCCAGCAGACGCCGACAGCCTTCGGCATCGTAGCGGGAACTGACGTGGGTTACGATAAGCCGCTTGGCGTTCGCCGCGCGCGCCAGTTGGGCTGTTTGCTCGGTTGAAGAGTGACCACGGCTGTTGGCTTTTTCAGCCATCGATGCCTCGAGCGTCGCTTCATGCACCATCAGATCGACATCACGAGCCATTTCCAGCGCCGACTGGCAGGGGGCGGTATCACCAAAAATGGCGATCTTTTTACCGGGCGTCGGCGGTGAGATAAAGTCTTTACCATTCACTTCCCGGCCGTCGGCCAGCGTCAAGGACTCACCGGCTTTCAACCGCTGGAACAGCGGGCCGAACGGCACGCCGGCCTCAATCAGCCGTTTACCGTCGAGTGCGCCGGGCTTGTCATGTTCTTCAATGCGAAAACCGTAACACTCGACCGGATGATTTAGCGGATAAGCGGTGACCGTGCGCAGGCCGTCATCGAGAATTTCTCCGCCGGTGATTTCAACAATCTCCAGCGGGAAGTCGGTCCACGAACCGCTTAGGCGCAGGCTCGTTTCAACAAACTCTCTGAGCCCCTTCGGGCCGTAAATGGTCAGCGGATGCACGTTGCCTGCCATAGAACGACTACAGATAAGACCCGGCAGACCGAATAAATGGTCGCCATGTAAATGGCTAATGAAGATGCGCTCGATTTTTCCCGGATGGAAGGCGGTGCGTAGCATTTGGTGTTGAGTCCCTTCGCCGCAGTCAAAAAGCCACAGCCCCGGCTGCGTCGGGTGTTGCAGATGCAACAGCATTGCTGTTACGTTGCGGGTTCGGGTGGGTACGCCCGCAGATGTACCTAAAAACGTCAATTGCATAGTGCCGCGCCCCTGGCGGTAAAAAAGGTTTAAGGAGCCTACCATGATTCGCTGGCAAGATTTGCACCATTCTGAACTCAGCGTCCCGGAACTGTACGCACTGCTAAAGCTGCGTAGCGAGGTTTTTGTCGTCGAGCAAACCTGCGTTTATCTCGATATCGATGGCGACGATCTGGTCGGTGAGAATCGCCACCTTCTTGGCTGGCAGGGCGACCAGCTTGTGGCCTATGCACGTATTCTGGTGAGCGACGACGCGCTGGAGCCGGTGACGATTGGTCGGGTTATTGTTAGTTCTGTGGTGCGCGGCGAGCGGTTGGGATATCAGTTGATGGAACGAGCGCTCGCCACCTGCGAGCAGCGTTGGCCGACTCGCGCGCTGTATCTCGGCGCACAGGCACATCTTCATGGCTTCTACGCCCACTTCGGTTTTATGACCGTCACTGATGTCTATGACGAAGACGGCATTCCTCATGTCGGCATGGCACGAGAAGCCCTGCAAGCTTAAGCGATAAACCGTCCTGCAACCCGTACTATTAGCGTCTATAGTAAAGGCAAAGGGCGTTGTTTATCAGTGTGATATTGCCATCATTGCGATTCGCTCCCTCATCGTGGGTACTGCTTTTTATCCTTAGTACCCCGTATACTATGTGGTTTTTATGATAGGGAGGTTCGCGTGCTTTCGATTTTAGCGGCGTTGCAGAGCCTGTCAGGGCATTTGACAGACGATTTTCCTGCGTTGCCCGGCACGCGAATTTTTGAAGTTTCATTCCCTCTTAGCGATGCGTTCGACCCGCTGGCTTGGCTTAGCGCGCAGCCGGTATGGCCGCAGTTTTACTGGCAGCAGCGCAGCGGGCATGAAGAAATTGCTGCCCTTGGCGCGGTGCAGACCTTCTCATCACTGGCGCTGGCCAATGCTTTTCTGGCGACGCAGGCCCGTGATGACATTCATCTCTGCGGCGTCAACGCCTTTGCCCCTCAGCATGCCATGCTGTTTTTGCCGCGCCTGACCTGGCAGCGCAAAGCGGGGCGAGCGGTGCTCCGGCTAAATTTGTGGAGCGATACGTCGTTGCAATCCGATGCCCAACGCGCCCGCGAATGCTTGGCCTCACTTTGTGCCGCGCACTCCTCTTTTGAATTCACTTTACAGCAAGAAAGTGAAACCCATCGCCCTAATAAAGCAGGCTGGTGCCGGCTGGTTAATCAAGCAACCCAAGCGATTGCTGACGGCGAATTCACCAAGGTGGTGCTGGCGCGGGCGACGGATCTTGTCTTCAGCGACGGACTTAACGCCGGGGCATTGATGGCTGCCAGCCGCCGGGTCAATTTCTCTTGCTATCATTTCTATATGGCCTTTGATGCCCAGCGGACGTTTCTGGGTTCCTCGCCGGAGCGCCTGTGGCGTCGGCGCGGTACGCAGCTTGAAACCGAAGCGCTGGCTGGCACCGTTGCAGGGCATGACGATGACACCACCGCGCGGCGGCTGGGCGACTGGCTGATGAAAGACGACAAGAATCAGCGCGAAAATGGCCTAGTGGTGGAAGATATTTGCCAGCGCCTGCGGGGAATGACGCGAACGCTGGACGTTTTACCCGCTGAAATTGTGCGGCTGCGTAAGGTTCAGCATCTGCGTCGGCGTATCCAGGCTGAACTCAATACGCCCGATGACACCTGTTGCTTGCTACAACTGCAGCCAACCGCAGCGGTAGCCGGGCTACCCCGCGCGGCGGCGCTGGCGTTTATCGAGCGTGAAGAACCTTTTACCCGTGAATGGTACGCCGGGTCAGCCGGGGTGCTCTCGCGACGGCAAAGCGAGTTTTGCGTCACGCTGCGTTCGGCGATGGTTGAGGGCAACAGGCTGCGACTGTATGCGGGCGCCGGTATCGTCGAAGGCTCCGACCCCGAACAAGAATGGCAAGAAATAGAAAACAAAGCGGCGGGACTGCGTTCATTGCTGTTCTCTGAATAGAACATTATCGATTCATATCAAGATTCTACTAGGTCGTAGTATTTATACTGAGTCGCACTATTTGATACCGGACAAATTCATGTCAGTAAGCGCATTTAACCGACGCTGGGCGGCGGTGATCCTTGAAGCATTAACCCGTCACGGCGTGCGGCATATCTGCATTGCGCCGGGGTCACGTTCGACGCCACTGACGCTGGCTGCGGCGGAAAATCGCACCTTTATCCATCACACCCATTTTGACGAGCGCGGTCTGGGACATTTGGCATTAGGGCTGGCAAAAGTGAGCCAGCAGCCGGTGGCGGTGATTGTCACGTCCGGTACGGCGGTGGCAAATCTCTATCCCGCCCTGATTGAAGCCGGGTTAACCGGCGAGAAAATTATTTTGCTGACGGCGGACCGTCCGCCGGAGCTGATCGACTGTGGCGCAAACCAAGCCATTCGCCAGCCGGGCATGTTCGCCTCGCACCCCTCGCAGACCGTTTCATTGCCGCGTCCAAGCCAAGATATTCCCGCTCGCTGGTTGGTGTCGGTGATCGATGACGCCTTAGGCTCTTTGCATTCCGGTGGCGTACACATCAACTGTCCGTTTGCCGAACCGTTATACGGCGATATGGATGAAACCGGCCATACCTGGCAGCAGGCGCTGGGTAACTGGTGGCAAAGTGACAAGCCTTGGCTGCGCGAAACGTTGCATCAGGAAAGCGCTGTTCAGCGTGATTGGTTCTTCTGGCGGCAGAAGCGCGGTGTGATTGTCGCCGGGCGAATGAGCGCGGAAGAGGGCAAGTTAGTCGCTGAATGGGCGAAAACGCTGGGCTGGCCGTTGGTTGGCGATGTGTTGTCGCAAACCGGTCAGCCGCTGCCTTGCGCCGATCTGTGGCTGGGTAATCCTGCCGCCGTGAACGAGTTGGCTCAGGCACAGATTGTGGTGCAACTGGGCAGCAGCTTAACCGGCAAGCGGGTGCTGCAATGGCAGCTCTCCTGCGAACCGGACGAATACTGGCTGGTGGATACCCTTACTGGTCGTCTCGACCCGGCGCACCATCGCGGTCGTCGTCTGGTGTGCAATATTGAACGCTGGCTGGAGCAACATCCGGCTGAAAAGCGGACGCCGTGGGCGAAGGTTATCCCAACGCTGTCTGGACAGGCTTGGCAAGCGGTCGCACAAGAGAGTGAACGCTTTGGCGAAGCACAGCTGGCGCACCGTATTCGCCGCTACTTGCCGGATCAAGGGCAACTTTTTGTCGGCAATAGCCTAGTGGTGCGCCTGATTGACGCTCTGGGACAGCTTCCTGCGGGTTATCCGGTGTATAGCAACCGCGGTGCCAGCGGCATCGATGGACTCGTTTCTACCGCAGCCGGCGTGCAGCGCGCCAGCGCTCGGCCAACTTTGGCTATCGTCGGCGATCTGTCCGCGCTGTACGACCTAAACGCATTGGCTCTGCTGCGCCAGGTATCGGCACCGTTGGTGCTTCTTATCGTCAACAACAACGGCGGGCAGATTTTCTCCCTGCTGCCGACGCCGGTTCCCGAACGCGAACGTTTTTACACGATGCCGCAGAACATCCATTTTGAGCATGCAGCCAAAATGTTTGGTCTGCGCTACCAGCAGCCGCAGGATTGGGATGCGCTGGAAGAGGTGTTAAGCACGGCGTGGACGACGCCTGCCACCACCGTGATTGAGCTGGTGGTGAATGACACCGATGGCGCGCAAACTTTGCAACACCTGCTGGCGCAGGTCAGCCAGCTATGATGCTACACGCCGTCGCCAAATCCGTAGACTCAGCCCAACCGTGGCTGGTGTTTCTGCACGGCTTTTCCGGCGACAATCGCGAGTGGCAGCCGGTTGGCGAGGCGTTTACGCAAGTGAATCGGCTGTATGTCGATCTTCCCGGTCACGGCGGTTCGGCGGCCGTGCGGGTGAAGAACTTTGCTGAAGTCGCCGAATGGCTTAAAGCAACACTGCTGAGTTTCAACATCCTGAACTATTGGCTGGTGGGATATTCGCTGGGCGGACGGATTGCCATGCACTACGCCTGCCGTGCGCAGCCGGAGGGTTTGGCTGGGGTGATCGTCGAAGGAGGACACCCAGGCCTGAACGAAGCCTGCGAACGTCAACAGCGCCTGCACAACGACCAGCAATGGGCGCATCGCTTCTCCAGCCAGCCGCTGGCAGAGGTTTTCCAAGCTTGGTATCAACAGCCGGTATTTTCCAGTCTGACGACGGAACAGCGCGACGCGCTGGTAGACCGACGTCGGCATAACGATGGCGACGCTCTGGCCGCGATGCTGCTGGCAACGTCGCTGGCGGTGCAGGATGACCTGCGCCCGACATTACGTCACAGTACTGTTCCTTTCTGGTATCTCTGCGGTGAGCGTGACGCTAAGTTTCGCACCATCGCCGAGGAACTCTCGCTCCCTTACCGCATTATTCGTGATGCCGGGCACAACGCGCACCGGGAAAATCCCGCGGGCGTGGTCGCGTGCTTGGCGCAGATTCTGCCTTTCTGAAAATAGGACTCGCTATGATTTATCCTGATGAAGCTATGCTGTACGCCCCAGTCGAGTGGCATGATTGTTCCGAAGGTTTTACCGACATTCTTTATGAAAAATCCACCGACGGCATTGCCAAAATCACCATTAACCGCCCTGAGGTCCGTAATGCTTTCCGTCCTCTGACGGTGAAAGAGATGATCCAAGCGATGTCCGATGCACGCTATGACGACAACATCGGCGTCATTATCCTGACCGGTGCTGGCGACAAAGCGTTCTGCGCGGGCGGCGATCAGAAGGTTCGCGGTGACTACGGCGGATACCAAGACGACAGCGGCGTTCATCACCTGAACGTGCTGGACTTCCAGCGTCAGATCCGCACCTGTCCAAAACCGGTTGTTGCCATGGTGGCGGGCTTCTCCATCGGCGGCGGTCACGTACTGCATATGATGTGCGACCTGACCATCGCGGCAGAAAACGCCGTCTTCGGTCAGACTGGTCCAAAAGTCGGCTCCTTCGACGGCGGCTGGGGTGCATCCTACATGGCACGTATCGTTGGGCAGAAAAAAGCGCGTGAGATTTGGTTCCTGTGCCGTCAGTACGACGCGAAAGCGGCACTGGATATGGGCCTGGTCAACACCGTGGTTCCGCTGGCCGACCTGGAAAAAGAGACCGTGCGCTGGTGTCGTGAAATGCTGCAAAACAGCCCAATGGCGCTGCGCTGCCTGAAAGCTGCGCTGAACGCCGACTGCGATGGTCAAGCGGGTCTGCAGGAGCTGGCGGGTAACGCCACCATGTTGTTCTACATGACCGAAGAAGGTCAAGAAGGGCGCAACGCGTTTAACGAAAAACGCCAGCCAGACTTCAGCAAATACAAGCGTAACCCATAATGCGTAGCGCGCAGGTTTATCGCTGGCAGATCCCGATGGATGCGGGTGTGGTTCTGCGTGAACGGCGACTGAAAACCCGCGATGGGCTATTCGTGTACCTGCGTGATGGCGAACGGGATGGGTGGGGAGAAATCTCCCCCCTGCCGGGATTTAGCCTTGAAACGCTGGATGAGGCGCAAGCGGCATTGCTAGCTTGGGCCACGGCCTGGCGACAGGGTGACGACGTACTTTTACCCAACGTTCCTTCCGTGGCATTCGGGGTCAGCTGCGCGCTGGCGGAGATGACCGACGCGCTGCCGCAGGCGGCGGACTACCGCGCTGCGCCGCTGTGCACCGGCGACCCGGATGAACTGGTGCTTAAGTTGGCAGAGATGCCCGGCGAGAAGGTTGCCAAAGTTAAAGTCGGGCTGTATGAAGCGGTGCGCGACGGCATGGTGGTTAACCTGCTGTTGGAAGCTATCCCGGAGCTGACGCTGCGCCTTGACGCTAACCGCGCTTGGACGCCGCTGAAAGCCCAGCAGTTCGCCAAATACGTCAACCCGGACTACCGCTCGCGTATCGCTTTTCTTGAAGAACCTTGCAAAACTCGCGACGATTCCCGTGCTTTCGCCCGCGAAACCGGCATCGCCATTGCTTGGGATGAAAGTCTACGCGAAGCGGATTTCCGTTTTGCAGCCGAGCCGGGAGTGCGGGCGGTGGTGATAAAACCGACCCTCACCGGTAGTCTGGCACGGGTGCAAGAGCAGGTTGCTGCCGCCCACGCGCTGGGGCTGACGGCGGTCATCAGTTCCTCCCTTGAGTCGAGCCTTGGCTTAACCCAACTGGCGCGTATTGCCGCGTGGCTAACGCCGCAGACGATGCCGGGGCTGGATACGCTGAATCTGATGCAGACGCAGCTTATCCGCTGCTGGCCCGACAGCCCGCTGCCGTGCGGAGCGATTGAGGATATGGAGCCGCTGTTGTGATATTTAACACCTGGCCGTGGCGTCATTGGGCGGCCCTGTACGGCGCGGCACCCGCGCTGCGACTGGATGATGAAACCGTCAGTTGGTCCGCGTTATGCGAACGTATTGACCAACTGGCGGCCGGTTTTCAGGCGCAGGGCGTAAGCCCGGGTGACGGCGTTGCGCTATGCGCGCGTAACCGTCCCGAGACAGTTCTGGCTTGGCTGGCGCTGCTTCAGTGCGGGGCGCGGGTATTACCGCTGAATCCGCGTCTACCTGCGTCGCTTTTGGGCGAGCTGTTACCGGGACTTACGCTCAGCCATTGCCTCAATCTTGAAACATCCGAGCATCACGGGTTGCCTGCGCTGCAGCTGTTAATGCGCGATGGTTATGCTGAAATCGCCTGGCAGGCGCAGCGTTTTGTCTCGATGACGCTCACCTCCGGCTCGACGGGATTGCCGAAAGCAGCGGTACACAGCGCCTCGGCGCATCTTGCTAGTGCCGAAGGCGTGTTAAGTTTGATGCCGTTTTCCCGCCAAGACTGCTGGCTGCTGTCGCTGCCACTGTTTCATGTCTCCGGACAGGGGATTTTCTGGCGCTGGCTGCGGGCGGGCGGTCAAATGGCGATTAGCGAGCGAGCGCTTGCTGATGCGCTGGTCAACTGTTCCCACGCATCTTTGGTGCCAACTCAGCTATGGCGTCTGCTTAATGACTCATGTCCACTCACCCTGAAATCGGTGCTGTTGGGGGGCGCAGCGATTCCTGCGGCGCTCACCGAACAGGCGGAGCAGCAGGGTATCCGCACTTTCTGCGGTTATGGTCTAACCGAGTTCGCCTCTACCGTTTGTGCGCGTGAAGCTAATGGCGGTGATGATGTCGGCACGCCGCTACCGGGTCGCGAGCTGCGGCTGGTTGACGGTGAAATTTGGCTGCGGGCAAACAGCATGGCGGCGGGCTATTGGCGCGAGGGTCAATTAGTCCCATTGGTGAATGCACAGGGATGGTTTGCGACCCGCGATCGCGGCGAGATGTGCGACGGCAAGCTGCGCGTTATTGGCCGTCTCGACAATCTTTTTTTCAGCGGCGGTGAAGGTATTCAGCCGGAAGATGTCGAACGGGTCATTGTGCAACATCCGGCCGTATCCCAAGTTTTTATTGTGCCTGTCGACGATGCAGAGTTTGGGCAGCGCCCGGTGGCAGTGGTGGATGCCGACGCGACGATAGATTTTTCGGTGCTGGCGGATTGGGCGAAGGATAGGCTCGCCGGATTCCAGCAACCTTGCCGCTGGCTGTTTTTGCCCGATGCGATGAAAGGCACGGGGATTAAAGTCTCCCGGCTTCAGCTTGCACAGTGGGTCTGCACGCAAAGTAATGGTGAAAAATAACCCCACTCAATTGATTAAATATTAATTATCATTATCGCTGATATATTGGTCGTAATTCGTTACAATCCTAGCGATTATTGCCTATTCAGGACGTTGAATCCTCAGTGTATCGCAGTACAATTCTGCAGATTGTGGGCGTTTATTTTTTGCATTTGCGTGAAAGGATTAAGATGAAAAAAAGCGTGTTATTTGGCCTTGCGGGGTTAATGTTTGTTTCGGCGTCAGCGAGCGCCGTTAGTTTTAACGGCCAAGCGGGTAAAGATTATACCAACCTAGGCTTTGGCCTCGGCACTGAGACTGCGGGTCTTGCATTAACCGGTAACTGGACGCACAACGATGACGACGGCGACGTTGCGGGTTTGGGCTTGGGGCTGAATATCCCTCTGGGACCTTTGATGGCGACGGTTGGCGGTAAAGCCGTTTACACCGATCCTAACGACAGCGATTCCGGCTATGCGGCAGCGGTTGGTGGCGGCCTGCAGTGGAAAATCGGTGATAGCCTGCGTCTGTTCGGCGAGTACTACTACTCACCAGACTCACTCTCCAGCGGTATCGAAAGCTACACCGAAGCGAATGCGGGCGCGCGCTATACCATTATGCGTCCTATCAGCATTGAAGCGGGTTATCGCTACCTGAACCTCGCGGGTAAAGACGGTCACCGCGACAACACCGTGGCCGATGGCCCGTACGTTGGCGTGAGCGCATCGTTCTAATCTCCCTCCGGCGCGGCGGCACCGCTGCGCCAGTTTTCGCTTCTTAAATTCTTTCTCTGCGTTATAGTAAAACGTCCTCTTTTTATTGGAGAAAGTAATGATAACGGTTGAGATGCTGTCTACGGGTGACGAAGTCTTATCGGGACAGATTGTCGATACGAACGCCGCCTGGCTTGCCGATTTTTGTTTTCAGCATGGAATTCCCCTGTCCCGGCGTAACACCGTTGGCGATAATCTCGATGATTTGGTCGCGATTTTGCGCGAGCGCAGCACACAGGCGGATATCCTGATTGTGAACGGTGGCCTAGGGCCGACCAGTGATGATTTAAGCGCGCTGGCGGCGGCGACCGCCAAAGGCGAATCGCTTATTCTGCACGAAGAGTGGCTGGCGAGCATGGAGCGCTTTTTCAATGAGCGTGGACGAGTCATGGCGCCGAGCAACCGTAAGCAGGCGGAAATTCCCGCCAGCGCCGAGCTGATTGATAACCCGGTCGGCACCGCCTGTGGATTCGCCGTTAAGCTCAACCGCTGTCTGATGTTTTTCACCCCCGGCGTGCCGTCGGAATTTAAGGTGATGGTCGAAAGTGAAATCCTGCCGCGGATCCGCAAGCGTTACCCTGTCGGCGAGCCGCCGGTCTGCCTGCGCTTGACCACCTTTGGCCGTTCTGAAAGCGACCTCGCCCAAAGCCTGCAGCATCTTGATCTGCCGCCCGGTGTCACCATGGGCTACCGCTCTTCAATGCCGATTATCGAACTGAAACTCACCGGACCTGCGGAACACCATGACGCGATGCTGGCGCTGTGGCCGGAAGTGCAGAAAGTGGCGGGTGAAAACCTGATTTTTGAAGGCACAGAAGGGCTGCCGGCGCAGATAGCGCGGGTGCTGAAAGAAAAGCAGCTCAGCCTGACGTTAAGCGAGCAGTTCACCAGCGGGCTACTGGCGCTCCAGCTTTCCCGGGCGGGTGCGCCGCTACTGGCCAGTGAAGTGGTGCCGCCACAGGATGAAACGCTGGCGCATACCGCGCGCTGGGCGGCGGAACGACGGGTGAGCCACTTTGCAGGATTAGCGTTGGCGGTGAGCGGTTTGGAATCAGAGCACATCAATATTGCGCTCTCCACCGCTGAACATACCTACGCGCTGCAGCTAAAGATCAATAATCCGCGCCACAGTCTGGAGGTGCGTCAGGAAGTCTGTGCGATGATGGCGTTAAACATGCTGCGTCGCTGGCTGAACGGACGTCCGATTGCCAGCGAACACGGCTGGATTAATGTGGTGGATTCGCAGGTGCTGTAAGCGCCTGTGCCAGCAGAGAAATTGGATGTTCACAGCGTTTGCTGGTGGACATCTCAATTTGCCATTTACAGGTTTCGCAATCCGTTATCACTAGGTCTGCATCACTCTCTTCTATTTGTGCAAACAGCGGTGCGCCTATCGCTTGGGACGTCGGGTAGTTCTCCGATTTGAATCCGTAGGTTCCGGCAATGCCGCAGCATTGGGACTCCAGCACCTGTAGCTCAATTCCGGGGATACGTCGCAGCAGTTCCAGCGTGTACAGCGACCAGCCCATTTTCTCCATATGACACGGCGTGTGATAAACCACCTTCAGCGGCAGCGCCTGAAGCGGTAGCTCTGCGCCTTGGTCAAGCCTGCGCCACAGCCAGCGGGTTGCCAGCTCGATGTTGTCGCGCAGGTCGTGATTATCCACTTCCAGCAGGTGCGGATATTCATCGCGCAGGGTGAAGGTGCAGGTGGAGGAGGTCGCCACTACCGGCAGCCCCTTATCGCCGATGGCTTCGCGCAGGGAGGTGACGTTACTCTGTGCCTGCCGCCGGGCTTTATCGAAAAAGCCGTTGGCTATCAGCGGCACGCCGCAGCACTTTTCTTTGCTCAGCAACTGCACGCCAATGCCCATCGCATTCATCACTTTGATGAGATCCAGCCCGAGCTGAGGATGGTTGTAGTTGACGAAACAACCGTGGAAAAAAGCGACCTGTTCGGCGAACTGCGCCTGTTGCGAAGCAATTCGTTGATAGCGGTGGCGAAAGGTGCCCCACGAATATTTCGGCAGACTGCGGCGGTGGTCGATTTTTAGCGCCGCATCCAGCAGTTTTTGCACCGGTTTCAGGCCGGTGGCAGCGTTGACCAGAGGGGCAAACGGTGTGGAAAGCGTGCCCATCAGGTCGGTATGGCTGAGGATAGCATCGCGCAGTCCCGGCTTTTGCTGACCGTAGTCGGCGCGGGCGCGCTGGATGATATCGCCAATTTTTACGTCCGATGGGCAGGCAACTTCACAGCGTTTGCAGTTAATGCAGTATTTCAGCGCTTCATCGTACAGCGCGCCATCTTTACGCCTCAGCCGCTCTCCGTCTGGCCCGGCCTGTTTTGGCCCTGGATAACGTGGATTAACGCGGCTGACCGGGCAGACGGTGGTGCAGACGGTGCATTTGATGCAGTTTTCAAAACTTTGCTGGCTCATGCCTGACCTCCAGCTAAACGATTTATCTGCTCGGCGGCATGCAGCGCGGTGACCGCGCAGACGCCGCCACCGCAGCCTTGAGCGATAGGATCAAAACCGCCCAATACTGAGCCAATAGCGAACAGGTTGCTGAACGAAATGCCATTCAGTGCAGGGTGCAGGGCATCGTCAACAATGACGCCTGACTGCTGCCACGGCTGTGAGGCAAAGAAATCATGGCGATACCACTGGGCACGCGGCGTGGGTTGCAGAGTATCCAGCCCCATAATGGATTCGCGAATGCTTTGTCTACCGGCGCTCAGACCGTTGCTGAAAAAGCTGCCGCTAGCGAGCACCGCATAGCGCGGGCGCAGCGGAATGTCACCGTGATTGCGCGTCCAGATGGCGCTGACGGTGCCGTTGGCATGATCTATCTGCTTGACCTCATCACCCGCCATCCAGATACCGCCCTCGGCGACAAATTGCCGCATGAGCGCCGCATGCAGACGCATGCCGGGAACCGATGGCGGCAGAGTGGGCACTAAATGCAGCGGACAGGGGAGATTCGCGTTCAGCCAGTCGAACAGCGTGCTGTCGCGCAGGCCAAAACAGGCGGGCATGAGCAGCGCATCGTGGCCTTCACACAGCGGCAGCAGTGCCTGATGTAATGCCGACCAGTGGGTTTGATTGTCCAGCACGCGGGCAATATTCACCGCACGAAATTCGGTTGGGTTTTCCCGTAGCGCGTCCAGTTCCGGCAGGTCAATCTCGGCGGTTTCAACCTGTATTCCCGGCTGCTGCAGCTTTCCTGCCGCCAGATGCGGTTGAAAATCGAGAAATCCGCTGATACCTACCACGCAAAAACGCTGGCCGGCAAGCGGAGCCAGCGGTACTTCCGGAGGGCTAAGCCAAGCCGTCCGTTGGGTGCCCAGCGGGGTTATCCGCTGATGAGATTGTGCGGCTTCGCCCACCATCGTCATCCCGCATTCTGCCAGCAGCGCTTGGGTTTGACGGGCATATTGCAGCACGCGGGAAGCACCGAGACGGCTATAAGGGTGATTTGGAGATTGTTCAGCCAGTTGTGCTAGCCCTTGCGAAGGATCGCTGACCGGTTGTCCATCGGGCAGGGCGCTTAATAAATCCAGTGAGCCCGAGGAGAAGTGCAGTGCGCTCTGACCACGGCTGATGATGGCGCAGCGTAATCCGGATTTTTGCAGCTGTAGCCCGCAGAGTAAACCTGCCAGTCCGCCGCCGACGATCGCGCAATCAAAGTTCATCTTCTGGCTCCTTTTGTAAACCGCACAGTCCGAGATAGACCCAGCGGGTCAGTTCGCTTTCGCGCAGCGCGTCGCCCCAGGCAATAGGCTCGACCCCTTTCCAGCGTTCGTTAAGAAACTCGGATAGCTGCGTCAGCGTTTGGGTTGTTTGGGTCACGTTAAAGCGTTGCAACAGGCCACTGGCCCGGCAGGCACACAGTTCGCCCTGGCAGGTGCCCATGCCGACGCGGGTGCGGCGGCGTAGATCCAGCAGGCTATTGACCTCTAGGTTCTCGACGGCGTACTGCACTTCACCGGCGGTGACGGCTTCGCATTCGCACACCACGCTACGATGCAGACGGCTGTTGCCCAGCCATGATGGCGTGCGGTCACCGTGGCGATAGACCGCAGAACCGCGCAGCGGCGCGGGTAGCGAAATCATCCGTTGCAGCGTCTTTTCCGTGGGTTCTTGTGAACCGGGTAACGGCGTTTCGGCGGTGGTGCACGGGCGAGTGTGATTGAGTTTGCGACAGACGGCGTCGGTGGCCCATTCGGCCATCAGGCGGTAGGTCATTAGTTTGCCGCCGGTAATGGTGATAAACCCTTCTAAACCGTCACGTTCCGCGTGGTCGAGTAGCACTATCCCCCGGCTGACGTTGCGACCGCTTGGGTCATCATCGCTGGCGACTAACGGACGTACCCCGCAGTAGGCGCGTAAAATGCGCGTGCTGGCGATAGCCGGGGCCAGTTTTTCCCCTTCGCGCAGCAGAATGTCCACTTCGTCTGCGGTGACGCGGCAGCTATCAATATCGCGATAGTCAATGTGGGTGGAGGTGGTGCCAATCAGCGAGATGGTATCACCGGGAACCAGAATATCGGCGTCTGCCGGTGGTCGACAGCGGTTGATAACCTGCTGGTTAATGCGGTTTTCGAAAATCAGCAGCGAGCCTTTCGCCGGGAACATGCGGATGCTCAAGTCGGCATATTCCGCAATCCGCTGTCCCCAGATCCCGGCGGCATTGACCACCACCGGGGCATACAGCTCGCGCGTTTCGCCACGGGCCGGATGATAAAGGGTTACGCCACGTACCCGGTCACCTTGGCGAATTAACCCCGTGACTTGATGGCCGGTGAGAATAGTGGCGCCGTGTTCACGAGCATCAAGCATGTTGGCGGCAGTGAGGCGGAAGGGATCAACGGTGCCGTCCGGCACGCGAACCGCACCGATAAGCGCCGGATTGACTGCCGGTTCAAGGCGTCTTGCCAGCGCCGGTTCTATTGCGTCGGCCTGAATTCCGGCATTGAGACAAGCGTTAATAAAGCGCTGCTGGTAGGCCATGTCATCTTCGGGCAGGGTGATAAACAGGCCGTTGGCCGGTTCAATACAATGGCGGGCGATACGGCGTAGGATTTGATTTTCGCTGATACATTCGCGGGCGGACTCGCTGTCGGTCACCGCGTAGCGCGCGCCGCTGTGCAGCAATCCGTGGTTGCGGCCGGTCGCGCCAGTGGCGATATCGAAGCGTTCAACCAGTACGACCTTCAAGCCGCGTAGCGCACAGTCACGGGCGATACCGGCTCCGGTGGCTCCGCCGCCAATGATAATCACATCGCTGTCTTGGGGATCGCGGATTGTCATTGTGTTCCCTTATGTTCGTTTTTTACCATTTAGCCACATTAATAACGTGGATTGTTTGATTTCGAACATAATCGAGCGTTCAACGAAAATAAAACGTGATTTCGTGCGTGTTTCTACGCATTTTGTCATATTTCTGTAACAGTCTGTGCGTTGTTTCACAGTAACAATCGCCGTGATTTTTTAACATCAGCGCCTCTCTGGAACCGGTGCAGTGATACCCGGTAATAAAAACATGGCCACGGAGGCTATTATGCTCAGTATCTTCAAACCTTCACCGCATCGGGCGCGTCTGCCTGCAGCCGAGATCGACCCCCACTATCGTCGCCTGCGTTTGCAAATCTTCCTCGGTATTTTCTTCGGCTATGCCGCCTATTATCTGGTGCGTAAAAACTTTGCGCTGGCGATGCCGTATCTGGTTGAGCAGGGCTTTTCTCGCGGGGATTTAGGTTTTGCGCTGTCCGGGATCTCTATCGCCTACGGTTTTTCGAAATTTATAATGGGCTCGGTATCGGACCGCTCAAATCCGCGTGTATTCCTGCCTGCCGGGTTGATTATGGCGGCGGCGGTAATGCTGTTTATGGGCTTTGTGCCATGGGCAACGTCCAGTATTGCGATAATGTTCGTGCTGCTGTTCCTCTGCGGTTGGTTCCAGGGAATGGGCTGGCCTCCGTGTGGACGGACGATGGTGCACTGGTGGTCGCAGAAAGAGCGCGGCGGTATCGTTTCGGTGTGGAACTGTGCGCATAACGTTGGCGGCGGTATTCCTCCGCTGCTGTTCTTGCTGGGGATGGCGTGGTTTAACGACTGGAAAGCGGCGCTGTATATGCCGGCTTTTGGCGCAATTGTCGTGGCGATCATTGCCTTTGCGCTGATGCGCGATACCCCGCAATCCTGTGGTCTGCCGCCGATTGAAGAGTATAAAAATGACTATCCGGACGATTACAGCGAACAGAATGAAGAAGAGCTGACCGCCAAACAGATCTTCATGAAATACGTCCTGCCCAACAAACTGCTGTGGTACATCGCAGTGGCGAACGTGTTTGTCTATCTGCTGCGCTACGGCATTCTTGACTGGTCGCCAACCTACTTAAAAGAGGTGAAGCACTTCGCGCTGGATAAATCTTCTTGGGCGTACTTCCTGTATGAGTACGCAGGTATTCCGGGAACGCTGATTTGCGGCTGGATGTCGGACAAGGTATTTAAAGGCAACCGTGGCGCTACAGGCGTGTTCTTTATGACCTTGGTGACCATCGCTACGGTGGTTTATTGGCTCAACCCGCCGGGCAATCCGCACGTAGATATGATTTGTATGATTGTGATTGGCTTCCTGATTTACGGTCCGGTGATGCTGATTGGTCTGCACGCGCTTGAGCTGGCACCGAAGAAAGCGGCGGGAACGGCGGCGGGCTTTACCGGCCTGTTTGGCTATCTGGGCGGGTCGGTTGCGGCAAGTGCCATCGTTGGCTATACCGTCGATTTCTTCGGTTGGGACGGTGGCTTTATGGTGATGATTGGTGGCAGCGTGCTGGCGGTGTTACTGCTGATTGTGGTGATGATCGGCGAGAAACGGCATCACGAGGAAATGCTGGCGCGTAAACGATAAGTTTGCCGGGCGGCGGCTTCGCCTTACCCGGCCTACGGGGTGGGTAAGGCGATATTACATCTCGATTTCAATATCGCCTTTTGCCTTGCAGCAGCAAGGCAAAATTTCGCCCGGCTGAATGAAGGCTAGCGGTTCGGTTAGCCAGTCAACCTGACCAGACACTAAACGGCAGCGGCAGGAGCCGCAGTAGCCTTCGCGGCACTGGTATTCCACCTCAACGTTATGAGATTCCAGCGCCGCCAGCAGGGACGGGTGTTCATCCTGGCACTGTAAACGTGTGCCAGAGATGCGCAGAAAGACGCGGCTCATTAGAGCTGGAAGTTGCTGAGATCGTCAGTATCGACTTCCGCGTCAATCTGGCCAACCAGGTACGAGCTGACTTCCACTTCCTGCGGTGCCACCTGAACGTTATCGGACACCAGCCAGGTGTTGATCCACGGAATCGGGTTAGAACGGGTCTGGAACGGCAGATCCAGGCCAACCGCCTGCATACGGATGTTGGTAATGTACTCAATATACTGGCACAGAATGTCTTTATTCAGGCCAATCATCGAGCCGTCACGGAACAGATATTCAGCCCACTCTTTTTCCTGCACCGCGGCCTGCACGAACAGGTCGTAGCACTCTTGCTTACACTCTTCAGCAATGTCTGCCATTTCTGGGTCGTCTACGCCGCTGCGCAACAGGTTCAGCATATGCTGAGTGCCGGTCAGGTGCAGCGCTTCGTCGCGGGCAATCAGGCGGATAATCTTGGCGTTGCCCTCCATCAGCTCGCGTTCAGCGAAGGCGAACGAGCAAGCGAAGCTGACGTAGAAGCGAATCGCTTCCAGCGCGTTAACGCTCATCAGACAAACGTAGAGCTTTTTCTTCAGCTCGCGCAGGTCGACGGTGATAGTTTTGCCGTTAACGGTGTGTGTGCCAACGCCCAGTAGGTGCCAGTAGCTGGTCATTTCAATCAGCTCGTCGTAATAGCTGGAGATGCCTTCTGCACGTTTTTGGATCTGTTCGTTGGTGACGATGTCATCAAAGACAATCGCCGGATCGTTAACGATATTGCGGATGATGTGGGTGTAAGAGCGTGAGTGGATGGTTTCCGAAAATGCCCACGTTTCAACCCAAGTTTCCAGCTCTGGAATGGAAATCAGCGGCAGCAGCGCGACGTTCGGGCTACGGCCCTGAATGGAGTCCAGCAGGGTCTGATATTTCAGGTTGCTGATGAAAATATGCTTTTCGTGTTCCGGCAGCGCTTGGTAATCGATGCGGTCGCGGGAAACGTCAACTTCTTCCGGACGCCAGAAGAAGGAGAGCTGTTTTTCAATCAGCTTTTCGAAGATGTCATATTTTTGCTGGTCGTAGCGTGCCACGTTGACCGGCTGGCCAAAGAACATCGGCTCTTTGAGCTGATCGTTTTTCGTCTGTGAAAAAGTGGTGTATGCCATTGATGTCAATCCTGTCTGGAGAGTAATGCCGGATGGCGTTTACTTACCTGCTTACAATATCATCGAAAATAAATCCGTATAGTCAATAGGGCTTCTGTGTCGTAAGCCGATTAATACGGAAATAAAAGGCCGGGTCAGCGTAGCGCTGCCCGGCAATCATTATTAGATCTTACAAGCGCCGCTTTCGCAGCCGTCGTCCTGAATGGACGGAGCCAGATCGTCTTGTGAATCTTCTGCACCATCACGGGTGTTTTGGTAGTACAGGGTCTTCACGCCAAATTTATAGGCGGTGAGCAGATCTTTGAGCAACTGCTGCATCGGCACTTTGCCAGACGGGAAGCGCGTCGGGTCATAGTTGGTGTTAGCCGAGATCGACTGATCGATAAACTTCTGCATAACGCCAACCAGCTGCAGGTAGCCGTCGTTGTTTGGCATTTCCCAAAGCAGCTCGTAAGCATTTTTCAGGTGCTCGTAGTCCGGCACAACCTGACGAAGAATGCCGTCTTTCGACGCTTTGATGCTGACGTAGCCGCGCGGCGGCTCGATGCCATTGGTGGCGTTGGAGATCTGCGAAGAGGTCTCAGACGGCATCAGAGCAGAAAGCGTGGAGTTACGTAAACCGTGAGTCTTAATTGACTCGCGAAGCGCTTCCCAATTCAGGTGCAGCGGTTCGTTGGTGATAGCATCCAAGTCTTTCTTATAGGTATCGATAGGCAAGATGCCCTGGGAATAGGTGGTTTCGTTGAACCACGGGCATGCGCCTTGCTCTTTCGCCAGCTCGTTAGAGGCCTTCAGCAGGTAGTACTGGATGGCTTCGAAAGTCTGGTGAGTCAGGTTGTTGGCGCTGCCGTCGGAGTAGCGCTTGCCGTTCTTCGCCAGCCAATAAGCGTAGTTAATCACGCCAATGCCCAGAGTACGACGGCCCATCGCACCGCGTTCAGCCGCTTTGATTGGGTAGTCCTGGTAATCGAGCAGGGCATCGAGTGCACGCACGGCCAGTACCGCCAGCTCTTCGAGATCATCGAGGCTATCGATAGCGCCGAGGTTGAAGGCTGACAGCGTACACAGGGCAATCTCACCGTTTTCGTCGTTGACGTCGTCCAGCGGTTTGGTCGGCAGAGCGATTTCCAAGCACAGGTTAGACTGACGTACCGGCGCGATGGTCGGGTCAAACGGGCTGTGGGTGTTGCAGTGGTCGACGTTCTGAATGTAGATACGGCCAGTCGAGGCGCGTTCCTGCATCATCAGCGAGAACAGTTCAACCGCTTTCACGCGCTGTTTGCGGATGCTGCTGTCGTTTTCATATTGCACGTACAGGCGTTCGAATTCGTCCTGGTTGGCGAAGAAGGCATCGTACAGGCCTGGGACGTCAGACGGGCTGAACAGGGTGATGTCGCCGCCTTTCAGCAGGCGGGTGTACATCAGTTTGTTGATTTGTACGCCGTAGTCCATGTGACGCACGCGGTTGCCTTCAACGCCACGGTTGTTTTTCAGCACCAGCAGGCTTTCCACTTCCAGATGCCACATTGGGTAGAACAGCGTTGCTGCACCGCCGCGTACGCCGCCCTGAGAACAGGATTTCACTGCGGTCTGGAAGTGCTTGTAGAACGGGATACAGCCGGTGTGGAATGCTTCACCGCCGCGGATTGGGCTACCCAGCGCACGAATGCGACCGGCGTTAATGCCGATACCGGCACGCTGGGAAACGTATTTCACAATGGCGCTGGAGGTGGCGTTGATAGAGTCAAGGCTGTCGCCGCATTCGATCAGTACGCAGGAGCTGAACTGGCGAGTTGGCGTACGCACGCCGGACATAATCGGCGTTGGCAGCGAAATTTTGAACGTGGATACCGCGTCATAGAAGCGCTTCACGTAGCTCAGACGGGTGTCACGTGGGTAGTTGGAGAACAGGCACGCAGCGACCAAGATGTAGAGGAACTGGGCGCTCTCGTAAATTTCGCCGGTGACGCGGTTCTGCACTAGGTATTTGCCTTCCAGCTGCTTCACGGCGGCATAGGAGAAGGTCATGTCACGGTCGTGAGCGATAAACGAGTCCATCTGCTTGAACTCTTCTTCCGTATAGTCTTCCAGCAGATGATTGTCGTATTTACCAAGATTGACCATGCGCTTAACGTGATCGAACAGGGCCGGTGGCTCGAACTGGCCGTAGGCTTTTTTGCGCAGGTGGAATACCGCTAAGCGCGCGGCCAGGTACTGGTAGTCAGGCGCTTCGCTGGAGATCAGGTCTGCGGCGGCTTTGATGATGGTTTCATGAATGTCAGACGTCTTCATCCCGTCGTAGAACTGGATGTGGGAACGCAGCTCAACTTGGGAAATTGAAACGTTATGCAACCCTTCAGCAGCCCAATCCAGCACGCGATGAATTTTGTCGAGGTTGATGCGTTCTGTGCGGCCGTCACGCTTAGTCACCAGCAGACTCTGATTCATGTATTTATACCCTGTCCGTGAAAAGAAAAATGTCCCCTGCTTATCCACAACAACGGTTGTAGTAAAACCTGTGGATAAATACTATATGTAGGGGGTCGTTGATTAATTGAACGCTATATGGTGAGTATTCTAGTAGGGATTCTTTTGAGTACAAGAGTTGATTTTGATGTTGAATTGAGGTTGTGAAAGCATAAAAAAGGCGAAGTCCACGGCGCATAAGGGCTGGCGGGGATGTCAATAATTTGCAAAAAAAAATGAAAATTTGATCGAGTGCTGATTTCTTCATCGAAGGGCTGTGTTGCGCAATATGACTTGGCGCAAATTGCTCGTACCCAACCTACCAATGATTGGTAGGGGACAGTAGGCCTGGTAAGCGCAGCGCCATCAGGCATTGAAGCTCGGAGTTATGCCGGATGGCGACGCTGTCGCGGCTTATCCGGCCTACGGTTGGTGCGGATATGTAGGCCTGATAAGCTCAGCGCCATCAGGCATTGAAGTTCGGAGTCACGCCGGATGGCGACGCTAACGCGGCTTATCCGGCCTACGGTTGGTGCAGATATGTAGGCCTGATAAGCGCAGCGCCATCAGGCGTTACCGCTGGAAGCTTCAACTTATTCCGCTTTTGCCGTGGTGTGCAGCATATAGTTAACATCTACGCCCGGTGCCAGCTTGAAGCTGTTGGTGATTGGGTTGTAGTGCAGGCCAATCATGTGGCGCTCTTTCAATACGGTCTGGTCAACCCAGCTCAGTAGTTCGGCCGGCTTGATGAATTTCTTAATGTCGTGAGTGCCCTTTGGCACCATGCGCAGGATGTACTCTGCGCCAACCACCGCCATCAGCCAAGATTTACCGTTGCGGTTCAGGGTTGAGAAGAACACCTGTCCGCCGGGTTTGACCAACTGCGCGCAGGCTTTGACCACCGACTGCGGATCCGGAACGTGCTCCAGCATTTCCATGCAGGTGACCACGTCGTACTGCTGAGCATGCTTCATCGCATGTTCTTCAACGGTCTCTTGGACATAATCAACCGGAATGCCGGTTTCCAGCGAGTGCAGCTTCGCGACCTGCAGCGGCTCAAATCCCATGTCCAGCCCGGTCACCGTCGCCCCTTCACGGGCCATACTTTCCGCCAGAATGCCGCCACCGCAGCCAACATCGAGCACTTTCTTACCGAACAGGCCGTTGGATCGCTCGGCGATATAGCCTAAGCGCAGCGGGTTAATACGGTGCAACGGCTTGAATTCACCTTCCAGATCCCACCAGCGTGACGCGACGGCCTCGAATTTGGCGATCTCTTCGTGGTCAACGTTGTGCGCTACCGCAGCTTTTTCGGCATTCATGGGTGTTCGTGCTCCTTATTTCGTTATTAGCTGCGAGTATATCAGCACCGACGCGCGAATAAAGCGTCAGGCAGGTGCTAATGGGTTTACCTGTCTTTACGCGGATGTGTTATAATTTGCGACCTTTGAATCCGGGAATACAGTAGAGGGATAGCGGTTAGATGAGCGACCTTGCGAGAGAAATTACACCGGTCAACATCGAGGAAGAGTTAAAGAACTCTTATCTGGATTATGCGATGTCGGTCATTGTTGGCCGTGCGCTGCCGGATGTCCGAGATGGCCTTAAGCCGGTACACCGTCGCGTACTTTACGCCATGAACGTATTGGGCAATGACTGGAACAAAGCCTATAAAAAATCAGCCCGTGTCGTGGGTGACGTCATCGGTAAATATCACCCGCATGGTGATACTGCCGTTTATGACACTATCGTCCGTATGGCACAGCCGTTCTCACTGCGTTACATGCTGGTAGATGGTCAGGGCAACTTTGGTTCTGTCGATGGCGACTCCGCTGCAGCGATGCGTTATACGGAAATCCGTATGTCGAAAATCGCCCACGAGCTGATGGCTGACCTGGAAAAAGAGACGGTCGATTTCGTCGATAACTACGACGGCACCGAGCGCATTCCAGATGTCATGCCGACCAAAATTCCTAACCTGCTGGTGAACGGTTCTTCCGGTATCGCCGTAGGTATGGCGACCAACATTCCGCCGCATAACTTAACGGAAGTGATCAACGGCTGTCTGGCCTACGTCGACGATGAAGACATCAGCATTGAAGGGCTGATGGAGCACATTCCGGGGCCAGACTTCCCGACTGCCGCTATCATCAACGGTCGCCGTGGCATTGAAGAAGCCTATCGTACCGGTCGTGGTAAAGTTTACATTCGCGCTCGCGCAGAAGTGGAAGCGGATGCGAAAACCGGTCGTGAAACCATCATTGTGCACGAAATTCCGTATCAGGTGAACAAAGCGCGCCTGATCGAGAAAATCGCCGAGTTGGTAAAAGACAAACGCGTTGAAGGCATCAGCGCGCTGCGTGACGAATCTGACAAAGACGGTATGCGTATCGTCATTGAAGTGAAACGTGACGCGGTGGGTGAAGTGGTTCTGAACAACCTCTACTCCCAGACTCAGCTGCAGGTTTCCTTCGGTATCAACATGGTTGCACTGCACCATGGCCAGCCGAAGATCATGAACCTGAAAGATATTATTGCTGCTTTCGTGCGCCACCGCCGTGAAGTAGTGACTCGCCGTACTATCTTCGAGCTGCGTAAAGCACGCGATCGCGCGCACATCCTTGAAGCACTGGCTATTGCGCTGGCAAACATCGACCCAATCATCGAGCTTATTCGTCAGGCTCCAACGCCTTCGGAAGCGAAAGCCGGGCTGATTGCGCGTTCATGGGAGCTGGGTACCGTAGCTGCGATGCTGGAACGTGCGGGCGATGACGCTGCACGTCCTGAGTGGCTGGAACCTGAATTCGGCGTTCGCGACGGTCAGTACTACCTGACTGAACAGCAGGCGCAGGCGATTCTGGATCTGCGTTTGCAGAAACTAACCGGCCTTGAGCATGAAAAACTGCTCGACGAATACAAAGAACTGCTGGAACAGATTGCCGAACTGCTGCACATTCTGGGCAGTGCCGATCGCCTGATGGAAGTTATCCGTGAAGAGCTGGAACTGGTTCGTGAACAGTTCGGCGACGCACGTCGTACCGAAATCACTGCGAACAGCGCCGATATTAATATCGAAGATCTGATTAGCCAGGAAGATGTTGTTGTCACCTTGTCTCACCAGGGTTACGTCAAATATCAACCGCTGACCGATTACGAAGCACAGCGTCGTGGCGGTAAAGGCAAATCAGCAGCCCGTATTAAAGAAGAAGATTTTATCGACCGCCTGCTGGTGGCCAACACCCACGACACCATTTTGCTGTTCTCCAGCCGTGGTCGTCTGTACTGGATGAAGGTTTATCAGTTGCCGGAAGCGAGCCGTGGTGCGCGTGGGCGTCCAATCGTCAACCTGTTGCCGCTGGAAGCGAACGAACGTATTACTGCCATCCTGCCAGTACGTGAGTACGAAGAGGGCGTTAACGTCTTCATGGCAACCGCTAGCGGTACCGTGAAGAAAACTGCGCTGACCGAGTTCAGCCGTCCGCGTTCTGCCGGGATTATCGCGGTGAACCTCAACGAAGGCGATGAGCTGATTGGCGTTGACCTGACGTCCGGTTCTGACGAAGCGATGCTGTTCTCTGCTGCGGGTAAAGTGGTTCGCTTTAAAGAAGATGCCGTTCGTGCAATGGGTCGTACCGCGACCGGCGTACGTGGCATCAAGCTTGCGGGTGAAGACAAAGTCGTTTCTCTGATTATTCCACGCGGTGAAGGCGCAATCCTGACCGTGACGCAAAACGGCTACGGTAAACGTACCGCTGCGGCAGAGTATCCAACCAAGTCTCGTGCAACGCAGGGCGTTATCTCTATCAAAGTCACCGAGCGTAACGGTTCCGTTGTTGGCGCAGTGCAGGTTGATGATTGCGACCAGATCATGATGATCACCGATGCGGGCACGCTGGTGCGTACACGCGTTTCGGAAGTCAGCGTGGTGGGGCGTAACACCCAAGGCGTTATCCTCATCCGTACTGCGGAAGATGAAAACGTAGTGGGTCTGCAACGCGTTGCTGAACCGGTCGATGACGAAGAGCTGGATGCTATCGATGGTAGCGTAGCGGAAGGCGATGATGAAATCGCGCCGGAAGCGGAAAGCGATGACGATATCGCGGAAGACGCAGACGAGTAATTCGTTAGCCTACGTCAGATAAAAGAGCCGGTGAATGCCGGCTCTTTTTTTATCCCGATGGTCGGTAGTCCGGTCGGGCGACTCTCTGATTGCGGTAACGGGCTTTTCCCGCTACCTTAACCACATCCTGTTAGCCTTTGACGGCGGAGTTTCGCCACTTTGAAATATCTTGTTTCCTTCCGCACCACGCTGAAAGTTTCCCGCTACATGTTCCGGGCGATGGCATTGCTGCTTTGGCTGCTTATCGCGCTGATTTCGGGATTCTATATTGTGAATGCCCTGCATCAGAAAGAGTCGGAAATTCGCCAAGAGTTTAACCTTAGCTCCGACCAAGCACAGCGATATTTCCAGCGAACCTCCGATGTCATTAAGGATCTGAAGTATATTGCGGAAAATCGGCTGACGGCGGCCAACGGTACCCTGCCAACTGGTTTGGCAAAAGATAGCGCCGATATCCCCGATTTTGAGCCACTGTTTCCGGATTCCGACTGCGGCAGCCTTGATACGACTTGGCGTGGCCCGCTGGAATCGCTGTCATGGTTTCTACGTTACTGGCGAGAGAATTTCTCCTCTTCCTACGATCTCAACCGCGTCTTTTTAATCGGCAGTGATAATCTTTGCATGGCCAACTTTGGCCTGCGTGAAATGCCGGTCGAACGTGGCGAAGCGCTCAAAGCGCTGCACGAGCGTATTACCGCCTACCACGATGCTCCGCAGGATGAACGTGGCGGCAACTTGTTCTGGGTTGGCGAAGGTCCGCGTCACAGCGTGGGGTATTTCTATGCGTTGACGCCGGTGTATTTGGCTAACCGCCTGCAGGCGCTGCTCGGCGTTGAACAGACCATTCGTGTGGAAAACTTCTTTACCCCAGGCAGTATGCCGATGGGGGTTTCCATTCTGGACGACAACGGCAATACGTTGATTTCGCTCTCCGGTCCCGATAATAAACTGCGTCTGACTACGCGCGCGCTTCAGGAACGCCTGTGGTTTGGCTATACCTCGGGTTATCGTGAGCTGGTGCTGAAGAAGACCCTTTCGCCTTCGTCTCTCAATATTGTCTATTCGGTGCCGCTGGATGTTGTGCTGGAGCGCATTCGCATTCTGGTGCTGAATGCGTTGCTGCTGAACCTGTTAACCGGGATTGCGTTATTTACCATGGCGCGTATGTATGAGCGCCGTATCTTCCTGCCCGCCGAATCGGATGCGTTGCGTCTGGAAGAGCATGAGCAGTTTAACCGCAAAATTGTTGCTTCCGCCCCGGTAGGGATCTGCATTCTCAGGACCCAAGACGGTACCAATATCTTGAGTAACGAGTTAGCGCACAATTATCTGAATATGTTGACTCACGAAGACCGGCAGCGACTGACGCAGATTATCTGCGGTCAGCAGGTGAACTTCGTTGATGTGTTGACCAGCAACAATACCAACCTGCAGATTAGCTTTGTCCATTCGCGTTATCGCAACGAAAACGTGGCGATTTGCGTGCTGGTTGACGTCAGTTCGCGCGTCAAAATGGAAGAGTCGCTGCAGGAAATGGCGCAGGCGGCGGAGCAGGCTAGCCAGTCGAAATCCATGTTCTTGGCGACGGTCAGCCATGAACTGCGCACGCCGCTGTACGGGATCATTGGTAACCTCGACTTGTTGCAAACCAAAGAGTTGCCAAAGGGCGTTGACCGTCTGGTGACTGCCATGAACAACTCATCGGCGCTGCTGCTGAAGATTATCAGCGACATTCTGGACTTCTCAAAAATTGAGTCTGAACAGCTCAAGATTGAGCCGCGCGAGTTTTCGCCTAAAGAGGTGATGAATCATATCACGGCCAACTATTTACCGTTGGTGGTGAGAAAACAGCTGGGGCTGTACTGCTTTATTGAGCCAGATGTGCCGGCGAAACTGATGGGCGATCCTATGCGTTTGCAGCAGGTTATCTCCAATCTGTTGAGTAATGCCATCAAGTTTACCGATATTGGCTGCATTATTTTCCATCTCAAACGCGAAGGGTATTACCTCAGCATTAGCATTCGCGACACAGGCGTCGGTATTCCGGCGAAAGAAGTGGTGCGCTTGTTTGATCCTTTCTTCCAGGTTGGAACCGGCGTGCAGCGCAACTTCCAAGGCACCGGTCTTGGACTGGCGATTTGTGAAAAGCTGGTCAATATGATGGACGGTGACATTGCGGTGGACACTGAGCCGGGTATGGGGAGCCAGTTTACGCTGCGTATTCCGCTGTACGGTGAACAAGAACAAACGCCGCTGATGATAGGCGGGCTGGCGGCAGTACGCTGTTGGTTAGCCGTGCGTAACGTGGCGTTGTCTGCGTTTATTCAGACGCTGTTGACCTATCACGGGATGGACGTGCGCCTGTATGAAGGCGAAACGCCGGAGCCGGACGATCTGTTGATTACCGATCATGAGATAACCCAGCCGTGGGCAGGGCGCGCCGCGGTGCTATTCTGCCGTCGTCATATTGGTATTCCTCAGGAGCATTCTCCAGGTCAATGGGTGCACAGTACCGTTTCACCGCACGAATTGATGACCCTGTTGGGTCGAATTTATCGCGTGAAAATGGAGACCGGTGAAGCCGCAGAGCTGCAAGCACCGCACGAGCAGCCGGAAGATAGCAATGATGACATGATGATCCTTGTCGTTGACGATCATCCTATCAACCGCCGTTTGCTGGCCGATCAGTTGGGATCGTTGGGATATCAGTGCAAAACCGCCAACGATGGCGTCGATGCGTTAAACGTGCTGAGCAAAAATCATATCGATATCGTGCTAAGCGACGTCAACATGCCGAATATGGATGGCTATCGCCTGACCCAGCGTATTCGCCAGTTAGGGCTGACGTTGCCGGTTGTTGGTGTCACGGCTAACGCCCTAGCGGAAGAGAAACAACGTTGTCTTGAATCGGGAATGGATAGCTGTCTGTCAAAACCGGTGACGCTGGACGTGCTGAAACAGACGCTGACGGTCTATGCTGCGAGAGTGCGTAAAACACGGGAATGACGAAACTGCTTGATGGCGTTGCGCTTATCAGGCCTACAATAGGCGTTCATCGCCTGTAGGCCGGATAAAGCGTTTACGCCGCCATCCGGCTAGAGTGCCAGCGCTGACAATATCTCAGCGCGGCTGGGTAAAGAGCTTAGTCTTTATCTGACGGGGAGAGCGTAACGGATGAGAGGTAGTTCAGCAGGGCGATATCGTTCTCAACCCCCAGCTTCATCATCGCCGATTTCTTCTGGCTACTGATGGTTTTGATACTGCGGTTTAGCTTGCGAGCAATTTCGGTCACCAAGAACCCTTCAGCAAACAGACGCAATACTTCGCTCTCTTTTGGTGACAAACGCTTGTCGCCGTAGCCGCCAGCGCTGATTTTCTCCAGCAGGCGAGAGACGCTTTCCGGGGTAAACTTCTTGCCTTTTTGCAGCGCAGCGAGCGCTTTTGGCAGGTCGGTCGGCGCACCCTGTTTTAGCACAATCCCTTCGATATCGAGATCTAACACGGCGCTGAGAATTGCCGGGTTGTTGTTCATGGTCAATACGATAATTGACAGGTCCGGGAAGTGGCGTTTGATGTATTTGATAAGCGTAATACCGTCACCGTATTTGTCTCCAGGCATGGAGAGGTCAGTAATCAGTACGTGGGCATCTAGTTTCGGTAAATTGTTAATTAGCGCAGTGGAGTCTTCAAATTCGCCAACAACGTTCACCCATTCAATCTGTTCAAGAGACTTACGGATCCCGAACAGCACAATCGGATGGTCATCAGCAATAATTACGTTCATATTGTTCATGTAAAGGCTACCTTGCTACAGCAAGCTCTTGACGTAGGCGTCAATGTCGCTGATGTATTTTTCTATGCCGGAAGCATCTTTCTCACGAATAAGATGTTCGAGCGTTTCACATAATTGCTTGCCAGGTACCAGATTTAGCATGGCAAACACCCCTTTTAGGCGGTGAGCTGTCTGTGCCAGAGCGGCAAAATCCTTCGCCGCAGATTCAGTATACAGTCTGCTAACATCTTCCGGTACCGTATCAACAAACAGAGCATAATAGCCGCTAGCCTGAAGTTCAGCATTTTCATCGCTTCCTGGCGGTGATTGCGTCACTTCTTCCTGTGCCAGCTGCTCTTCAATAAGTTGCAGTACGGCGTCCTGCATTGCATTACTCATGTTAAAGTTTACGCGAAGCTGGCCCGGGCCAATTTTGCGTATCCCAGCCTCATCATCGCTTAAAAGCAAGCCAGAAGCAGTAAGATTAGACGGATTATCTGTTAAAAACAGATCATATTCTTGACTTGTTGCGCGCTCATCCGGGCTGATGCAGGTGGCTCCCCAGCTTTCGAGCTGGCGGGTCACAATGTGACGGATTTCATTGGAGGTGATGTCGATCATCGCGACAACGTCATCCAGCAGCTGTTCTTCCTGTTCGACATTTTCCTCACGCACCGCCATTTTTACGTGCAGCGTATAGCGCGTTCCCAGTGACTCCCGCGCCTTAATGCTCAGGTGCCCCCCGAGCTTACGCGCGAGCTGATCGCAGAGCCAGAAGGTAAGGGCGTTGGCCTTACCGTAGCTGTCCGACTGGGTATCATTCAGGTACGGGAAGTGCAGATTATCTACTTCGCCATGCGAAACGCCGTTGCCGGTATCGAGGATACGGAAGGTTAAACGATCTTCCGCTGACTCATCGGCGTTCACCTCGATAGTAACTTTGCCTACCTGAGTGGTGGTGACGGCATACTGAATGAGCAGCAGCAGAATGCGCCGCAGCGCATCGCGGTCGCCAAAGCGCAGCTCTTTCGCCGGTAGTGAATTATTAATCAGTAACTGCAGGCCCTTACGCTTAATCGATGGCAGCACCTCTGGAACCACTTCATCGATCAGCTCCTGCAGGGAGAACTGGCTGGATGTGCCTTTCCAGCTGTCATTTTCCAGCATATTGGCGAGCTGAATCTCATCCACCAACCGCACCAGCAGGTCGGCATGATTAGCCAGTTTCTGGCTCTCAGAGACGTCGATAGCCGTCGCTTCGGCGGCCAGCGCTTTAATCGGCTGCTTCAGCGTGTCGCTAATATTCTGCATAAAGGCCGCGCGACCCTGCTGGTTTTTCTCATATAGGCGCTGAGCCTGCTTGAGTTTTTTATTCACCAGCACTTCACGGTCCTGGTCGCGGATAATAAAGATCTGCGTGCGCGGCGAAACCTGGCTGCGGAACTGACGTATTTCATACAGCTCATTATTGATGGTGGCCTGAATCACCCCCTGATGCTGGTCCGCCATACTGGTGATGTTTTGCAGGTTCAGATGTGGCAACAGATGGTCAGCGATTTTATTACTAATAATGGTGCGATTCGACTCTTGGTCATGAACCAATAACCCAAGCGGTAATAAGGAAACGATCTCTTCGTTCAGCACCCGCAATACGCGCAGTTCGTTATTGGTGCCTGTGCTCGGCGACGTATTTGAGCTACGGCGGGTTGGCAGGTTACGGAAAGTGGAATAGCCGAATAGCGCCAACGCCAACAGGCCGATATTCAGCAGCAGCGGCAGCATGATGTTTTGGAAAGTATCCAGCAGCAGGGTGCCAAATGGAACTTGCCACACTAAACGCATGCCGGTGGTGTTGAGTGCGGAGGCAATCTCAATGCGCGAGCTATTAAAATTAATTGCTACGCTGTCGCTTTGATCCTTTTCCTGACCACGCGCAGAGGCTTGTGCCGGGTCTGGCTCAAGGCGAAAGCTATCCAGCGACATGGTCGGTGGAACCAGATCGTTTATCGGCAGATCAAAGGCAACAACGGTTGCGAGGTGGCCTGGCTGGTTAAAAGTGGTCCGCAGCGTAAAGTAGCGGCCGTTTTGCCATGCCAAACGGCGCAATGAGGATAATGTTTCGCGCTCATCCAACGTGTTCGCCTGCTGAAGCATTTCTGCCCGACGAGAGTCGACGATGTTGCCGACGGTAGAATCTTTGAACCCCGAGGAGAGATCTTTTAGCGGCAGCGTAGAAATCAGGATCAGGCTGTTATCTTGCCCATTGAGATAGTACATCGACCACGGTACGTTTTCCGCACCCCACAACGTATCCAGATAGGTTGACATACGCTGGGTAATATCCAGAGTTGCGCTATCGTGAGAGCCAAAAATCAGTGCTTCCGTTTTACGACGGGGCTTCTCCAGATAATAGACGTCTTGCTTTAAGCGGGTTTCCTGTAGACCTTCAATCGGCGTGGCATTGCTGCTCGATGCGGCGATATTGTCGTAAATCTGCCAGGTGGTGTAGCGCCAAGTATCGATACGCTTATGGACAGCGTGCGTCAAATCGACAATCTGATAGCTCTTATCTTTGAGCCACGCGTTGACCGCGCTTTGAATCATCACTCCCATGGTGACGAGGAGCACGACAATCATAAGAAGGAAAAAGCGCGTGATGCTCCCAGGAAGGAGGGTGAATTTCGTCGGGTTTATCTTGTCGGACTGACTCATTGGCGTGTGTAATCCATCATAACGGCATCTGAATGAGGATATGCTCAAGCGTATAGTGCGTTGAGGCGTAAAACCCTGTTTTGCTCTGCTGGCAGTATATACAAAAAATCCAACAAGATGCATCCGTGCGACGAATTCATCAGGAGTCGGTGCACTGGGGGCGAAAATTGAAACGCGCTTTCATTATAGCTCATGGTGGGAAATTGAAATCGCCGGGAATTTGTACAATGAAACATATATTGTACAAAAATTTACCGAATGCAATTTAAAAATAGCACGAAATAACAAGACATTATTATTTCGAAATGAACAGACAATTTATTTTACATGCAAAGCGATTAATTAATAGTCGTTATAATTTGTGATGGGTAGCATAACTTGATTAAGTTTGCGTAAAGAAAGGTAAAAAAAACCGGATGCAGAGCATCCGGTTGAAATAGGGGTAAACAGACATTCAGAACTGAATGACGGTAATAAATAAAGTTAATGATGATAGCACTGACTATTTTAGTTATGGGTGAAGGTTTTGTTTTGTCATTCAGTGCTATACACAATATGTTTTTTAACGTATTGATTTGTATATTTTATTTTTTTATCTTTTGATTATTAGTGCTATTTTCCCTCGCATTTTGTGCTTATAAAAGTTCCCTCAAAATTACATTTTGAAACATTTGTACGTATAAATGAAACACTTATGGGCTTTTCGTATCATATTCCTATTGGATTATTCTAATTTTTACAGCACAATGGGTCTGCCGACTGATTAATGAGGGTTAATCAGTAAGCAGTGGCATATATAAAGGCATATATATAACAACAGAGGGTTAATAACATGAAAGTTAAAGTACTGTCCCTCCTGGTACCAGCACTGCTGGTAGCGGGCGCAGCAAATGCGGCTGAAATTTAGAAAAAAGATGGCAACAAATTAGATCTGTACGGTAAAGTCGACGGCCTGCACTATTTCTCCAGCAACAACGGCGATGACGGTGACCAGTCTTACGTTCGTCTGGGCTTCAAAGGCGAAACTCAGGTTAACGACCAGCTGACCGGTTACGGCCAGTGGGAATACAACATCCAAGCTAACAACACCGAAGGTTCTGCTGACCAGGCGTGGACTCGTGTAGGCTTCGCAGGTATCCGTGTTGCTGACGCAGGTTCTTTCGACTACGGTCGTAACTACGGCGTTGTTTACGACGTAACTTCTTGGACCGACGTTCTGCCAGAATTCGGCGGCGACACTTACGGTTCTGACAACTTCATGCAATCCCGTGCTAACGGCGTTGCAACCTACCGTAACACCGACTTCTTCGGTCTGGTTGACGGTCTGAACTTTGCTCTGCAGTATCAGGGTAAAAACGGCAGCGTATCTGGTGAAGGCGCAACGGCTAACGGTCGTCAGGCTCTGAAACAGAACGGTGACGGCTTCGGCGGTTCCATCACTTATGATATCGGTGCTGGCTTCAGCGTTGGTGGTGCAATTTCCTCCTCCAAACGTACTACCGATCAGAACAACAGCTCCTTCGCAATCAAAGATGATGCAGGCGTAACCACTGGCACCAGCGAAATCTACGGTAACGGCGATCGTGCTGAAACCTATTCTGGTGGCGTGAAATACGACGCAAACAACATCTACCTGGCCGCTCAGTACACCCAGACTTACAACGCAACTCGTTTCGGTGGTTCACCAAACGCGGGCGTTTACGGTTATGCTGACAAAGCTCAGAACTTCGAAGTGGTTGCACAGTACCAGTTCGACTTCGGTCTGCGTCCATCCATCGCTTACCTGCAGTCTAAAGGCAAAAACATCGACAACGGTGTAGCTGGCGGCAACTACGGTGACCAGGACCTGCTGAAATATGTTGATGTAGGCGCGACTTACTACTTCAACAAAAACATGTCTACCTACGTTGATTACAAAATCAACCTGCTGGACAAAAACGACTTCACTCAGGCAGCTGGTATCTCTACCGATAACATCGTTGCACTGGGTATGGTTTACCAGTTCTAATACTGTTAATACCGAACAAAGGGGCCAAATGGCCCCTTTTTTTGTGCCGAAATTTAATCAATTAGTGTACTCTTGCGCCGATTGCAGGAGGGTAATAACGGATGGAAATGACTTTTTTACGTGTGGCGCTGATAAGCGTCGTTCTATTAGTGACGGGCTGTGATAACGCCAGCACCCCGGTTGCGCCAAAAGCGACAGCAACTGTGCTGGAAGGCAAAACGATGGGGACTTTCTGGCGGGTTAGCGTTGTTGGTATCGATAACGCGCGGGCCGATGAGTTACGCCAAAAGGTGCAAAAACTGCTCGATGGTGACGATCAGCTCCTATCGACCTGGAAAAATGATTCAGCGCTGATGCGATTTAATCATTCAAATAGCATGACCCCGTGGCCGGTCAGCGAAGCGATGGCAGATATCGTCACCGAGTCGCTGCGTATCGGCTATAAAACCCAAGGGGCGATGGATATAACCGTCGGCCCGCTGGTGAATCTGTGGGGGTTCGGCCCAGATAAGCAGCCGGTCAAAACACCGACCGAGGCGCAAATTGATGCCGCCAAAGCGCGAACCGGGCTGGCGTTCCTCTCGGTTATCAACCGTGCAGGCAGACAGTATCTGCAAAAATCGATCCCCGACCTGTATGTTGATCTTTCTACCGTCGGTGAGGGATATGCCGCCGATCATCTGGCGCAGTTGATGATCGAAGAAGGGATCTCCCGCTATCTGGTTTCGGTTGGCGGCGCGTTGGTCAGCCGTGGTCTGAATGCTGACGGTCAGCCGTGGCGAGTGGCTATCCAGAAACCAACGGACCGAGAAAATGCGGTGCAGGCCATGGTTGATATCAACGGTCACGGTATCAGTACATCCGGCAGCTATCGCAACTACTATGAGTTGGATGGTCAGCGGATCTCGCACGTTATCGACCCGCAAACCGGACGGCCTATCAACCATAAACTGGTTTCGGTCACCGTGATTGCGCCAACCGCTCTGGAAGCCGACGGTTGGGATACCGGTCTGATGGTATTAGGCCCGCAAAAAGCTCAGCAGGTTGTGCGCGAACAGGGGCTGGCGGTGTATATGATTATGAAAGAAGGTGACGGGTTTAAAACGTGGATGTCGCCCCAGTTTCAGGCCTTCCTAGTCGGCGGGAAAAATTAAAAAGCAAGATTGCGGGTTTTTTAATTCCTCCCTTTGGGCACAGTGATGGTTACACTAAAGGGAGGAGCCTGTTATGACATCTCATACGTTACTTACCGATGAAGATCGCTGGCAAGCGGTGCTTAATCGCGACGCCAGCGCCGACGGTCAATTTGTCTTTGCCGTCCAAACCACCGGCATTTTTTGCCGTCCATCCTGTCGCGCGCGTCATGCGCTGCGACAAAACGTCCGTTTTTATCCCGATACGAACGCAGCAGAGGCCGCAGGCTTTCGCCCGTGCAAACGTTGCCAGCCCGATGCGCTTGCCCCCGAGCAGCAGAAAATCGACAAAGTCGCCTATGCTTGCCGATTGCTGGAGCAGGAAGCGCCGGTGACTCTTGATGCGCTCGCTCTCGCGGTCGCTGTCAGCCCTTATCATTTTCACCGTATGTTTAAATCAGTCACCGGCATGACACCGAAAGCCTGGCAGCAGGCGTGGCGAGCACGCCGATTGCGTGAGTCGTTAAGTGAAGGAGAATCCGTCACTCAGGCGGTGCTGGCGGCGGGATTCCCGACCAGCAGTAGCTACTATCGACATGCCGATGAAATGCTCGGAATGCAGGCGAAAACCTATCGGCAGGGCGGGAAGGCGACGCAAATACACTATGCGACAGGTGAGTGCTCACTGGGGCGCTGCTTGGTGGCGATAAGTGAACGCGGCGTTTGTGCGGTATTGCTTGGAGATAATGAAGAAGCACTGGTAGACGAATTACAGCGCAGCTTCCCGGCAGCAGAATTTAGGCTGGCGGAGAGCGCCTTTAACCAGCAGATTGCCGATGTCGTCGCCAGCCTCAATCAACCTTCGTCTACGTTATCATTGCCTTTAGATATTCGTGGGACCGCATTCCAACAGCAGGTGTGGCATGCTTTACGCGCTATCCCGGCGGGAGAAACGCGCAGCTATCAGCAAGTGGCACAAAGCATCGGCAAGCCGAAAGCCGTGCGTGCGGTCGCCAGCGCCTGTGCAGCAAATCGTTTGGCTATTCTGGTACCTTGCCACCGGGTGGTGAGAGGGGATGGCGCGCTTTCTGGCTACCGCTGGGGCGTGGCGCGTAAGGCGGCATTGTTGCAACGCGAGAAGGCGCGATAATGCTCGACCTATTTGCCGATGAAACCCCGTGGTCAGAGCCGCTGGCGCCTGGTGCGGTGATCCTTCGCCGCCTAGCGCGTGAGCAAAGTGCCGAGCTGCTGGTCGCTATTGAACAGGTGGCGACACTCTCGCCCTTTCGCCAGATGGTGACGCCGGGGGGCTATACGATGTCGGTGGCGATGACCAACTGCGGCCCACTCGGCTGGAGTACTGACCATCGCGGTTACTGTTACTCGCCCGTGGACCCGCTGACCGCAAAGCCATGGCCCGCGATGCCGGATGTTTTTTGCAAGCTCGCGCAGGCTGCGGCTGCCCGCGCCGGATACCCGGCATTTCAGCCCGATGCCTGCCTGATAAACCGCTATCAGCCGGGAGCGAAGCTATCGCTGCATCAGGATAAAGATGAGGCGCGGCTGGAAGCACCTATTGTTTCAGTCTCACTCGGATTGCCCGCCACCTTCCAGTTTGGCGGCCTGAAACGCACCGATCCGCTGCAGCGGGTATGGCTTGAACACGGCGATGTCGTGGTATGGGGCGGCGCATCGCGGCTCTTTTATCATGCCGTTTTACCACTGAAGGCGGGTAACCATCCGCAGGTTGGCCCCTGGCGCTATAATCTGACCTTTCGTTGTGCGACCTGATAACGAATAAAAATAAGAATTATTCTTGATGTAACCTCTCAGCAGTTTACACTGCTGGCTGTTTTTTCTTGCCTGGTTGCTGCTATGGAACTTCTCTTACTCGTCTGGCGTCAATACCGCTGGCCTTTTATTGGCGTGATGGCGCTGAGCCTGCTCAGCGCGGCGCTGGGTATCGGACTTATCGCCTTTATCAACGTCCGTCTGATTGAAACGGTAGATACCAATTTCGCCGTATTGCCGGAATTCCTTGGCCTGCTGCTGTTGCTGATGGCGGTGACGCTCGGCTCTCAGCTGGCGCTGACGACGCTGGGGCACCACTTTGTTTATCGCCTGCGCCGTGAATTTATCAAACGCATTCTCGACACTCAGGTTGAGCGCGTCGAAAAGCTCGGTAGCGCTTCACTGCTGGCGGGGCTGACCAGCGATATCAGAGCGATTACCATTGCCTTTGTACGCCTGCCGGAGTTGGTGCAGGGGATCATTCTGACCTTTGGCTCTGCCGCTTATCTGGCCTTGCTGTCGACCAAAATGCTGTTGATTACCGCACTGTGGATGGCGTTGACTATCTGGGGTGGCTTTATGCTGGTGGCGCGTGTCTATAAGCATATGGCTACTCTGCGTGAAACCGAAGACCGCCTATACAACGACTACCAAACGGTGCTGGAAGGGCGTAAAGAACTCACGTTGAACCGTGAACGTGCGGAATACGTATTCGAGCAGCAGTTTACGCCGGATGCCAAAGCCTATCGTCACCATATCGTACGCGCGGATACGTTCCACCTCAGTGCGGTCAACTGGTCGAACATTATGATGCTGGGCGCCATTGGACTGGTATTCTGGATGGCTAACGGCATGGGATGGGCAGATACCAACGTCGCCGCCACCTATTCACTGACGCTACTTTTCCTGCGCACGCCGCTGCTGTCGGCCGTTGGCGCTCTGCCTACGCTACTGAGCGCGCAGGTGGCGTTCAACAAGCTGAATAAATTCTCGTTGGCGCCGTTCCAAGAAGCATTCCCGCAGCCGGTGGCGCACCCGAACTGGCAGACGCTTGAGCTGCGCGATGTGAGCTTCCACTACGAAGATAATACCTTCGCCGTAGGCCCGCTGAATCTGACGCTGAAACGCGGTGAGCTGGTGTTCCTGATTGGTGGAAACGGCAGCGGTAAATCCACACTGGCAATGCTGCTGACCGGGTTGTATCAACCGGTTTCCGGACAAATTCTCCTTGATGGTCAGCCGCTGGCCGCGGAAAAGCCAGAAGATTACCGCAAGCTGTTCTCGGCGGTGTTTACCGATGTCTGGTTATTTGAACATTTACTGGGACCGGATGGTCAACAGGCGGACCCTCAGTTGGTTGATAAATGGCTGACTCAGTTGCAGATGACTCACAAGGTCAAACTCGATAACGGCCGTATTCTGGACCTGAAGCTCTCGAAAGGGCAGAAAAAACGCGTGGCACTGCTGCTGGCGCTGGCGGAAGAGCGCGACATCATCATGTTGGATGAATGGGCCGCCGACCAAGACCCCCACTTCCGCCGCGAGTTTTATCAGGTGCTGCTGCCGCTGATGCAGCAAATGGGCAAAACCATCTTTGCCATCAGCCATGACGATCACTACTTTGTCCATGCCGATAGGCTGCTGGAGATGCGTAACGGACAGCTCAGCGAGCTGGTGGGCGAAGAGCGTGAACGTGCTTCGAGGGATGCAGTTGCCCGAACTGCATGATTTTTTTGGCCGCTCTGCTGTTTTTTTCAACGCTTGAGCGGCCCGTTTAATTATTTTTACATCACCCCGCGCTATGCTTAGAGCGCCCACTCATTCGATTGGGCGAACCTTCCCGAATAAGGATTATTCATGTCTCTGTTGAAGAAGAACAGCGCCCGCTTGCGTGATGAAGAGCGTATGCGCCTTATCTGGTTGCTGACCACCGATAAGGCCATTACTTCCGCGCTGTTGGGTAAATTAACGCTCGCCGAGCAGTATGATGAAAGCACGCTGGCCGATGATCTGGCGGAAGTAGGCACGCTGGTCGCGCACCTTCAGCCGCCGGATCTTGCAGATACTTTAGAAGCGCTGCCGTCAGAAGAACGTCATGCCCTGTGGAACATGATCGAAGACGATCGCCGCGGGAAAGTGTTGCTGGAAGCATCGGAGAACGTCTGGGACGACCTCATCGAAGATATGAGCGACCGGGCGTTGCTCGATGCACTGCAAACGCTGGATATTGACGAACAGATTTACCTCGTTCAGCACCTGCCGCGTGACCTAACCGGGCGCCTGCTGGCCTCGATGACGCCTGAAGAACGTGCTCGCGTACGGCAGGTGATGAATTACGCGCACGACCGCGTCGGTTCGATCATGGAGTTTGAAGTGATCACCATTCGGCCGGACGTCACCCTGGCCTCGGTACAGCGCTTCCTCCGTCGGTTAGGCAAAATGCCGGAGAACACCGATAAGCTGTTTGTTATCAAGCGGGATCAAACGCTGATTGGTGAACTGGAACTGAAAACGATTCTGCTCAATCCGGCCGACAAGCTTGTTCAAGAGGTAATGGAGGCAGATCCGGTGGCCTTCCACCCGGATGAAAAATCAGAAAGCGTCGCGCGTACCTTTGAACGTGACAACCTGATCAGCGCCGCGGTGATTGATACCCAAGGCAAGCTGATGGGGCGTTTAACCATCGATGAGATCGTTGATGTGGTCTACGAAGAGACCGATAGCGATTTACGTCGTATGGGGGGCCTGAGCAGCGACGAAGATGTTTATGCGCCGGTGCTGAAAGCGGTGAAAACCCGCTGGGCGTGGCTGGCGATTAACCTCTGCACCGCGTTTATCGCCTCGCGCGTGATTGACGGCTTTGAGCACACCATCTCGCAGCTGGTGGCGCTGGCATCGCTGATGCCTATCGTTGCCGGGATCGGCGGTAATACCGGTAACCAGACCATCACCATGATTGTGCGTGCGCTCGCGTTACAGCACATCCAACCGGGCAACTTCTCGTTTTTGATCCTGCGTGAAATGGGCGTGGCGCTGATTAACGGCATCGTCTGGGGCGGCATTATGGGTGGTATCACTTGGCTTTTGTATGACGACATGGCGCTAGGCGCAGTTATGTCGCTGGCGATGATCCTAAACCTGTTGGTGGCTTCGGTGATGGGCGTGCTGATCCCAATGATCATGGTTAAATTTGGCCGCGACCCGGCGGTCGGTTCGAGCGTGATGATCACCGCTATCACCGACACCGGTGGCTTCTTTATTTTTCTTGGGCTGGCGACGCTGTTTCTGCTTTAAGCTTTGCCCGCAGTTTAATTCGCGCGGGGATGACTACCATCATCACAATACCGGCCAGTACGCCAATGGCTAAGTTGCCGCTGCTGACCGTCGCGGCGACGGTGACCAGCATCACCAAGGTTTCCGGCCACGGCGTACGCTTGAGCGCTGCGGGCTGGAGGCTCTGCCAGCTAAAGGTTTTAAACGCCACAATCACCATAATTCCCGCCAGTACCGACATTGGGATCATCGCCATTACTTCGCTTAACGCAGTGACCAGCACCAGCAGCACCAGCGCAGCGGCAATGGTGGAAATGCGGCTACGTCCTTTGCCCATCTCAACGTTAACGATGGTTTGACCAATCATCGCGCAGCCGGCGATGCCGCCATAGCAACCCGCCAGAATATTGGCGACGCCAAGCCCGGCGCTTTCGCGGGTTTTGTTTGATGGCGTGTGGGTTAAATCGTCCACCAGTTTGGCGGTGAGCAGTGACTCCATCAGTCCGACAAAGGCGATGCTCAGCGCACATGGCCAGATAATTTGCAGCGTATCGAGGTTAAACGGCACCAGCCACTGGGTAAAACCAGGTAATCCACCGGACATTGAGCCTTCGTCACCGACGGTAGGCAGAATTTGCCCACTCAATGCGACGTAGAGCGTTAATAGCACCACAGCGACCAGCGGAGAAGGGACGCTTTTGGTGACCTTCGGTAGCCACAGCACAATCAAAATAGTGGCGGCAAAGAGCGCGACGATAAGCGGGCTACGGCTCCAGAAATGAGGAACTTGGGCGAAAAAGATAAGAATGCCCAGCGCGTTTACGAAACCACTCATCACCGAGGCCGGGATAAAGCGCATCAGTTTTGCCATGCCGCACAGGGCAAACACAATCTGAATCAACCCCGCCATGATCACGGCGGGCAGAATGTACTCAACTCCGTGCTGGTGCACCATCGGACCGATAACCAGCGCCACTGAACCGGCAGCTGCGGTGACCATGGCCGGACGACCGCCGAGAAAAGACATCGACAGACATAGCACTACGGAAGCAATCAGGCTGACTTTCGGGTCTACGCCTGCAATCACCGAAAATGAGATGACCTCTGGGATCAGCGCCAGTGCGGTAATGACACCTGCCAGCACTTCACGCGTCAACAGCGTGGGGGATTTTAAAATGGCAAATGAGGAGCCGACAGCGGAATAGGGGGTGTTTGACATAGGTTATTCGCAGGTTATCGATGGCCGGTTTTCTATAAGCCATAGCATCCGTGCGTAGCATCACAAAGGGGAGAATAATACCGCTTCCCGTCACACTCTACCAGTACCAAATCTCATTTTCTGTACACATTTATTAAACATTTTAATAACAGATCTCAAAACTCAACTTAAATTTTAAACAATATTTAAATTTACCCAGCCTGGTGGTAACGTAACCGTACGGATGTTTTTACCTGCATGTAACATATCGCAAGTCAAGTAAGGCCCCCTACGATGAAAAAAAATAGAGCTGTACCCAATGTGCAGAAATCGGGTACCGAAAAGGTTTCTGTGGCGAATAAGGCGAAGACTCGTGCGGTGCACGAGACGGATGTATTGCTGATCGGTGGCGGCATTATGAGCGCCACGCTGGGTACATGGCTGCAGGAGCTGGAGCCAGACTGGTCGATTACCATGGTTGAGCAGATGGAGAGCGTTGCGGAAGAAAGCTCTAACGGCTGGAATAACGCCGGAACCGGGCACTCGGCGCTAATGGAACTCAACTATACCCCGCAAAAAGCTGACGGCTCTGTCAGCATCGACAAAGCCATTGATATTAACGAAGCATTCCAGATCTCCCGTCAGTTCTGGGCGCACCAAGTGACGCGTGGAGTATTGACGCAGCCGAAGAGCTTTATCAACACCGTGCCGCACATGAGCTTTGTGTGGGGTGATGACAACGTTAACTTCCTGCGCGCTCGTTATCGTGCGTTGCAGAAAAGCCCGTTGTTTAACGGTATGCGTTACTCAGAAGATCACGAGCAGATTCAACAGTGGGCGCCGCTGGTGATGGAAGGGCGCGACCCGCAGCAGAAAATCGCTGCGACCCGTACTGAAGCCGGTACCGACGTTAACTATGGCGAAATCACCCGCCAGATGATTAACGCGCTCAAGAAACATGACAACTTCACGCTACAGCTCAATACCGTGGTTCGCCGTTTCCGCCGCAATGCGGACAATAGTTGGAGCGTCACGGTTTCTGATGCCAATAACAGCCATGCCAAGCGGACAATTAAAGCCAAATTCATCTTTATTGGTGCTGGCGGTGCGGCGCTTAAACTGATGCAGCAGACTAAAATCCCGCAGGCAAAAGAGTACGCGGGCTTCCCGGTGGGCGGTCAATTCCTCGTGTGCGACAACCCTGAAGTGGTGAATCATCACCTCGCAAAAGTCTACGGCCAGGCTTCCGTGGGCGCGCCGCCGATGTCGGTACCGCACATCGATACCCGCATTATTGATGGGAAACGTGTTGTGCTGTTTGGGCCGTTTGCGACCTTCTCAACGCGCTTCCTGAAAAATGGTTCGCTGTGGGATCTGTTGGCTTCCACCAATAAATCTAACATCCTGCCGATGCTGAACGTCGGGCTGGATAACTTTGATCTGGTCAAATATCTGGTCAGTCAGGTGCTGCAAAAAGATAAAGATCGCCATGCGGCGCTGCGTGCCTACTATCCGATGGCGAAAAAGCAGGACTGGCGTTTGTGGCAGGCGGGTCAGCGCGTGCAGATAATCAAACGCGATGCGCGTATTGGCGGCGTCCTGCGTCTGGGTACCGAAGTGGTGAGCGATGATGAAGGTACCGTCGCCGCGCTGCTGGGTGCGTCTCCAGGAGCGTCAACGGCGGCACCGATTATGCTGGATCTGTTGGAAAAAGTGTTTAAAGAGAAAATGCAGACCGCCGAGTGGCAGGAGAAAATTCGCGCCGTGGTGCCAACCTACGGTTCGACCCTGACCGAGAATCCGCATTTGATCGACAAAACGCTGGCCTACACCAGTGAAATTTTGGGGCTGCATCATGAGATTGCGCGTGAAGCCGACCCGGTACCTGCTGTGCAGACGCCTTCGAAGCCGATAGAAGTGAAAGAAGTTGCAGATATCGCGCTATAAGGTATTGGCATAAAAAAACCGGCCTTGAGCCGGTTTTTTTGTTTCTGTCGTTATATCTCTTAACGTACAACGGCGTCTTGCACGGTTTCTTGTGCTTCCCACACGCGGTATTTCACATCTACGTTATCTGGGGTGTATACCACAATCGGCAGCTTGCTGTTGTAACGCAGCATACCCTCATCGCCCAGCGAAGCGGTCACGAACTGCTTGGTTTTTTTCTGATCGGGGCAGGCCATCATGGTAGACATTGGGCCGCTAATCTTCTCAACTACATAGTAGTCATAACCCCAACCTTCCAACGTTTTGCTTTCCAGTTTGGCGCCCATGCGATGATGGTTGCAGTCAACCTCCAATGTTTGGCCAACTAATAGCTCAACCTTAAAAGCTGACTCATCTTTCTGAACCGGCAACTGAATTACCTGACGCTTCATACCTTTTTGCGCCTGCGGGTAAGGAGCGACCTTTTCCAGCGGTTGTTCAGCAGCCCAAGCGGTGCTTGAAGCACAGGCGATGGCGAGTAATGAAGCGGCAAGCTTATGTGTGTTTTTCACTGTTCGTCCTTTTTATCAGTATGCAACAGGGGAGAGAATACCATTCCTGATATCAATGATAATCGTATTTTACTGAGTTTTTCATTAGGAATAGTTCTATATATTGAGTTTATTGCCTAATGTAGATGATTATCATGATAATGACGGTGGCTTAGCGGCCATCGTCCTTGGCGATACGCGATCGGCATACGATCTGACTGCGAGCGTCACGACGATGTTGCTGACGATTTATAATAGACGTCAGTTTGTGCAATAACTAAGTGAGGGTGAAATGACACAAGAATTCACGCAGGAGCAGCAGGAGCAGATCGTCGAGATCCTTTCTCGTCATGAGGAAGCGCTACTCAAACGGGTCGCTGCAGCTATTCAAGAGGCGCAGTCTGCGGCGGACGCCGAGTATTCTGCCCAAGGTCTGACGTTTACCCAGCACTCGCCAGCAAACGCTGATTACCTAAGTGCTTTTCTGTTTGGCAAACTTTTTGATGGTTTGCATAAGGGAGATAAATCCCTCGGGGAACTTATTTTGACGATGGAAGCGAAGCGGCTGGGGATCCAGTAAGCACCCCTGTTTTAGTTTTATGCCTTTTTTGAGAGCGCCGGCTTTTTAGGTATCAGCCGGTACTCTTCCTACATCAGGCTCAAAGCAATTCTTATTTCTTTATCAAAAATCAAACCCTCAGTAGTTTCTCTATGAAACATTTTCATTAGTGAACTACCGCACAAATTGCTACATTGCTCCCCCTACGTAAATAATATTACTAATAACAATAATGTTTCTCACCCTTTGGTTAATTATAGTTGTTATGTTTTCTTTGTTAATAGTTTAAGTGATGGTGTATTAATGAAAAAAAATTATTAAGTTAAAGGTTATGCAAGGGTTGGGATAATTATTCTGAAATTAATTTCTTTAAAAGAGATAGTTAATGTTTCACCCCTATACTTTGCTATCGTTGGTTGTTTTAAAAATCATCTTGGGCGCCGCGATTTTAATATCTTGTGAAATTTATGATTCCTTAAATAGTGATATCTCTTGTGTCTGTGCATTATTAGTACAGTTGGTGTTTGGTGCAGCCATTATTTATGCAATTGCCTTTTATGGCTCAGTGCTCTGGTTTGAGGGCTACAAGATAGGCTCCGTGCTCGCGTGGGCCTGTGCCATTGCGGGCGCGTTGTGGTTGTCGATGTTTATTATTACTTGGTTATCTGCTTTTATTTCTGATATTTGTAAGGTTAAAAAATGAAAAAGTTAGCACTTGCCCTTTCTCTGGTATCCATGTCTGTTTCTGCTACTGTTGATTTTAGTGTTGGTCAAGTTGTAGATAAATCTCAAAGTGGATCTTATTCTGTTAAGTTTTCTGATAATAGCGTGTGGACTGGAGTTGATGAAAGTGAATTAACTGCGCAACAAGTAAAGGGTTATCAGATGGAGCAGGCCAGATTGAATGCTATTAAATCATTGCCACCTACAACTACCCTACAAATAAAAAAACCGGTTGCCAGTGTGTTTACCGAAATTGTTCGAGGTGGCCACAATGAACACAGTGGTAATTCTTCACATGATCATGGAACCGGGAACGGTGGCAATAACGCCGCTAATAGCAACTCGGCTCATGGTTTAGGTGGCAGCAATCATATTGGCGGCGGTTCCACCCAATCGGGTTCAAGAGGGCAGTGGTAATGAATAAAATGACGTTCGCTGTCGTTGCAGCCCTGCTTGCTTTGCCGATTGTGGTTCCTAAGGCTCATGCCATCAGTGAGGGGTACAGGAAGCAATTAGAGAAATCAGGCTGTAGCCAGATGACTGATGGTAATGGTTGTGATGTCCACAAAACCAAGGCACAGAACCAAGCGGCAGAAAAGAGAATGGCTAAATACTCACAATCATTAGACCAAATCTCCAGTGAGGCTGATTCTGTTGTCGGACATCGCTTTAATGAAGCAAATGATTATCTTCGTTCTATGGGCTGGCGTACTTGTGGTGAAAATGAAATGTGCAAAGGCAAATGGAAACTACGGATGATGGTAGATAAAGCCCAAGATTATAAAGTTGTTAATGCTCAGATCATGCCAAAAGAGTAAGCGATGCTTTTGAATAGATTATTTTATCTTCTTCTCGGATTGTGCCTGTTCTTATGGTTAGCACTTGGCACCGTCGCGATTGCTTGGTTAGCGACTCACAGGTGTTAGATCTAAAATGGAGGCGAAAGCCTCCATCTTTTTATTAAATGTTCGCAACAGTGTAAAAATACAACCTGAATGGGAACAATAAATAGAAATGTAAGAGCGTTTTGGTCGGCACGGAGAGATTCGAACTCTCGACCCTCGCCACCCCATGACGATGCGCTACCAGGCTGCGCTACGTGCCGATACCCAAGAAATACTACCGCTTTTATCCTTGATTGCAAGCGTGCAACCCGCGATTGATTCACAATTAATCAATCAGTTAGCGATAAAGCGTTTTTCCTCAGTCAGCACCTGCAGCAACAAACTTAGCTGTGGTTTTGGCTCGCGCTCCCTTTCACCTTCGGCGGTCCACGTTTTATAGTGGCCGTTATGGTCGAGCACCACGGTAATGGTTGGCGTCGTAATCGCCAGCGTACTGTTATCCGCTGCGGTGACCCAGTCGTGACGACGGGTAGCACTGAACAGATCCTGACCTTGAGAGTACTCATTTGCCGGAGTGCTGACGTGCAGCAGGCGTTGCATCAGCGTCGTCATAATGTCTTTATGGTTGGTCAGCAGGTCGATACGCTGCGCTGGCGTTCCCGGCCAGTGAACAATCAATGGAACCTGTAGACGCGCACGAGACCAATCGGAATGACTTTTCTGACTATTCAACGCGACGCCATGGCCGGCGGTAATAATAACCACCGTATCGTTAAGCTTCCCGGACTCGCGTAACGCATCCAGCACGCGACCGACCTGGGTATCGACATCAGCGGCCGCACGGGCGTACTGACGATCGCTGAGCTCGGCGTTACTGACGGTGGTACCGTTAAACGAAACCCACGAGAACCAGCGGTTCTCATCCTGAGCATTATTTTGCAGCCAGTTAATCCACTGACTGGCGGTCTGTGTGTCGTTTTGCGACTTGCTCGGCGGCAAGGAGAAGTCTGACAGCAACGCCTGGCGGTAGATTGGGCTGGTAAAGCCGTCAGAGGAGAACAGCCCCAACTGATAGCCTTGTTGATTCAGCGCACTAATTAGCGCAGCCGGAATGCGCGCAGAGAGCACGCCGTCCATATAGCTTGGCGAAATACCGTAGAACAGACCAAAGATACCGTTATCCGCGGTGTTGCCCGCACTCATATGCTGGGTGAAGTTCACGTTACTTGCGGCGAAGCTCGAAAGCGTCGGCATTTGTTGCTCGTAGCGCGAGTAATTCAGCCCGTCGACGGTGATCAACAGTACATTCTTACCGGCGCCGAGATCCCGGTAGCGCAGCTCGCTCAATGGATACTGAACGGAAACGGCTTCAGGATCGCCTTGCTCAATGAGGCGACGCTGGTAATCCTGCGCGTCGAGCAGGCCATGTTTTTCCAAGAAACGGCGAGCCGTCATTGGATAAGAGAGCGGCAGGTTAGCGCGCTGCATAGTCACAGGGCGATAGAAATTGGCATCCGCCCAGATATACATCACGTGGGAGGCGATAAATGAGGCGAAGAAGAACCAAGCGACAGGACGCGCATAGTGGCGACGTCGCGTCAGGCTTCGCAGCTTTTGCCAGCTCCAGGTAGCAAACAGCATCTCGACCAGCAAAATTACCGGCACACTGATAAACATCAGCTGCCAGTCACGTGCCATCTCATTTTGGTCAGGGTTTATCACCAGTTGCCACACCACTGGATTTAGATGCAGGTGGAAACGGGTGAAGACCTCGCTGTCAATGAGCAGCAGAGTCATGCCCGCTGTCGCAAAGATTGCGGACAGGAAGCGCATCAGGCGCTGGGACATGACGATAAAGGTTAGGGGGAACAAAATCAGCAGATAGGCTGAGAACACCAGGAAGCTGAAATGCCCGACGAGGCTGATGTAGGAGTAAACACGTCCTGCAAGCGTCGTCGGCCAGTCGGCGACAAAAAGATAGCGGCTACCGAGCACCATGGCCAACAGCATGTTGAACAAGGCGAACCAGTGCCCCCAGCTAACCATCTGGGAGACTTTTTCTCGGTAAGGCTGACGATGAGTCACCATAAACTGTTGCTTGTACCCTTAGTGCGCGGGATCGCTGTTAATAGAAGACTGCAGCGCCTGGGCGAAAGAACGTGCGATAGCCTGGCGTTGAGCCGGAGCCACGCTGCTGTTAATCAGATTGGTGACCATATTACCCAGCACCATCAATGACAGATCGGTTGGGGTCTTATGTTCTTCCAGTACGTTGGCGAGCTCGCTCAGCAGCTGTTCGACGTGTTCATCACTATAGCGGGATTGTTGTGGCATAAATCGAAATCGGTCCGTTCATTAAAGGGCTGTATATTACCGTAGCAGCAGTATTTTTTCCGCTTTTTTTCAGCGTAACGCGTTATCCTTTCGCCATTATACTGCCACGACCGCGGTAATGTGTGAGTTGCACTGTTGCATCGGGGGTGGTTGAATACACCCGATCTTAAAGGAGAGTTTAACATGAGTCTGGATATCGACCAGATTGCTTTGCATCAGCTCGTCAAACGTGACGAACAAAACCTAGACGTTGTGCTGCGCGAGTCGTTGCTGGAGCCAACCGCTGCGGTTGAAGAGATGATGGCTGAGCTTCATCGGGTGTATAGCGCGAAAAATAAAGCGTACGGTCTGTTTAACGAAGAGAGCGAACTGGCTCAGGCGCTAAAATTGCAGCGTCAGGGTGAGGAAGATTTCTTAGCCTTTAGCCGTGCGGCCACCGGTCGTCTGCGCGACGAACTGGCCAAGTATCCCTTTGCTGATGGCGGCATTGTGCTGTTCTGCCACTATCGCTATCTGGCGGTGGAATACCTGCTGGTGACGGTGCTAAACAACCTAAACAGCATGCGCGTTAACGAACAACTGGATATTAGCGCCACCCACTATCTGGATATCAACCATGCGGATATCGTGGCGCGTATTGACCTTACCGAGTGGGAAACTAATCCGGAATCAACCCGCTATCTGACCTTCCTGAAAGGGCGGGTTGGACGCAAAGTGTCTGATTTCTTTATGGATTTCCTCGGCGCCAGCGAAGGGCTGAATGCTAAGGTGCAAAACCGTGGTTTGCTCCAGGCCGTTGATGACTTTGCCGCCGAAGCGCAGCTCGATAAAAACGAGCGTCAGAATGTGCGCCAGCAGGTGTATACCTACTGCAACGAGCAGCTGCAGGCGGGCGAAGAAATTGAGTTGGAATCGCTGTCAAAAGAACTGTCTGGCGTCAGCGAGGTGAGTTTCAGCGAGTTTACCGCGGAGAAGGGCTACGAGCTGGAAGAGAGTTTCCCAGCCGACCGCAGCACGCTGCGTCAACTGACCAAATTTGCCGGCAGCGGTGGCGGCTTGACGATTAACTTCGACGCCATGCTGTTGGGTGAACGTATCTACTGGGATCCGGCCACCGATACGCTGACCATCAAAGGAACCCCGCCGAACCTGCGCGATCAATTGCAGCGTCGTACTTCCGGTAAGTAATAGGCGCATAGCCTGTCGCACTTGAGCGTATGTGCCGGATGGCGCTGCGCTCTACCGGACAGTAAACTCACAGGTAGGCCGGATAAGCGCAGCGCCATCCGGCAACATCAGGCAAAAAAAACGGCTCCCTAAGGAGCCGTTTCTTCATCACGAAGACGCGTTAGCGATTAAGCGCGAACGAAGTCGATGTGAGACAGCTTTGGCTTGAACGGGTGACGCTGTACAGCCTGAGCTTTAACTTTTTCTTCTTTACCATCAATAACGATGGTCAGAACTTCGCTGTAGAATTCAGCGTTGTTCTGCATGTTCCACACTTTGTCGTGATCCAGTTCGATAGCAACTGGAGCGGCTTCGCCACCATAGATGATAGCTGGGAACTTGTTAGCAACACGCAGGCGGCGGCTCGCACCCTTACCCTGCACTTTACGTACTTCAGCATTGATAGTAAACATTGATAGCTCTCTATATAAATCCTGCTACAGGCGACCCAGCAGCAGGCAAATGATCTGCTTCACGGATGTGAAAGCGGGCGGCATTATAGCCCTCTATCCCCATTCGGGCAATGAAAACCTGACTCTCAATTCGCCGTTAAGCGTAGCCGCAGGCTGTCGGGGTAGGGGGAAAAATACTTCTGCGTCAGCAGATAATCGTCGGGGTGCTCTGCCAGATAGTGCTGTAACAAGGTAAGCGGAGCGAGGATTGGCAACAGCCCGGCGTGATAGTTAACGATCACATCGCGAAGCTCTCCGCGCTGCCGAACGTTCAGCTGTTCGCGGAAGTAGCCCTGAATATGCATCAGTACGTTGGTGTGGTTTTTGCGGGAGGCGGGCTGTTGCAAAATGGCCATCAATTTTTCGCGGTAGGCGACAAAAAAGTCCTCCAGAGAGTCCCATTCATGGATACGGGCGATAAACGGACCAATTTTCCGATATCCCGGTTGGCTGTGCGCCAACAGATGCAGCTTATAGCGGCTGTGAAAAGCCAGCAGGGAGCCGCGGGTAAGGCCTTCATTATGCAGCGCGTTAAGTTCATGCAGTGCAAAGATCCGGGCGACGAAGTTTTCGCGCAGCACCGGATCGTGCAGTCGCCCGTCTTCCTCAATGGGCAGCCACGGATAGCGGCGCTGTAGGGCGGCGGTAAACAACCCGACCCCTTCTTTGGCTCCCCGATTGCCCTGTTCATCATACAGACGCACGCGCTCCATGCCGCAGCTTGGTGATTTAGCGCACACCACAAATCCGGCAAACTCGGCGGCGCTGGGCAGGTAGCCGTCTGCAAAATGCGCCATCTTTTCCGTGAGGTCTTCATCTTGCGCCTGGCTAAAGCGTAATCGGCTTTCCCCGCCAGTCGTGTTGACCAGTCGCAGCGCCGGGCGTGGGGTCGGTAGGCCAATCGCCATCTCCGGGCAGACCGGTTTGAAGGTCACCCAGTCGGCCAGTTCGTCCATGATGAAACTCATTCGTTTATGTCCGCCGTCGAAGCGTACCGCTGCGCCGGTAAGGCACCCGCTAATTCCGAGCGTTGGTTTGCTGTTCATGGCGCTGTCCTGTTCGTTACGTGTTTTACCTAAGCATAGGTTCTTCCGTTTCCCTACGCGTCAGTTTTTATCCTCTACACTTAATGAAATCATTATCCTGCAAGGAGATAGCATGAAGCTATGGCCCGTTGTTACAGGTGTTGCGCTCTCACTGGCGCTGGTGGCCTGCCGTTCCCCGATGCCGCCTAAAGGCGTCACTCCGATTGACCACTTTGATGCCAGCCGCTATTTGGGCAAATGGTATGAAATCGCTCGCCTAGACAATCGCTTTGAGCGAGGGCTTGAGCAGGTGACGGCCACCTACGGCAAGCGTTCGGATGGTGGCATTTCGGTGTTAAATCGCGGTTTTGATCCGCAAAAAGGCGTCTGGAAAGAGAGCGAAGGGAAGGCCTACTTCACGCAGCAGCCCACCACAGCCGCGCTGAAAGTGTCATTTTTTGGCCCGTTTTATGGCGGCTATAACGTGATTGCGCTGGACGATGACTATCAGTATGCACTGGTCAGCGGGCCGAATCGCGACTACCTGTGGATCCTCGCTCGCACGCCAACGCTGCCGCCGCAGGTGCAGCAAAATTATCTCAATATTGCGCGCGGCCTTGGTTTCCCGGTTGATGAACTGCTGTGGGTGAAACAATCTGACGGCTAGCGTAGTTCACCCGCGCGGCGAAAACGTCCTTGATAGTCGAACACTTTTTCACGCACCTGCCAGAAGCGGTCTTTTTGTCTGGCGACAACAAAATCAGGGGCTCGCAGTAGGGCCTGCTGGGCGATGATATCGCTGGAGGTTATCCAGCGAAGCGGCACACCGGGTGTGCGGGTATGGGGGCGGATAAATAGTTGCTCAAAGGCCATACGCTGTGCGGGCGTGTGCAGACGGAAGCGCTCACTGACATCGGCGCCGTCCTCATCGTAATAGGTGATTTTCAGCCAGCCACCTTTCTCGTCTATCCCGTCTTGCAGCGTCATTCCGCTACAGCGCAGTACCAGTGCGTCTTTTAGCTTTAGCGCCGCTTTTAGCATATCGTCCGGGTCAACCAGCACCGTGTCGCATTCGCGGCAGCGGCGAGCGGCAATATCATTCTCGGCGTTGCATTGCGGGCAGTTTTTAAAACGAAAACGGTAGTCGCACTGCTCGCGGTGACCGTCATCATCTTCCAGCCATCCCTGGCAGCGGCGGCCAAAGTGCTCGATGAGGGTGCCGTCGGCGGTAGTCTTTCCCCAGAAGGTATTGGCAAATCCGCAGCCAGGGCAGAACACCTGCACCGGCACGTTATCGCTTTTGCCCTTCGGTGAACCGACTTCTGGTGTGTAGAGATCGTGCGGGTTACCGGCATAATCGAGAATTAAGCAGTCGGTTTTTCCCGGTGCTAAACGCAGACCGCGCCCGACAATCTGCTGATAGAGGCTGATGGACTCGGTCGGCCGCAGAATGGCTATCAGGTCAACGTGCGGGGCGTCAAACCCGGTAGTCAGGACGGAAACGTTGACCAAATAACGGAACCGTTGGTTTTTAAAAGCTTCAATCAGCTCATCGCGCTGCGGCCCTGGCGTTTCACCGGTGATGAGTGCGGCATCGTCGGCGGGCAGCAGGCCGGTGATTTCACGGGCGTGTTCGACGGTGGCGGCAAAAATCATGATCCCTTTGCGCGTTTGGGCGAACTCGATAATTTGGCTAATAATGTGCGGCGTAATGCGCTGCTGTTGTTTCAGTTCGCGGTTGAGATCGGCTTCGCTAAACAGCCCATTGCTGTTGGCCTGCAGGCGGCTGAAATCATACTGTACCACCGGCATATCCAGGCGCTCGGGTGGCGTCAGGTAACCGTGTTTGATCATATAGCGCAGCGGCAGCTCGTAGATACAGTCGCGAAACAGCGCTTTTTCATCGCCGCGTACCATGCCGTGGTAGTGGAATTGATAAATCCAGCCTTTGCCAAGACGGAAAGGCGTTGCTGTCAGTCCCAGCAAACGAATGTGAGGATTCACTTTGCCAAGATGCGTGAGGATTTGCTGATACTGACTGTCATCGTCGTCGCTGATTCGGTGGCATTCATCAACGATCAGCAGCGAGAATTCACCCTGAAAATGGTCAAGATTGCGCGCCACGGACTGTACGCTGCCAAACACTACTTTGCCGTGGCTCTCTTTGCGTTTGAGCCCTGCGGCATAGATATCGGCCTCCAGCCCGAGGGCAAGATACTTGGCATGGTTTTGCGCAACCAACTCTTTAACGTGTGCCAGTACCAGCACGCGCCCACGAGCCAGCCGCGCCAGCTCGGCAATCACCAAGCTCTTGCCCGCCCCGGTCGGCAGGACGATAACGGCAGGCTGCGTATGGCGGCGAAAATGGGCCAGGGTGGCGTCAACTGCTTCTTGTTGGTACGGGCGTAGTGTAAAAGTCATTATCTTGATGATTGTCCTTAACTGCCAAATAGTATGCCATGAATCTTTTCACTTGAGTGACCCGACAAGCCCGTTATACTTATTCATTGTTACTACCCCTTTTTTCGGACGCGTCGTCCGGCACTCAGCACTATTACAGGCTAAAAATACTTCATGCGACTTGATAAGTTTATCGCTCAGCAACTCGGCGTCAGCCGTGCTATTGCCGGGCGTTTGATCCGCGGCAGCCACGTGACCATCGATGGCGAAGTGGTGCGCGATTCGGCATTTAAACTGCTCCCTGAACACGATGTTGCCTATGAAGACAACTCGCTGACCCAGCAGAACGGCCCACGCTACTTTATGCTGAACAAACCTCAGGGCTACGTTTGCTCAACCGAAGACCCCGATCATCCAACGGTCCTTTACTTCCTTGATGAACCCGTGGCGTACAAGCTGCACGCGGCAGGCCGTTTAGATATCGACACGACCGGTCTGGTTTTAATGACCGATGACGGCCAGTGGTCGCACCGCATCACCTCTCCACGTCATCACTGCGAGAAAACCTATCTGGTGACGCTAGAAAATCCGGTCAGCGATGATACTGCAGAGCAGTTTACAAAAGGCGTCCAACTGCACAACGAAAAAGACCTGACGAAGCCGGCAGTGTTAGAAGTTATCACGCCGACCGAAGTCCGTCTGACCATCAGTGAAGGCCGCTATCACCAGGTGAAGCGCATGTTTGCCGCTGTGGGCAACCGGGTCATCGGCCTGCATCGCGAACGCATCGGTAACATTGCGCTCGATCCTGACATGGAACCGGGTGAATATCGCCCGTTGACCGAAGAAGAAATTGCCAGCGTTGGCGCCCCAGAACGCTAATTAACTCCAGAGGTAGATTGTGACGTCCAGGCCGCGCTCGTCGTTGAGTATCGTGTTCATTCTTGGCCTTCTGGCCATGCTGATGCCGCTGTCGATAGACATGTATCTTCCGGCGTTGCCGGTTATCTCGCAACAATTCGGCGTATCTGCAGGCAGCACGCAGATGACCCTCAGCACCTATATTCTGGGTTTTGCGGTCGGTCAGCTGTTGTATGGACCAATGGCCGATAGCCTTGGACGTAAGCCAGTCATTCTCGGCGGAACGTTGATTTTCGCCGCTGCGGCGGCGGCCTGTGCGCTGGCGCCGACGATCGACTATCTGATTGTGACCCGCTTCTTCCATGGTCTGGCGGCAGCGGCAGCAAGCGTGGTGATCAATGCCTTGATGCGCGACATCTACCCGAGGGAAGAGTTTTCGCGAATGATGTCGTTCGTGATGCTGGTCACCACCATTGCGCCGCTGGTTGCGCCTATTGTGGGTGGCGCGGTGCTGGTGTGGTTTAGCTGGCACGCGATCTTCTGGATTTTAGCGGTGGCGGCGCTGCTGGCGTCGGCAATGGTCTACTTCTTTATTGATGAGACTCTTGCCGTCGACAAGCGTCAGCCGTTCCACCTGCGCACTACGCTGGGCAACTTTGCCTCGCTGTTCCGCCACAAACGCGTGCTTTCCTATATGTTAGCGAGCGGTTTCAGCTTTGCCGCGATGTTTTCGTTCTTAAGCGCCGGGCCGTTTGTATACATTGAATTAAACCATGTGTCGCCTCAGCATTTTGGTTACTACTTCGCGCTGAATATCGTGTTCTTGTTTGTGATGACCACCATTAACAGCCGCGTTGTTCGTCGAGTCGGTGCGTTGAGGATGTTCCGTACCGGGCTGGCGATACAGTTTGTGATGGCGATATGGATGGTGCTCTGCGCGTTGTTGGGCGTGGGGTTCTGGTCTCTGGTGCTGGGGATTGCGGTCTTTATCGGCTGCGTGTCGATGGTCTCATCCAATGCGATGGCGGTGATCCTTGATGAATTCCCGCATATGGCAGGCACCGCATCCTCGCTGGCGGGCACGTTCCGCTTCGGCATCGGCGCAATTGTTGGTGCCGTGCTGTCAATGGCCACCTTTACCACCGCTTGGCCGATGCTCATTTCCATTGCCTTATGCGCCACCGGTTCGATTATCTTCTCTCTCTACGCTAGCCGCCCGCGAAAAAACACGTAGTACCCCTCACTCCTGGGGCGAATAACGCCCCTTCTTTGATAAACATCAACAGAAATTGCATTTCCGATAGGGTGTAATGTTTCTTTTATGTAAAATCTGTTTGTGTAAAAAGTCACATTGTTGTAGATAAAAAGGTTGTGTTAGATCACAGAAACGGGTACATATAGCGCGAAAACGCATCAGTACACCGAACTATGTCGTAGGAAGAATGTTGAATGCTGGCGTTTTTTTTGTAGATGCAGGACGATTTGTCAACAGTGTGTTAATATGGATGTGAAATTATTGTGAAGCGCTTTGCTTCCGGGGAAGAACGTAATGACATTTCAGCTATCAATCGTACATCGACTGCCGCAGGACTATCGTTGGTCTGCGGGTTTTGCAGGTTCGAAAGTTGAACCGATTCCGCAAAACGGTACGTCAAATGACAACACGCTGGTGGCGCTTAAATTATTAAGCCCGGACGGCGATAATGCGTGGCCAGTAATGCACTCGCTAAGCCAGGCATTAACCGATATTTCCGTCGATTGCTCAGTGCTTGAGTGTGAAGGGGAGCCGTGCCTGTTTGTGAAACGACAGGACGAGTTTGCGGCGACCTGCCGTCTGAAAAATTTTGGCGTGGCCATTGCTGAGCCGTTTTCTGGCAACAACCCATTCTAACCGTCAGCTCAACGCAATGAGCTGACGCGTATACGCCTGTTTCGGTGCTGCGAAGATGTGCCGACACTCGCCCTGTTCGACAACCTCTCCCTGCCGCAAAACAATAACCTGATGGCACAATGAACGTATGACCCGCAAATCGTGGCTGATAAAGATATAGGCTAGCCCGTGCTTTTCCTGTAATGCCTTGAGTAGCGCGAGGATCTGCGCCTGCACCGTGCGGTCAAGCGAAGAGGTGGGTTCATCGAGAATAATGAGCTGTGGTTTAAGGATCAGCGCACGAGCGATGGCGATACGCTGACGCTGACCGCCGGAGAACTCGGCAGGATAACGCTGTCGGCTTTCAGGCTCCAGACCAACTTCCTGCATCACCTGAATCACCCGTTGTTCACGTTCGGTTGCGCTAAGTCCTGCATGGTGTACGCGCAGTCCTTCCTCAATGATTTGCAGCGCCGTCAGACGCGGATTCAACGAGGAGTTAGGATCCTGAAAGACCACTTGGATGCGGTGACGCAGCGGCAGCATCTGCTTACGCGTACGGCCCTGAATCATTTCACCATCAAAGCGAATCTCCCCTTGCGAAGCAATAAGACGCAGCAGCGCCAGCCCGGTGGTGCTTTTGCCGGAACCTGACTCGCCGACTAGCCCCAAGGTTTCGCCCGCTCGCAGGGTAAAGCTCACCGCTTTCACGACCTGATTGTTGTCCACCACCCGGCGCAGAATGCCTTGCCGAATAGGGAAGGCGACGTTCAGTTGATTAACTTCCAGCAGCGGTTCGGCGTTTGGCGGCAGAGGCGTTGGCTCACCGGTCGGTTCGCTGTCGAGCAGCTTGCGCGTGTAAGGATGTTCAGGCATGGCGAAGAGCGTGGCTGCGGCGTTTTGTTCTACACAGCGACCGTGTTGCATAACCGCCACCCGGTCAGCCAGTTTGCGCACGATGCTGAGGTTATGCGTGATAAACAGCATGCCCATATTCAGCTCTGCCCGCAGTTCACGCAAAAGCTGCAAAATTTGCGCCTGTACGGAGACATCCAGCGCGGTGGTCGGTTCATCGGCAATCAATAGCTCCGGGCGTGTCAGCAGCGCCATGGCTATCATGACACGCTGACGTTCACCGCCGGAAAGCTGATGAGGAAAATCCGCCAACCGTTTTGCCGCATTACGAATACCGACGCGGTCAAGGCAGTCGAGAATTTCGCCGCGCGCGGCCTCTTTGCGCATTCCTCGGTGCAGTGACAGCACTTCGTAGAGCTGTTTTTCCAAGTTATGCAGCGGATTTAGCGACACCATCGGTTCCTGAAAAATCATCGCAATGCGGTTGCCGCGCACGCCGCGCAGCGTTTGCGCACTGGCATGCAACAAGGATTCGCCGTTAAAGCGAATATCGCCGGTCGGGTAGCTGACCGGCGGCTCCGGCAGTAGGCGCAGAATTGACAGCGCCGACACGCTTTTGCCAGAACCGGATTCGCCAACCAATGCCAGCGTTTCCCCGGCATTGACCGTCAGCGACAAGTTTTCGACCACGGTGGTGACTTGGCTATGCTGGCGGAAGGCGATAGAGAGATTGTCGATTTCCAGAAGAGATGGCTGCATCTTATACCGCCTTAGAGGGATCGAAAGCGTCGCGAACCGCTTCGCCAATAAATATCAGCAGCGACAGCAGGATAGCCACGCAGAGAAAACCGGCGATCCCAAGCCACGGGGCCTGTAGATTATTCTTGCCTTGTAACAGCAATTCACCCAATGACGGCGAGCCGAGCGGTAAACCAAAGCCAAGAAAATCCAGCGAGGTCAGAGTGGTGATAGAGCTACAGAGAATAAACGGGATAAAGGTCAGCGTGGCGACCATGGCGTTTGGCAACATGTGGCGCAGCATGATGCTGCGATCGCCGACGCCCAGCGCCTGAGCGGCACGAATATAGTCGAAGTTGCGGGTGCGCAAAAATTCTGCCCGTACCACGCTAACCAGCGACATCCAGCCGAACAGCACGGTAATCGCCAGCAGCCACCAGAAGTTTGGCGGCACCACGCTTGAGAGCAGAATAATCAAAAATAGCGTCGGCATTCCTGACCATACTTCAATGAATCGCTGTCCCCATAGATCGACACGCCCGCCGTAATAACCCTGTATCGCGCCCGCCAGCACGCCCATGACGCTGGCGCACAGGGTGAAGATCAGACCAAACAGCAGTGAGATACGCGTGCCGTAGAGAATACGCGCCACGACGTCCCGACCGTTGGCATCGGTGCCGAGCCAGTTCTGTGCTGACGGCGGAGAAGGGAAGGGAATACTCGTCGCATAATTAATGCTGCTGGCACCAAAACGAATTGGGGCCCACAGTACCCAGCCGTTTTTTTCCAACTGCTGTTGCAGCCAAGGGTCTTGGTAATCAGCGGTGGTGGCAAACTCACCGCCAAAAGTTTTCTCACTGTAATTTTTCAGCACCGGTGCATACAGACTACCCTGATAGCTCACCAGCAGTGGGCGCTCGTTGGCAATCAACTCCGAACACAGACAACAAATAAAAAGAACGGCAAAGATCCACAGCGACCAGTAGCCACGGCGGTTGTGACAAAAGCGCGTCCAGCGAGCTTGATTAACGGAACTTAGCCTCATGTTAGCGGCCCTCAAAATCGATGCGCGGATCGACCAGCGTGTAGCTGATGTCGCTGATGATATTCACCAGCAGGCCGATAAGCGTGAAGATGTAGAGCGTGCCGAACATCACCGGATAATCACGAGAAACGGTGGCCTCGTAGCCTAAAAGCCCCAGCCCGTTGAGTGAAAACATGACCTCAATCAGCAGCGAACCGGTGAAGAACATGCTGATAAAGGTCGCGGGGAATCCGGCAATCACCAGCAGCATGGCATTGCGAAAAATGTGCTTCCACAGGATCTGCTTTTCGCCAACCCCTTTGGCCCTTGCGGTCACCACGTACTGTTTGTTGATTTCATCGAGAAACGCGTTTTTGGTCAGCATGGTAAGGGCTGCAAAACCGCCGATCACCGTTGCCAGCACCGGCAAGGTGATATGCCAGAGGTAGTCGGTAATTTTCAGATACCAAGGCAGGGTGTCAAAGTTCGGTGAGACCAGCCCACGCAGCGGGAAGAGGTCGTAATAGCTGCCGCCGGCGAAAATAACGATCAGCACGATGGCGAACAGAAATGCCGGGATGGCGTAGCCGATAATAATGCCGGTACTGCTCCAGATATCGAAGCGGCTGCCGTTGTACACTGCTTTACGAATGCCGAGCGGAATGGATACCAGGTAGATAATTAAGGTGCTCCAGACCCCCAATGAGATGGATACCGGCAGGCTCTCTTTCATGAGCTGCATCACTGAGGCGTTGCGAAACAGGCTATTGCCGAAATCAAAACGCAGATAGTCGCCGATCATTTTGAAATAGCGCTCGTGCAGCGGTTTATCGAAGCCGTAGCGCTGGGTTATTTCTGCGATGACTTCAGGATCAAGGCCGCGCCCGCCACGGTATTGGCTGTCGGCAATGTTGCTGACACCAACGCGCGATTGGCCGCCGCTCATACCGCCACCGCCGCCGGGCAGCGTGCCCTGATGGCCGAACTCCACGGCGGCGATAGCCTGTTCAACCGGGCCGCCGGGTGCTATCTGCACGATAAAGAAGTTGAGGGTGATTATCGCCCATAGGGTCGGAATGATCAGCAATAGGCGGCGAATCAGGTAGGCACCCATAAAGTCTCCTTAACGTCGGGACGCGGGCAGCTTGGCTGCCTTATTAACGTCATACCACCAGGTATCAAAGCCGGGTGCATCCGTGCCTGAACTGTAGAGTGGGTGAATGCTGGGGTAGGAAAACTTATCCCAGTGAGCAATACGACTGCCGGACATAAACCACATGGGTAGCATGTAATAGTTCCACGTGAGCACGCGATCCAGTGCACGTCCCAAAGGAATGAGCTTTTGCTGATTCCCCTGCCATTGGATGATTTGTTTAATTAGGCTATCGATAGCCGGGCTGGCGACGCCTGGCGCGTTATAGGTTGAATTGATGTATTCAGACGACCAAGAGATTTGTAAGTCGGCACTAGGCCAGGGCGTGGCTCGCCACAGGCTCGGCATCATGTCGTAATCGCGTTTGCGCAGTCGGTTGGTTATCTGCGAGATATCCACCTGACGCACGTCCATCGTGATGCCTAGGCGCTGCAAATTGTGCTGGAATGGCATCACCCATTGGTCGTTGCCGCCGGAGGGCAGCAGTAGCTCGAAGCGTAGCGGCTGACCGGTTTTTTGGTTAATGCGCTGCTGGCCCTTTAGCACCCATCCCGCTTCGGTGAGCAGGTTGCCGGCTTTTAACAGGTTATCGCGGTCAAAACCGCTGCCGTCGGAGGTCGGCGGCTGATAAATGGTGGTAAACACTTCCGGCGGGACTTCATTTTTGAGCGGCGCTAGCAGCGTAAGTTCGTCGGCTTTTGGGTAATCACGCGCTGCATACTCGGTATTCTGGAAATAACTGCTGGCGCGGCTGTAGGCGTTGTAAAACAGTGCCTTATTCATCCATTCAAAATCAAACGCCATGCTGACGGCCTGTCGCACCTTGCGGTCGGCAAAGACCGGACGCTGGATGTTAAACGCCAGCCAGCGGGTATCCTGCGCAGCATTGTTTTTTTGCTCATCTTTGACGATATAGCCATTAGCAAAGTTTTTACCGATGTAACGAGTGGCCCAATTCTTAGCGCTGCTTTCAGTGCGAACATCGAAAGCGCCAGCCTTAAAGGCCTCAAATGCCACGTTATCGTCGAGGTAGTAGTCATAGCGTAGCGTATCGAAATTCCAGCGACCCCGGTTTATCGGCAAATCTGCCGCCCAGTAGTCCTTCACCCGCGAGTAAACAATGTACTGCCCCATTTTCCAACTGCTGATGCGGTAGGGGCCACTTGCCAGCGGTGGCTTGCTTAGCGGGTCGCTGAGTTTATGATCCTTCCAGAATTTCTCCGGCAGTATTGGCAGAGTAAACAGACCCAGCATGTCCTCTTTGCCTGGTTTTGCCAGCTCGATACGTACGGTCAGCGGGGCAATGGCTTTCACGGTCGTGCCTTTGTAGATCAGGCGGAACTGTGGCACCCCTTCGGTCATAAATTTGTTGAAGGTGAACGCCACGTCGCGGGCCGTAATAGGGCTGCCATCGTGAAAACGCGCGAGGGGATTAATAGTCAGCTCGACCCAAGAGAAATCATCCGCATAACGGGCATGGTCGGCGACCAGCGGATAGTAGCTGCCGGCTTCATCGTCGGAGGTGGTGAGTAAGGTGTCATACAGCGAATCGGTTCGGGCGGCGGCATTACCGCGAAGCGCGTAGCGGTTGAAGTTGTCAAAGGTGCCAATCGCTGCGAGCGTGACATTTCCACCCTTGGGCGCCGCGGGGTTGACGTAGTCGAGATGTTCAAAGTTGACGGCATATTTGGGCGAGCCAATCACCGCAAACGCGTCGCTCTCTTTGATAGTCTGCGCCTGAAGAGGCAGGCTAAGCATCATCAATAGGGCAATACAGATACGCGCAACGATCACGAATTGGCTACCCCACTAAAGGTCTTGATTGAACGGGTTATTATCAGTGAATCTTAAATGACCATCATGCAATTGTGAAATACTTTGCCGGCTTACTATGCTCTTCTATCAATTGTTGCAGAGTCAGCGGACGGCTTATTAGGTAGCCCTGTAGGTAATCAACGCCATGCTCACGCAGCCAAGCCGCCTGTTCTTCGGTTTCGACGCCTTCGGCCACCGTCACCAGATTAAGACGTTGGGTAAGAGTTAGAACGGCGTCGAGAACAGGGGAGGTAATGGTTTCACGCCCAATCGCGTTAACGAAGCCGCGGTCAATTTTGAGGTAGTCGAGGGTAAAGTGCTCAAGGTAGATGAGCGCGCTATGTCCGGTGCCGAAATCGTCAATCGCAACCTCAATGCCTTCACTGCGCAGCCAGGTGAACAGGCTCATTGCCTTTTCCTGATTCAGCATATCGCGTTCGGTTAGCTCCAACACCAGTTGGAAATAGTTGTTCGGCATGCTGGCGGCCAATTGGCGGATATCTTGCTGGAAACTCTCTGAGATCAGATGGCTTGGGGCAATATTGATGCCGAGTTTGGCACCGGGTGGCAGAATGTCCTTCAGCGTTGGTGCGTCGCGGGCGATGAGCTCAAACAGATGGCGAGTGAGCGGCACGATGAGGTTCTGTGCTTCAGCAAAGCTGATAAACGCGTCCGGAGGAATATTGCCCAGAGTAGGATGCGACCAGCGCATGAGCACTTCGGCGCCGGCAATTTGCTGATGTTTGGCATCGACCACCGGCTGATACACGACGGAAAATTGACGATGTTTGATGGCGGAGAGGATCTCTTTTCCCGGGCGCGAACGGATAGTCAGAATATACAAGCACAGCAGCCCGGCAAACAGACCGCAGGTTAATCCGAGCAACAGCGAGTACAGCGAGTTATCGGTGCCCATTGAATTGCTGTAGAGATAAACCTCCAGCGGCACGCCTTTAATTTTAACGCGTCTCACCGCAGTGTCGGTGATTTCTGAAAGAGGGATCGGTTTGCGGTTAAACGTCGAAATCGCCGTTTTGCCGTTCACGACTAACGCCACGCCGTTATAGGGAGTCTGTTTTGATGAGTAAAGCACCCACGGCATCAGATTGGCGTTAATAGAGGCGAAAATGCCGCGGTTTTCCAGCAATGGGCTTTTCACCCACAAGACGAAGGCCGGGGTGCTTGGCATCATCGGCGTACCGGGCAGGATGCCCATCACGTGGTCTTTACTCAAATCTAGATCGGGGACCAAATCCTTTAGCGGTAACTCCATTGGGCCGGTGGCCGATGAGCAGTAGGCCGACTGATTTTTTACCAGCAGGAAGGCCCTTACGTTCATGCTAAACGCAGCGCGGGCCGTAAGCTCAGAGGACACTTCATCGCACTGACTTAGGGTCAGCGGCTGTAAGGAGTCCATGGTCACCAATATCTGACTGAAGTAGTTGTTCAGATAGCTCTGTAGGCTAGAAATGGTGGTATTAAACTGTTCCGCACGGCGATGGTGAAAAATAGAAAACTGCACTGCCCCGGTTATCAGGGCAATCAACAGACCAGTGATAATACTGATGAGGAGAGTACGGCGGTTAATCTTTCTTTCACGAGTGAACATGCTACTTCTCTATGCTACGGAACTCTAAAGAAAAGAATAATGATGAAGCATAAAAAAAGCACTGCCGGAGCAGTGCTTTTTTTATGTTTACCGCCAGCCAAGGGTAACCGACGGTAAACGACATTACGAACGACTCAGAACACGACGAGCTTCGTTGTAACGTTTATTCCAGTATGGCTCATTCATGCTGGAGATAGTCACACCGCTGCTGGTGGATGCATGAACAAACTGGTTATTGCCAATGTAGATTCCGACGTGGCGTCCGGTGGAGCCGGCACGGAACAACACTAAATCACCGGTGCGGAGCTGCTTGCGTGAAACGGACTTGCCAGTTTCCTGCTGTTCCCAAGTGGAACGTGGCAGTTCTAAACCAAATTGTTCACGGAATGTGCGCTGCACAAAGCTTGAACAATCAATACCTCGTTTGGTGTCGCCGCCGAGACGGTAACGAACACCTTTCCATCCTGCGTATTGATCCATCAGACGGGACTTCACGTCGAGGTTACGCACCATGGTTTCAAATTCATCCTGAGAGGCTTGCAGTGAAGAAGTGTCTTCTATACCCACACCATGCGTCTCAGAATGCATGTTTTTAGCAGTATTACTTGTTGTACTACAAGCAGAGAGCAGAACTGCAACTGCTACTGCTGGAATCGTTCGCAGAATATATCTCAAAATCGGTTGAGATTTGACCATTTTAGTTGTTTTCCCTTGAAGTCCTTAACGATGGAGTCGTTATAAAAAATGCCAAACGCGTCTGAGACTAAATACACGCATTCAATGAGACAATTCTTTGAATTCAGTTTTGTGGTGCAGCGCACAAAACTTTTATTGATGGACAGAATAATTGCTCTTTGAAATCACAAACGCAAATGAGAGTACCTTAACGAAAGGGGCATTGCGAGTGCTTTTGGCCGATTTTTTATAAGAAAATGTGATACACAAAGTTAATAAATGTGAATGGCGAAAATTACACCACGATCGTATGAAAAAGAGGCAACTCATTCATTATCAACATGAATATTATGACAGCAATATGAAGGGGAAACGGAATAGATAAAAAAAAGGCGAAGAGGGATGATTCTTCGCCGGGGGAGTCAGAGGTAACGGTTATTTATTCGTCGCCTTTAATTTGCTCAATTTGGGTAAATTACACTCAAATATCCGAATGGCTTTATCGCTTAACGGCGTTAACAGAACCCATGGTACGCCTATCAGTACGGAGGTCAGCGATCCTACGGCGATATCGGTGAACCAATGTGCGCCAATCATCACTCGCGGAAACGCAAAAACCACAAAAATAGCCAGTGAAATAAGGAATGCTTTTACGCCGAAATAGCGCCACATAAAAGAAGCGAATATGAGTAGCATCATTCCGTGATCGCCGGGGAAGCTGTCGCGTGATCCATCTTTAGTGTTAAAGGCCACGTAGTCGCTAACGCGGTGAGCGCCCGGTACCGACAACGACGGGCTGCTGCGGGTCACCGGGACGAAATGCTGTGCCAACTGGTTGATAATGACCGCCGCCAGCAGCATGACCAGACCAATAATGACGATACGGCGGCGCCCTTGGATATCTTCCTTTAACCAGAAACTCAGCATCAAACCGCCCATTGCCAGCAATGAACAGCCGTCAAAGGCGCGGTTGTTGATAATCGCTAAAAACCACGCGTAAGTCAGGTTGTCGGCACTTAATCCCTGGTTGAAGAAGCGAAAAATGGCGACGTCTCCCACGGACCAAAATCCGTGGTTTATCGGCAGATACCAAGAAAGGAATAACGCCACACCGACGGCGTTAAGCAGAATAATTAAGGGAAAGCGTGTACGCATTGTCGTCTTCACTGCAGTTGATCTCGCTGGCAACCTTAGCGCTGTTAACCTAAACGAAGTTTCAACAGTGCGGATTGCAGTGCATTCCAGTCCGTTTCAGCATCGTTAATTAGCTCAATCCTGCTGTCGGGTGGCGCAACGTTTTGGGTTTCGATATGCAGGTCTGCGCCCTGTCGGTTGATACGCACTAGCCCTTCGGGAATGCGCATAACGGCTTTAAGTCGCGCTACCGGAGCAAGCCGCGCCCACTCTAACAAACCGATGGTATCAAACTGGGTATCGGCATCAAAAATCCATCCGCAGGCGTGGTAGCCTTGTCCTTGATTGACGCTTCGGCGCCAGCGCTGATGTTCCGGCAGACTTAAGGCCCCCAAACCTTTGTTTGATGGGTGTGAGTGCACATGAGCCGCGCTTGCAGCAAGCTGTTTTAGATTCGTGCGCGGCGTATCGAGCAGCGCGACATCAATATTACCTTGGGTAGTGTGCAGGTGCAGACGTTCACCGCCGTTTAGCTGCCACCAGTCGCTTAGGGCCTGTAGGCTTTCTGGCGTGGCGCGGTCAGATTTGTTGCTGACAATAATGTCAGCAGCAGCCAACTGGTCACGGAAATTCTCATTGTTGGCGGTTTTCTCGTCCAGAAGCTGGCGCGAGTCCATCACGCAAAGCGTCGCGCGCAGATCAATCCACGGCTCGTAAACCGGAGCGGTCAATAGGTCGAGGATCTGTTTGGGGTGACCAAGGCCGGTAGGTTCTATCAGCAGGCGGTCAGGCTTTCCCTGACGCAGCAACGTATTCAGGCCGACCTGCATCGGCAACCCATTGACGCAGCACATGCAGCCGCCGGGGATCTCTTTTAGCAGAGCGCCGCTGTCGGCCAGTAGCGCGCCGTCGATTCCCACTTCACCAAACTCATTGACCAGCACAGCCCATTTTTCATCGGCAGGTTTATTGGCAAGAAGATGCAGAATAGCGGTGGTCTTTCCGCTGCCGAGAAAACCGGTAATTAGGTTGGTTTTAGTCACGAAGTCTCCAGACGAACGAGTGTTAACTCGACAACTTTATACCGCGGACTCGACAACGAAAAGGGTCGCTTTGCGATGAGCCAGCCGCAACCGGCTCATTTACGCAGAGAAATGTTAGTGATTGAGCGCGTTGAGCAGCGCCTGACGCGCGCCAAGCTGGGCAAGGTTTTGCCAAGCCTGCTTGATGGCGTCCACGAACTGAGGGTGGGTAGGCAGGTCGTTACCGAAGATTTCCTGTAGTGATAACAATGCCTCTACGCGATTGTCGTCGTTGCTGCCCTCGACCAGTACGCGAATCTTCTCCGCCAGCGGGTCGCGAACATCAATCGGCTGGCCGGCATCATCCACGCCGCTCACGTAGCGCATCCACCCGGCAACCGCCAGCGCCAGCAGCGGCCAGTGACTTCCCTGCTGAAGATGAATACGGATGCCATCAAGCAGACGCTGAGGCAGCTTCTGACTACCATCCATTGCGATTTGCCAAGTGCGATGTTGCAGCGCCGGGTTGCTAAAGCGTTCAATCAGGCTATCGGCGTAGGCATTGAGATCGACGCCGGTAATATGCAGGGTAGGAGCCTGTTCCGCCAACATCAGATGACGTGCGGCGCGACGGAAGGATTCATCCTGCATGCAATCGCTAATATGCGCATAGCCCGCTAGATATCCTAGGTAAGCGAGGAACGAGTGGCTGCCGTTTAACATGCGCAGCTTCATCTCTTCCCACGGCAGCACGTCATCGACCAACTGCGCGCCAGCGCTGCCCCAGTCAGGACGCCCGGCGACAAAGTTGTCTTCAATGACCCACTGAAGAAACGGCTCACAGCTGATGGCGCACGGATCTTCCACCCCCAGTTCACGGGTGATTTCGTTAAGCGAGGCTTCAGTGGCCGCCGGGACGATGCGATCGACCATGGTGCCAGGGAAGCTGACGTGTTCAGCAATCCATTCGGCAAGCGCTGGAGAGCGTCGGGCGGCCATATCCAACACCGCATTTTTCACCACGTGGCCGTTATCGGGAATATTATCGCAGGAGAGCACGGTAAAGGCCGGCAGCCCGCGTTCGCGGCGACGATGTAGCGCTTCAACGAGAATGCCCGGTGCGGAATGCGGTTCGCTTGGTGATTGCAGATCGTGGACGATCCTCGGCTGCGTGAAATCCAAATGCCCGGTCGCCGGATCGATGCAGTAACCCTTCTCGGTAATCGTCAGTGAAACAATGGCCACCTGTGGTTCACAGAATTTTTCGATGATAGCGGCCAGTGAATCCAGCTTCGCGTTCAGGCACTCACGCACCGCACCCACAATGATGGGCTGGTTCCCGGCAGCGCTTTTCTCCAACACGGTAAACAGATGGTCCTGCTGACGAAGCTGACTCATCAGCACATCGCCGCTGAACAAGCTGATTTCACAAATACCCCAGTCTCCGCCGTGCTGGTTCAGCACCCGGTTGGTTAACAACGCTTGGTGTGCGCGGTGGAAGGCACCAAAACCGAAGTGCACAATCCGCGAACGCAGCAGTTGTCTATCATATTGCGGCTGTTGCACGCTTGCGGGGAGGGCGGCAGAGGCTATTGTATTCATTGTTTATACATCCGATTAACGATTAATTAACGCCTGCAGTGTAAAGTTATATGACAGCAAATTGAATTGGTGTGCCGTATTTATCGCGTTAGTGTGAGCTGGATCAATCAATCCAGGCGGATTTATTGACCGGTAAGAATTAGCCTGTATGGTAGTCGTCATTAACAGTGATTTTATTGGTATAACAACTTTAGAGGGTTAGGCAATGGAACAAACCTGGCGTTGGTACGGCCCGAACGATCCGGTATCTCTTGATGATGTGCGTCAGGCTGGCGCGACGGGCGTTGTCACGGCATTGCACCACATTGCGAACGGTCTGGTATGGCCGGTTGAAGAAATCAAACAACGTCAGGCGATACTGGCTGAAAAAGGGCTGACCTGGTCCGTGGTTGAAAGTATTCCTGTGCATGAAGACATCAAAACCGCGTCCGGTCAGTGCCAGACTTGGATTGCCAACTACCAGCAGAGCATTCGTAATCTGGCTGAGTGCGGCATCGATACCGTGTGCTACAACTTCATGCCCATCCTCGACTGGACGCGTACCGATCTGGAGTACACGCTGGAAGATGGCTCTAAAGCACTGCGTTTTGACCAGATTGCCTTTGCGGCATTCGAACTGCACATCTTAAAGCGCGAAGGCGCGCAGAACGACTACAGCGAAGAAGAACAGCGTCAGGCTCAGGCCTACTTCACCGCCATGAGCGAAGCGGAAGTCACTAAGCTGACCCGTAACATCATTGCTGGCCTGCCGGGTGCGGAAGAGGGTTACACCCTTGACCAGTTCCGTGCGCGTCTGGCGGAATACGATCACATCAGCAAAGAACAGTTGCGTGAAAACATGGCTGTGTTCCTGCGGGCGATTGTGCCGGTTGCGGAAGAAGTGGGCGTGCGTTTAGCCGTTCACCCGGACGATCCACCGCGCCCAATCCTTGGCCTGCCGCGTATCGTGTCTACCATCGAAGATATGCAGTGGCTGAAAGAGACCGTTAACAGCATTAACAACGGCTTCACCATGTGCACGGGTTCTTACGGTGTTCGCGCCGATAATGATCTGGTGAAAATGATTGAAACCTTTGGCGACCGTATTCACTTCACGCACCTGCGTTCTACCTGCCGTGAAGAGAACCCGAAAACCTTCCATGAAGCCGCGCATCTGCAGGGCGACGTGAATATGGTGGCGGTCGTTGACGCGATTCTGACCGAAGAGCAGCGTCGTAAGAAAGCCGGCGATCTGCGCCCAATTCCAATGCGTCCTGACCACGGTCACCAGATGCTGGACGACCTGAAGAAAAAAACCAACCCGGGCTACTCGGCGATTGGCCGTCTGAAAGGTCTGGCGGAAGTGCGCGGCGTTGAGCTGGCGCTGAAAACCACCAAGTTCCGCGACCTGCTGTAATCATGTTTTACCCGGTGCCGCCTTGAGCCTCGAGGCGCGCACTATCATAAAAAAGGCAGCCAAATGGCTGCCCTTTTTTGCGCCCGTAGGCCTGATAAGCGAAGCGCCATCAGGCGCCAAGGAGCGCACAGCCGGATATGCCGTAGAGCGCGAATTAGTCCGCGCGGCACATATAACGTTTTTCTTCGATATGAACGCGAATTTTTTCGCCGGTGGTCAGGTACTCAGGAACCTGCACAACCAGACCGGTGGTCAGGGTGGCGGGTTTGGTACGGGAGCTGGCGGATGCGCCTTTAATACCCGGAGCGGTTTCCACGATTTCCAGATCTACGGTCTGCGGCAGTTCAAGCGCCAGAACCTGGCCATCCCACAGCAGAACCTGCATGTCAGGCATGCCGCCTTCTGGGATGAACTGCAGCTCATCGGCAATTTGATCGTGGGCGAAGATGTACGGTGTGTAATCTTCTTTATCCATAAACACGTATTCGTTGCCATCAATATAGGAGAAGTCAACGAAACGGCGATTCAAGGTCACGGTATCGACCATGTCATCGCCCTTAAAACGCTCTTCGACTTTCAGCCCGGTGCTGACGTCGGAAAAACGCATTTTGTACAGCGTTGCTGCGCCGCGGGCGCTCGGTGACTGAATATCAATATTTTTTACAATCAGCAGCTTGCCGTTGTAATTCAGCACCATACCTTTTTTGATTTCGTTCGCTCTTGGCATTGCAATTATCCTGTGAAAAAGGGTATCGAAAATATCGCGTAAAATTACTCGTGACGGGCGTTTCAGGCAAGCGGAATTAAAGGCTTTTGCCATCTCTGACTAAAAGGTGGTACTGTGCGCCACCATTGACTTAATCCCAGAATCGAGAGCCCATGATGGAATGTCGTCCTGACTGCGGCGCTTGCTGCACTGCCCCCTCTATTTCCAGCCCGATTCCCGGCATGCCTGACGGCAAACCGGCCAACACGCCCTGCATACAGCTCGATGAACACCAGCGCTGTAAAATCTTTGCTTCGCCTCTACGGCCAAAAGTGTGCGCAGGGTTGCAGCCTGCGCGTGATATGTGCGGCACAACCCGTATCGAGGCGATGACCTGGTTACTGGAACTTGAAATGCTGACTGCGCCCTAAACGTCTTTAATTCTTATTAGGCACAGCAGAGTGCCGACACACAGCGCCAGCGCAATCCAAAAGACGGTGTGGTAGTTCCAGATTTCAGCCACGACACCGGCTAGCGAACCTGCAATGATCCAGCCTACGCGCGAGGTGTTGGCATACAGCGTGGTCGCCGAGCCTGCCTGTCCTGGCATCATGTCTTGAAAATAGAGCATGCCAATCCCGCCGAGGATCCCAATATAAATCGCGTTCAGCAGCTGCATCGCCAGCAACAGCATTGGGCTGCTAAACGTCAGCATACCAATATAAAAGAGTAGGCCCGCGACCGCTGCGATGCGCATCAACAGACGTTTACCTAGGCGCTTGGCAAAATAACCTGCAATCAGCATGGTTGGGATTTCCAGCCCGGCGGCGGTTCCCATCATTATCCCCGCTAGCTTTTCCGGCAGATGCAGTTCATTGATGATGTACAGCGGCATGTTGATGATATACAGGCTGTTGGTGCCCCACATCAGGGTGCAGATGACAAACAGCAGCAGGGTATCTTTGCGGTTAGAGCGCGGCGCTTGAATGCCACCGCTGACGGTGGCCTGTTCCTTACGCATGGTTGGCAAGAAAAATCTAACCATCACGCCACACACCACAAAGGCCACAGCGGCTGACAGATACATGGTGGTAAAACCAAATCCCATCGCCAGCGCATAGGCTAGCGGCGGTCCGATAACCCACGCTAGCGAAACCTGAGCACGCATAATCGAGCTGAACATCACCGCTTCACGGCCCGTTTTGTCGGCATGTTCGCGAGCAAGGGCGAACATCTGCGGGTTAGCGGTCGAACCAAAGCTGCTCAGAAAAACGCCGACAAACAGCAAAATAAAGTAGTTACGGTTCCAAGCGAATAGCATGCAGGCCAGCACGCCCAGCAAGCAGCAGAAGACGATGAGGTTTTTACGGTCGCCGCGTTTATCGGAATAGCTGGCTAAAAACTGGCTGACGAAGATGCCGATAACCGCGCTACCGGTAAAGAAGAATCCGACCATCGCCGGGCGAACATGAACCTCGTTGCTGAGAAACAGGCTGAGCGTTGGTGTCTGTAGGGCGCCTGCAATGCCGGTTAAAAACGCGACAATCAGGAACGAAGAAGATGTGAAATCAAACGATCGCCGTGGGGTGGCGGCGGTACTGTTTTGCATGTTGTTTTATCGGTCACTTTAGAAGAGGCGGGGGAGTTTACGCCGCGACTCAGAAAATGAACAGTAACCTAAATCAAATTCGGCACTAAAAACTAAAAGGCCATTTCAAAAATTTAGCTTACGTCTTGCTGACGCGCTCGACGACGCTCACCTTTAGCGTCAGCAGTTGTGGCAATAATGCTAATGAAATGTGCTGTAGATCTGATTTTTGCGATCAAGTTTGCTGCTTAGCTTGCCGTCTGGTTAAGAAAGGCACAAGATTATTGAAACGTTTCAGCGTCGTCTTCAGCATCAATCACGCTAAGTGCGACGGTTTTTTCTCACAAGAGCTGAATCGATTCAATTCGAAAAGCGAGGGGAACCATGTTCCAGTTAACTGTTCAGGATATTCATCCGGGCCAGCAGGCCGCGAATAAAGAAGAAGCTATTCGGCAAGTTGCTGCGGCGCTGGTTAGCGCTGGCAATGTTGCTGATGGTTACGTTGCCGGCATGCTGGCGCGTGAGCAACAAACGTCGACTTTCCTCGGCAATGGCATTGCCATTCCGCACGGCACTACTGATACCCGCGATCAGGTGCTGAAAACCGGCGTACAGGTTTATCAGTTTCCGCAGGGTGTTACCTGGGGTGAAGGGCAGACAGCGTATGTCGCCATTGGTATTGCCGCCAGCTCCGACGAACATCTTGGCCTGCTGCGTCAACTGACGCACGTGCTGAGTGATGACGACGTAGCTGAACAGCTGAAAACCGCGACCACCGCTGAAGAGCTGCGCGCATTGCTGATGGGCGAGAAGCTTAGCGAAGCGCTGAAACTCGATAACGAAACGCTTTCACTGGATGTTGCCGCCAGCTCGCTGGTAGCGCTGCAGGCGCTGAATGCTGCACGTTTGAAAGAAGCAAATGCGGTAGATGCCAACTTCGTGGCGCGTGTGATTAACGAACAGCCACTGAATCTGGGCCAGGGTATCTGGCTTAGCGACAGCGCGGAAGGCAACCTGCGCAGCGCTATTGCGGTCAGCCGAGCAGCCGCGCCGTTTAGCGTAGGCGAAGAACAAGCCGCCGTGCTGATTACCGTTGCCATGGCCGATGCGCAGCCGACAGCCGTACTGAATCGCTTGGTAAATCTGCTGTTGGATAACAAAGCTGAACGTCTGCTGAAAGCTGATGCTGCTACGCTGCTGGCGCTGCTGACCAGCGATGACGCCGCGGCTGAAGACGTGCTGAACGAAGAGTTTGTGATTCGTAACGAACACGGTCTGCATGCGCGTCCGGGCACCATGCTGGTGAACACTATTAAACAATTTAGAAGTGACATTACCGTGACCAACCTTGATGGCAGCGGTAAACCAGCCAACGGCCGCAGCCTGATGAAGGTGGTCGCACTGGGTGTTAAGAAAGGTCATCGTCTGCGCTTTACCGCCCAGGGCGATGATGCTCGTCAGGCGCTGGACGCCATTGGCGAAGCAATTGCTTCAGGCCTAGGGGAGGGCGCATAAATGAGCAGAAGAGTAGCCACAATTACCTTAAACCCAGCCTATGATTTGGTAGGGTTTACGCCAGAAGTTGAACGCGGGGAAGTGAACCTGGTTCGCACTACCGGACTGCATGCGGCAGGTAAAGGCATCAACGTGGCGAAAGTGCTGAAGGATTTAGGCATCGACGTGACCGTCGGCGGCTTCCTTGGCAAAGATAATCAGGACGGTTTTCAGCAGTTGTTCAGCGAACTGGGCATTGCTAACCGTTTTCAGGTCGTACAGGGCCGTACTCGTATTAACGTTAAGCTGACCGAAAAAGATGGCGAAGTGACCGATTTCAACTTCTCTGGCTTTGAAGTCACGCCGTCCGACTGGGAACGTTTTGTTAACGACTCCCTTAGCTGGCTGGGTCAGTTCGATATGGTGTGCGTCAGCGGCAGTCTGCCGGCTGGCGTTAGCCCGGAAGCATTCACCGACTGGATGACGCGTCTGCGCAGCCAATGTCCGTGCATTATTTTCGACAGCAGCCGTGAAGCGCTGGTGGCGGGCCTTAAAGCTGCGCCGTGGTTAGTGAAACCGAACCGTCGCGAGTTGGAAATCTGGGCAGGCCGCAAGCTGCCTGAAATGAAAGATGTCATTGAAGCCGCACACGCGCTGCGTGAGCAGGGTATCGCCCACGTCGTTATCTCACTCGGTGCTGAAGGCGCGCTGTGGGTTAATGCTTCAGGTGAATGGATTGCCAAACCGCCTTCAATGGAAGTTGTCAGTACGGTTGGTGCTGGGGATTCGATGGTTGGCGGCCTGATTTATGGCCTGCTGATGCGTGAATCCAGTGAGCATACCCTCCGTCTTGCAACGGCAGTCGCGGCGCTGGCTGTTAGCCAGAGCAACGTCGGCATCACCGACCGTACCCAGTTGGCCGCGATGATGGCGCGTGTCGACCTGAAACCCTTTAACTAACAGCGGGAGAGGCGTATGAAAACGCTGCTGATTATCGATGCTAAACTCGGGCAGGCTCGTGCTTACATGGCGAAGACCTTGCTGGGTACAGCCGCGCCAAAAGCGCGTCTGGAGTTGATTGATAACCCGAATGACGCTGAGCTGGCGGTCGTTTTGGGCTCTACTTTACCGGCGGACAGTGCGCTGGTGGGTAAACAGGTTTACTTAGGCGACATCAACCGCGCGGTTTCACACCCGGAGCTGTTCCTGAGCGAAGCCAAAGCGCATGCAAAACCGTATGAAGCCCCGGCTCAGGCCGAGCCAACGGCTCCCGGTGCGGTGAAGCGTATTGTTGCCGTCACCGCCTGTCCAACCGGCGTGGCACATACCTTCATGGCGGCGGAAGCGATTGAAACCGAAGCCAAAAAACGCGGTCTGTGGGTGAAAGTGGAAACCCGTGGCTCCGTGGGCGCCGGGAATGCGATTACGCCGGAAGAAGTGGCGGATGCGGATCTGGTGATTGTGGCGGCGGATATTGAAGTGGATCTGGCGAAGTTTGCCGGTAAGCCAATGTATCGCACCACCACAGGCCTTGCGCTGAAGAAAACCGCGCAGGAACTGGATAAGGCGATGGTTGAAGCTAAGCCATATCAGCCAACCGGACAGCAAGCATCGACAGAAGGCGCGAAGAAAGAGAGCGGCGGCGGGGCGTATCGTCACCTGCTGACCGGTGTTTCTTACATGCTGCCAATGGTGGTGGCGGGTGGTTTGTGTATTGCGCTCTCCTTCGCATTCGGCATTAAAGCTTTTGAAGTGAAAGGTACGCTGGCAGCAGCGTTGATGCAGATCGGCGGTGGTTCAGCCTTTGCGCTGATGGTGCCGGTGTTGGCCGGTTTCATCGCCTTCTCCATCGCTGACCGTCCGGGTCTGACCCCAGGTCTTATCGGCGGTATGTTGGCGGTGAGCGGTGGTTCCGGCTTTATTGGCGGTATCATTGCAGGCTTCCTCGCGGGTTATGCGGCGAAATTTATCAGTACCAAACTGAAGTTGCCGCCAAGCATGGAAGCGCTCAAACCCATTCTGATAATCCCGCTGGTTTCCAGTCTGGTTGTTGGTCTGGCGATGATCTACCTGATTGGTACCCCGGTTGCGGCACTGCTGAACTGGCTGACCCACTGGCTGCAAACCATGGGTACGGCGAACGCGGTACTGCTGGGCGCAATCCTTGGTGCGATGATGTGTACCGATATGGGTGGTCCGGTGAACAAAGCAGCATACGCCTTTGGTGTTGGCCTGCTGAGTACGCAAACCTACGCGCCGATGGCGGCGATTATGGCGGCCGGTATGGTGCCACCGCTGGCGATGGGTATTGCGACCTTGGTTGCCCGCAACAAGTTCGACAAAGGTCAACGTGAAGGTGGTAAAGCAGCGCTGGTTCTGGGCCTGTGCTTTATCTCCGAAGGTGCGATTCCGTTCGCTGCTCGTGACCCGATGCGCGTTCTGCCATGCTGTATCATTGGCGGTGCGGTGACCGGCGCAATCTCGATGCTGGTCGGTGCAAAACTGATGGCACCACATGGTGGTCTGTTTGTCCTGCTGATTCCAGGCGCCATTACGCCGGTGCTGGGCTACTTGGTGGCGATTGTCGTCGGTACGCTGGTGGCGGGTCTGTCTTACGCGGTGCTGAAACGCCCGGAAGCAGTCGCTAACCAAGCGTAAGTTCATCTCGACCTTAAGGGCAGAGTTATCTCTGCCCTTTTTTTATTTTTAAAATTTGCGCCCTATCTTTCAATTTTCTCCTCGCTTTCAGCCAGTATCAGCCAAAATCTGTGACCCCTCTCATATCTATTCACTTTCGCTTAGTGAGATGGATTTACTTTATCTAAAACACGCCTATCATGAACACATGTTTAATAATGAACATTTGCTCTAATATCTATCTTCGATACCAACGTTGCTAACGAACTCATTATCATGACAATTTATTGTCAGAGGACGTGCCATGTGTAAAAAGGAATATGTTGTCACTATTGGTTCTGCCAATATAGATGTGGCTGGTTATTCGCATGCGTCATTAAACTATGCGGATTCAAATCCTGGGAAAATAAAATTCACTCCCGGCGGCGTCGGGCGCAATATCGCACATAATCTCGCGCTGCTGGGAAAACCATCATGGTTATTAACAGCCGTTGGCAGTGATTTTTATGGGCAATCATTATTGGCCCAAACCCGTCAGCCAGGTGTACATGTTGATAAATGTCAGATTGTTTCCGGTGAAAATACATCAAGTTATTTATCCTTGCTTGATAATACCGGTGAAATGCTGGTCGCCATTAATGATATGGATATCACCGACCATATTTCTGCGGCGTTTTTAGCGCAGCATGCTGATTTTATTCGCGGTGCAAAGGTGATTGTCGCCGACTGCAATATTAGCGAAGAGGCACTGGCATGGGTTGTGGAAAATGCGGGCTCGACGCCGGTGTTTGTCGATCCGGTTTCAGCATGGAAATGCGTCAAAATCCGCGAGCGGTTGGGCCAAATCCACACGCTGAAACCCAATCGACTGGAAGCCGAAACGCTAAGCGGCATCGCGCTGTCTGGGCGAGAAGATGTTGGGAAAGTCGCAGCATGGTTCCATGAACGCGGGCTTAATCGGCTGGTGCTCAGCATGGGAGGCGACGGCGTATATTACAGCGATATTCATGGTGAAACTGGCTGGTCGCGCCCTATAAAAACCAACGTCATCAATGTGACCGGCGCCGGTGACGCCATGATGGCCGGGCTGGCCTCTTGCTGGGTGGACAACGTGCCATTTATTGACTCTGTTCGATTTGCTCAGGGCTGTGCCGCAATGGCGCTGGCTAGTGAGTATACCAATAATCCTAATTTATCTATTTCGAACGTTACATCGTTAGTGGAGAACATAGAATGTCTGAATTAACGCTTTCATCTGAATTATTACAGATTTCCCTTGAAGTACAGGAAGCTTTAAATAGCAAGAAACCAATTGTCGCGCTTGAGTCGACGATTATTTCTCACGGCATGCCTTTCCCACAAAATGCGCAAACTGCTATTGAGGTGGAAGAAACAATTCGTAAGCATGGCGCAGTTCCAGCCACCATCGCCATTATTGGCGGCATAATGAAAGTCGGATTGAGTAAGACGGAAATTGAATTATTAGGCCGTGAAGGTCACAACGTGACAAAAGTAAGTCGCCGTGATTTACCATTCGTTGTCGCTGCCGGAAAAAATGGAGCAACCACCGTGGCTTCAACCATGATTATTGCCGCACTGGCGGGAATTAAAGTATTTGCAACGGGTGGTATTGGTGGCGTCCACCGCGGAGCGGAACATTCATTTGATATTTCTGCAGATTTGCAAGAATTAGCGCATACCAACGTCACGGTCATTTGCGCGGGGGCAAAATCTATTCTTGATCTGGGGTTAACCACCGAATATCTGGAGACCTATGGGGTGCCGCTTATTGGTTATCAAACCAAATCGTTGCCAGCATTTTTCTGCCGCACCAGCCCGTTTGAAGTCAGCATTCGTCTCGACAGCGCTAAAGAGATTGCCCGGGCGATGGCGGTGAAATGGCAGGCCGGCCTGAACGGTGGCTTGGTGGTTGCTAACCCTATCCCAGAACAGTTTGCGATGGCGGAAGAAGAGATCAATGCCGCCATCGACAGGGCGGTGAAGGAAGCGGAAGAGCAGGGGGTTGTGGGCAAAGAGAGCACGCCGTTCCTGCTGGCTCGCGTGGCGGAGCTCACTGGAGGCGATAGTCTGAAATCCAATATTCAACTGGTCTTCAACAACGCCGTACTGGCCTGTGACATCGCGAAGGAATATCAGCGCCTCGCGTAACTTAACTTCACGGGCAGTCTGCGGTCGCCCGCGAATATCAAGCATACCAAAACCTGGCGTTTACGCCGGGTTTCCGGGCATGAAGGGAAAATCATTATGGATATAATGAGAAGTCTTGTGGGTATGGTGGTATTGCTGGCAATCGCGTTTCTGCTGTCAGTGAATAAAAAACGTATCAGCCTGCGTACCGTTGGCGCTGCGCTGGTTCTGCAAATTGCCATCGGCGGCATTATGCTCTATTTCCCGCCGGGAAAATGGCTGGTTGAGCAAGCCGCGCTGGGCGTTCATAAGGTGATGTCCTACAGCGATGCAGGCAGCGCCTTTATTTTTGGCTCGCTGGTGGGGCCAAAGATGGATGTTCTCTTTGACGGCGCGGGCTTTATCTTCGCCTTCCGCGTGCTGCCTGCCATTATCTTTGTTACCGCGCTTATCAGCCTGCTTTACTATATTGGCGTGATGGGGCTGCTGATTCGCGTCCTCGGCGGTATCTTCCAGAAAGCGCTGAACATCAGCAAAATTGAGTCCTTCGTGGCCGTGACCACCATTTTCCTCGGGCAAAATGAGATCCCGGCGATCGTCAAACCGTTTATTCATCGCCTGAACCGCAATGAACTGTTTACCGCAATTTGTAGCGGTATGGCGTCTATCGCAGGGTCGATGATGATTGGCTATGCGGGTATGGGAGTGCCGATTGATTACCTGCTGGCGGCATCGCTGATGGCTATTCCCGGTGGGATCCTGTTTGCCCGTATGCTGAGCCCGGCAACCGAGGCATCAACCGTCACCTTCGAGAACCTATCATTTACCGAAACGCCGCCAAAAAGCATCATTGAGGCCGCGGCGAGCGGGGCGATGACCGGCCTGAAAATTGCGGCAGGCGTCGCAACGGTGGTGATGGCTTTTGTCGCCATTATTGCGCTTATTAACGGTATTATCGGCGGCATTGGCGGCTGGTTTGGTTTCGGTCACGCGACGCTTGAAGGGATTTTTGGCTGGGTGCTGGCGCCGCTTGCCTGGATCATGGGCGTCGACTGGAGCGATGCGACGCTGGCTGGCAGCCTGATCGGGCAGAAACTGGCAATCAACGAGTTCGTGGCCTATCTCAACTTCTCACCGTATCTGCAGGCGGGTGGGTCGTTGGATATGAAGACGATTGCGATTATCTCGTTCGCCCTGTGCGGTTTCGCCAACTTTGGTTCTATCGGCGTGGTGGTGGGGGCATTTTCCGCCATTGCGCCGCAGCGTGCGCCGGAAATCGCCCAGCTTGGGATGCGGGCGCTGGCGGCGGCAACGCTCTCTAACCTGATGAGTGCCACCATCGCCGGATTCTTTATCGGACTGGCATAAAATAAAGGCGCGTTAACTTCTGTTGGCGCGCCATTATTAATTCAGTAAATCAATAAATTTATTCTCTGGCTCCATCTCAAGCGCCAGCGCGATCATTCTCTTTTTATCTCTAATGGCATAGCCATTCTTTTGTTTTACCAATAGGCCTTCTCGCGTAAATTGTGCAATAACATATAATAGATGGCGATAGGTTACCCCCATATATTCTGCTGCTTGTGTATGTTTTTCGTGATAAAGATCATCATGTTGTGTCAGTAAAATAAAGGCCGACAGGCGGTTGATTAATGGGAATGACTGATTCTGCGTCAATGAGACAATATTACGATAGTTTTTATGGCTCAATGCGACACAAAGCTGGCGCAGAAAAACAGCATCGTTTAATAGCAGGGGACGATATTGTTTCATGGGTAACGCCAGGCACCAACATTCTTCAATTGCCTGAACCGCGCGAGGTTGGTGATCGGTATCAACCAATTCAATTTCACCGATAAAACATCGCGCACCAAAGAAGTCAATCAACGACACTCTGCCGTTGGATAATGTCGCGTACAGCTTGGCTCGTCCGCGCGCCAAGTAGAACAGATAAGACGGCTGGTTTCCCTCCCGCACAATGTAGTCTCCGGCTGCAATATGGAATAAGCGGGTATCACTCCTTACATCAACAGAGAAGCACTCCGTATAGCCGGAACAGCCGATCAGTTGCTGCCTGAGAACGTCATTTTGGATTTCTTTCACTGTGCTTTCCTAGTATGAGATTTCTCATATTCAGCATACGATTTCTGTCGTTATGATTCTAGCATCGTCATGCTTTTGTTCTTTTAATAAGACGAAAATACCCTACCAGCGAGCAGAGGAAATAAGAAATGGAAAGAAGAAAAATTATTCTTGATTGCGATCCAGGACACGACGATGCTATTGCAATAATGATGGCAGCAAGGCACCCGGCAATTGATTTGCTGGGTATTACCATTGTTGCTGGAAACCAGACGCTGGATAAGACACTAGTGAATGGGTTAAATGTCTGTCAGAAACTCAATATTAATGTGCCAGTTTATGCGGGGATGCCGCAACCAATAATGCGTAAACAGATTGTCGCAGATAATATTCACGGTGAATCGGGTCTGGACGGCCCGGTATTTGAACCACTAACCCGTGAAGCAGAAACGACCCATGCAGTGAAATATATTATTGACACGTTGATGGCAAGCGATGGTGATATTACGCTGGTTCCGGTTGGTCCGTTAAGCAATATTGCTGTGGCGATGCGAATGCAGCCTGCCATTTTGCCGAAAATCCGTGAGATTGTCCTGATGGGCGGTGCCTACGGGACGGGCAATTTTACGCCTTCCGCCGAATTCAACATTTTCGCTGACCCGGAGGCCGCGCGCGTGGTCTTCACCTCCGGTGTGCCGCTGGTGATGATGGGGCTTGACCTGACTAACCAGACCGTTTGTACCGCCGATGTGATTGCCAGAATGGAGAAAGCAGGTGGTCCGGCGGGGCAGTTATTCAGCGACATCATGAATTTCACCCTCAAAACACAGTTCGAAAACTATGGTCTGGCCGGAGGCCCGGTACATGACGCAACCTGTATCGGCTATCTCATTAATCCTCAGGGGATCAAAACACAGGACATGTACGTCGAAGTCGATGTTAACAGTGGGCCGTGCTATGGCCGTACCGTCTGTGATGAGCTAGGGGTACTGGGAAAACCTGCAAACACGAAGGTCGGCATTACCATTGATACCGCCTGGTTCTGGGATCTCGTGGAAGCGTGCGTGCGTCGCTATCTCTGACTGTAAATCGGGTCTGTATCTGAGGGTACAGGCCAGTTAACACCGATGGGCAGTGAGCAGTAGCCCGTAACGAGTTCAGACCTGGCCTAATGGGAATATCATTATGGACATAATGAGAAGTGTTCTGGGGATGGCGGTATTACTGGCAATTGCGTTTCTGCTGTCGGTAAATAAAAAGCATATCAGCTTGCGTACGGTTGGAGCGGCGCTGGTGCTGCAGTTTGCCATTGGTGGCGTAATGCTCTACTTTCCGCCAGGCAAATGGCTGGCCGAGCAGGCGGCGCTGGGGGTACATAGGGTCATGACCTATAGCGACGCCGGGAGCGCTTTTATTTTTGGTTCGCTGGTGGGGCCGAAAATGGATCGGGTTTTTGATGGCGCTGGATTTGTGTTTGCCTTTCGCGTACTCCCGGCGATTATTTTTATTACCGCGCTGGTAAGTTTGTTGTATTACATCGGTGTAATGGGGGGATTAATCCGCATTCTTGGCGGTATTTTCCAGAAAGCGCTGAACATCAGTAAGATCGAATCATTTGTGGCGGTCACCACCATTTTCCTCGGGCAAAACGAGATCCCGGCGATTGTTAAGCCTTTTATGAACCGCTTGAATCGTAATGAGCTATTTACCGCTATTTGCAGTGGGATGGCCTCCATTGCCGGTTCAACCATGATCGGTTATGCCGGTCTGGGCGTACCCATTGATTATCTGTTGGCTGCATCCTTAATGGCGATCCCCGGAGGAATTCTGTTCGCCCGTATGTTAAGCCCAGCGACGGAAGAAACGCAGGTGACGTTTGAAAATCTGTCGTTTACGGAAACCCCGCCTAAAAGCATCATCGAAGCGGCAGCTAGCGGCGCGATGACGGGTCTGAAAATCGCCGCCGGTGTGGCGACGGTGGTGATGGCTTTTGTGGCGATTATTGCGCTGATCAACGGTATTATCGGTGGCATCGGTGGTTGGTTCGGCTTTGGTCACGCTACGCTCGAAGGGATCTTTGGCTGGCTTCTTGCCCCTTTGGCCTGGCTGATGGGCGTTGACTGGAGCGACGCGACGCTGGCAGGCAGCCTGATTGGGCAGAAACTGGCGATCAACGAATTTGTCGCTTATCTCAACTTCTCGCCGTATCTGCAGACTGGCGGTACGTTGGATGTGAAGACGATCGCGATTATCTCGTTCGCGCTGTGTGGATTTGCCAATTTTGGTTCTATCGGGGTTGTCGTGGGCGCATTTTCTGCCGTTGCCCCTCAACGGGCACCAGAAATTGCGCAACTGGGGATGCGCGCGCTGGCGGCGGCGACGCTCTCTAACCTGATGAGTGCCACCATCGCCGGGTTCTTTATCGGGCTGTCGTAATTATTACAGCCGCGAAAGCCCAAGCGTTATGCCTGGGCGTTTTGCAATAAGTAGATTGCGTTGTCAGCGGAGAGCGTGGGGTTATTGATACTGACGCTGGCACGCGACAGCGCAGCGCAGGCCATGGCGAAATTCGCACGCTCGCGAAACTCGTTCCCTTCCAGAAAACCGTAAATCAGTCCCGCCATAAAGCCGTCATCGGCACCAAAGCTATCGACGACGGGATGGACTGGTGGCGTCAAGACGAACTGCTCGCCGTCTTTCTCACTGCAGAAGACGGACTCATCTTCTAGGCAGACAAAAATATGCTGAATGCCCTGCTGATGCAGACTATTAACGGCCTGAATGCGGTCGGCCTCGGAAACGATAGGCTGACCCCATAAGATCTCCAGCTCTTTCTGAGTCGGTTTCAGGGTATGAATGCGCGAGAACCAGGTCTTGATTTTGGCGGCTTTAAACTCAGACACGGTATCGACGAAGACCGGAATGTCATCGGCAATGGTAAAGACCCACTCAATGGCTTCCGGCGTCATATTGCAGTCCGCCAGCACCACGCCCGCGTGACGAATCAGCTCTCTCGAGCCGTTCAGTAGCTGCGGGGTGAGCTGCTCGAGGATATGGGTGTCGTTAATCGCCAGCACCGTCTCTTCCTGCTGATTGGCAATGGAGAGATAGGTGGCGGTGCTGTGCCCATGCAGTCGAATACAGCTGGAGATATTTACACCGGCCTGGCGGGTCTGTTCCAGCAGCGTTTCGCCGTAAAAATCACTGCCGACCGCGGAGATAAGATGCACGTCGCGGCCCAGCAGCGCCAGGTTGTGGGCAATGTTGCGACCCACGCCGCCGGCGGAACAGCGGATGTTGCCTGGATTAGAGGCGGCCTGTGGATAGTGAATATCCGCAATGCCGCGAATGTCCATATTGATGGCGCCCACTACGACGCAGTACTCCTGCTCGGTGAGGATGTAGCCCTTACCTTTGATCATCCCTTTACGCATCAGATCCATAATATGCGCCGCCACGCGAGAGCGGCTTATCTGCAAAATATCCGCGATCTCATTTTGTTGGATCAGCGGGTTGCGACGCAGGATCTTGAGTATCTGCTTTTCCCTGTCATTCATGATTAGGCTTCCACTGTTTGCGTCTGTTGCGCCTTCAGCCACGCAATCTCTTCTGCCCAGATATCCGGATTGATGGTTTCCAGTACCAGTGGGATACCGTCAAAGCGGTTGTCCTGCATGATAAAGCGGAACGCATCGTGACCGATGTTGCCTTCGCCCAAGCTATGGTGGCGGTCAACGCGGCTACCAAATTCGCTTTTGGCATCGTTGAGGTGCATACCACGTAGATACTGAAAACCGACAATGCGTTCAAACTCGGCGAAGGTTTCGGCACAGGCTTCGGTGGTGCGCAGATCGTAACCTGCGGCAAAGGCGTGACAGGTGTCGATACATACGCCCACGCGGGATTTATCTTCAACGCCGTCAATAATCGCTGCCAGGTGCTCAAACTTAAAGCCAAGGTTGCTGCCCTGACCGGCAGTGTTCTCAATCACCGCCGTGACGCCGTCGGTTTGCGCCAGCGCAATGTTGATAGATTCAGCAATCCGCGCCAGACATTTGTCTTCATCAATTTGCAGTAGATGGCTGCCAGGGTGGAAGTTCAGCAACGTCAGCCCCAGTTGCTGACAGCGCGTCAGCTCGTCGATAAAGGCTTCACGGGATTTCTCCAGTGCTTCTTCGACCGGGTGCCCGAGGTTAATCAGGTAGCTGTCGTGCGGCAAAATTTGCGCCGGGGTGTAGTGATACTTTTCACAGGCGGCTTTGAAGTCGTCAATCACCTCGGTGGTTAACGGCGCGGCGCGCCACTGACGCTGATTTTTGGTGAACAGGGCGAATGCGGTCGCTTCAATTTCCGCAGCTCGAATGGCGGCGTTAGCCAGACCGCCAGCGGCGCTGACGTGCGCTCCAATGTATTTCATATAGTTAAACCCGCCATACTCAAAAGGGGAGAGTATAGCGGGTTCGCCGGGGAGCGTCGTGCTCGATTATGCCATCATCGTGTGGATAGCGAAGTTAATCGCGCCGCCGCCGACAATCAGCCAGATGAACAACACTAGAGCCATCAGCAGCGGTTTCGCACCGGCTTTTTTCAGCGCGCTGACGTGAGTGGTGACGCCAAGCGCTGCCATCGCCATCGCCAGCAAAATGGTATCTAGCGTAATCAACATCTGCACCACGCTTTGTGGCAGCAGGTGGAACGAGTTAAAGATAGCCACCACGATGAACAACAGCGCGAACCACGGAATGGTGATTTTGCTTTTTTGCTCGGCGTTGGCCGGTGCCAGCTGTTTAACACGCGCGGCCAGAATCAGCAGGAACGGAGCCAGCATCATGACGCGCAGCATTTTAGCAATTACCGCTGCATTTTCAGTTTCCGGGCTGATGGCATGACCGGCGGCAACCACCTGCGCCACTTCGTGCATCGTGGAGCCAATATAGATGCCGTAGGTTTCTGGGCTAAACCAGTGCGCCAGCAGCGGATACATCAGCGGATAGAGGAAAATAGCCAGCGTACCAAAGATAACCACGGTGGCGACGGCGACCGTCACTTTACTGGCTTCTGCCTTAACCACCGGCTCCGTGGCTAGCACCGCTGCCGCGCCGCAGATGCTGCTACCCGCACCAATCAACCAACTGGTGTGTTTATCAAGGCCGAACACTTTCTGTCCTAACCAGCAGGCCATCATAAAGGTGCTGGAGAGCGTCAGTACGTCGATAATGATGCCGCTGACGCCAACGTCAGCAATCTGCGAAAACGTCAGACGAAAGCCGTACAGAATGATCCCCAGGCGCAGCAAATGCTGCTTAGCGAAGATGACGCCGCCGTCGCAGGACTGCCATAATTTTGGATAGACGGTGTTGCCAATAATCATCCCGAACAGGATTGCCAGCGTTAATGCGCTCAGCCCCGCGCCGGCAATGGCAGGGATACTGCCAGCCCATACCGCCGCGCCGGTAATCACGGCGCTCAGCGCCAGTCCAGGAATAAAATGTTTAATACCGCGATGATGATGCGTATCTAAGGTGACCTGTGCCATAACCTTCTCCTCTGTCTGGGTAAAAGATTACGCTTTGCTGGTTTAAAGATAAAATTGATTATATATTTATAATTAATCGTAATAACTGGTAAGGGCGGCTCAAGCGGGCCGATGAACTATGCATATCACGCTGCGTCAGTTAGAAGTTTTTGCCGAGGTGCTAAAAAGCGGCTCGACCACACAGGCCTCACAAAGACTTGCGCTGTCGCAGTCGGCGGTGAGCGCGGCATTGACTGACCTTGAAGGTCAGCTTGGCGTGCAGTTATTTGATCGCGTCGGTAAACGACTGGTAGTCAATGAACACGGTCGTCTGCTGTACCCGCGAGCGTTGGCGTTGCTTGAACAGGCCACCGAGATAGAACAGCTGTTCCGCGAAGATAACGGCGCTATTCGCGTCTATGCCAGCAGCACTATCGGCAACTATATTCTGCCGGGAGTGATTGCCCGTTATCGCAAAGATTTCCCGACTTTGCCGCTGGAACTGAGCGTCGGCAATAGCCAAGACGTGATTAACGCGGTGGCGGATTTCCGGGTGGATATCGGGCTGATTGAAGGGCCTTGTCACTCGGCAGATATCATCGCTGAGCCGTGGCTTGAAGATGAGCTGGTGGTCTTTTGCGCCCCAAACAGTACTTGGCTATCGGGTGAGGTGACGCTGGATATGCTGGCGGCCGCGCCGTGGATCCTTCGTGAAAAAGGCTCCGGTACCCGGGAGATCGTTGACTATTTACTGCTTTCTCATCTGCCACAGTTCCATATGGGGATGGAGCTTGGCAACTCAGAGGCGATTAAACACGCGGTACGCCACGATTTGGGCATTAGCTGTTTGTCTCGCCGCGTGATAGCGGAGCAGCTGGCGGCGGGTTCGTTAGTTGAAGTCACGATCCCACTGCCGACGCTAAGCCGCACCCTATGGCGCATTCATCATCGGCAGAAGCATCTTTCCAACGCGTTAAACCGATTTTTGCATTACTGCAACACCTAAGCGCTATATCTCAATCGGGGTGTGACTGGTTTACTTATAATATGAGAGCGATCATGAAGCTCTCTTATAACTGCGCATTTCTGCCGTGAGATGGCGGGATCGTCTGTTACAATCGCGCCTCATTTTTTGGATGGATAGCATTTTCACATGGGTTCTGAAACAAAAACCACACAAGCGCCCGCGCTACGTCGCGAACTCAAGGCGCGCCATCTGACGATGATCGCCATTGGCGGTTCTATCGGTACAGGTCTGTTTGTTGCCTCCGGCGCAACGATTTCTCAGGCGGGCCCGGGCGGCGCGCTGTTTTCCTATATCCTGATTGGCCTGATGGTGTACTTCCTGATGACCAGTCTGGGCGAACTGGCGGCATATATGCCGGTATCCGGTTCTTTTGCGACCTACGGTCAGAATTATGTTGAAGAAGGCTTCGGCTTCGCGCTGGGCTGGAACTACTGGTACAACTGGGCGGTGACGATTGCCGTCGACCTGGTTGCCGCGCAGCTGGTCATGAACTGGTGGTTCCCGGACACGCCGGGCTGGATCTGGAGTGCACTGTTCCTGTGCGTCATCTTCCTGCTGAACTACATCTCTGTTAAAGGCTTCGGCGAAGCGGAGTACTGGTTCTCACTGATTAAAGTCGCCACCGTTATTATCTTTATCATCGTCGGTGTGATGATGATTTTCGGTATCTTCAAAGGCGCTCAGCCGGTCGGCTGGAGCAACTGGACAACCGGCGATGCGCCGTTTGCCGGTGGGTTCTCGGCGATGATTGGTGTCGCGATGATCGTCGGCTTCTCCTTCCAGGGAACCGAGTTGATTGGTATTGCCGCAGGTGAATCTGAAGATCCTGAGAAAAACATCCCACGCGCGGTGCGTCAGGTGTTCTGGCGAATCCTGCTGTTCTATGTGTTTGCCATCTTGATTATCAGCCTGATTATTCCTTACACCGATCCGAGCCTGCTGCGCAACGACGTGAAGGATATCTCGGTCAGCCCGTTCACGCTGGTCTTCCAGCATGCGGGTCTGCTGTCAGCGGCGGCGGTGATGAATGCGGTTATTCTGACGGCGGTGCTGTCGGCGGGTAACTCCGGGATGTATGCTTCTACCCGTATGCTCTACACTCTGGCCTGTGACGGCAAAGCGCCGCGCATCTTCGCTAAACTGTCCCGTGGCGGTGTGCCGCGTAACGCGCTGTATGCCACTACGGTGATTGCTGGCCTGTGCTTCCTGACGTCGATGTTTGGTAACCAAACCGTCTACCTGTGGCTGTTGAATACCTCTGGGATGACCGGCTTTATCGCTTGGCTGGGGATTGCTATTAGCCACTATCGCTTCCGTCGCGGCTACGTGATGCAAGGGCACGATCTGAACAATCTGCCATACCGTTCCGGGTTCTTCCCGCTGGGGCCGATTTTTGCCTTCGTTCTGTGTCTGATTATCACCTTGGGTCAGAACTATGAAGCGTTCCTTGCTGACACCATTGACTGGGGCGGCGTCATGGCAACCTACATCGGTATTCCGCTGTTCCTGATTATTTGGTTCGGCTATAAGTTGTCTCGCGGGACGCACTTCGTTAGCTATAGCGAAATGCACTTCCCGGAACGCTTTAAGAAATAATTCAGCGTTCACCTGCAATAGCGAAAACCTCTCTTCGGAGAGGTTTTTTTATGCTCGCTGTCTATGATCTAGATACTGTTTATTACGTCTTGACATAACTTTAAACAACCTTAATTGATAATTGTTATCATTACGTTTATCATCCTGCCCATACAAATGGATGAAGCCACTTCCTCTCCTTATTGGATTATAGGCCGAGGGGACTAGCCACATCTGCAAAAAAATAGGCCGTCGGTCAACGGCTTTAAAGCAGCACGTGTGAGTAAAACCTCTTTGTTTTAATTCAGTATTAACCTCATGGAGAAATGGAATGTTTAGGTTAAACCCCTTGGTTCGGGGCGGACTGTGCGCGTCCGTAATGTCCCTGGCGCTGCCCGTCGGCGCCGCAGATGATAATGAAGTTATGGTTGTGACAGCCGCTGCCACCGAGCAAAGCGTGAAGGACGCGCCTGCCAGCATCAGCGTCATCACCCAAGAAGATTTGCAGCGTAAACCGGTGCAAAACCTCAAAGACGTGCTGAAGGAAGTTCCGGGCGTGCAGCTCACGAATGAAGGGGACAACCGTAAGGGCGTCAGCATTCGCGGCCTTGACAGCAGCTATACCTTGATTCTTATCGATGGCAAGCGCGTGAATTCGCGTAACGCCGTATTCCGCCACAACGACTTCGACCTGAACTGGATCCCGGTAGATGCTATCGAGCGTATCGAAGTGGTGCGCGGCCCAATGTCCTCGCTGTACGGATCAGATGCTTTAGGCGGCGTGGTGAATATCATCACCAAAAAAATTGGTGCGAAGTGGACGGGGACTATCACCGCTGACAGCACCATTCAGGAGCATCGTGACCGCGGCGATACTTGGAACGGCCAGTTCTATACCTCCGGCCCGCTGATTGACGGCCTGCTGGGGATGAAAGCCTTTGGTAGCCTCGCCAAACGCGAGAAAGATGACCCGCAGACTTCCAACACCACGGCGACGGGCGATACCCCGCGTATCGAAGGCTTCACCAGCCGCGACGGTAACGTCGAGTTTGCGTGGACGCCAAACGAGAATAACGACATCACCGCCGGCTACGGCTTTGACCGCCAGGACCGTGATTCTGACTCGCTCGACCGTAACCGCCTAGAGCGTGAAAACTACTCATTAAGCCATAATGGACGCTGGGATCTGGGCACCAGCGAGCTGAAATACTATGGTGAAAAAGTGGTTAACAAGAACCCGGGGAACACCAGCGAAATTACCTCGGAAAGCAACACCATCGATGGCAAATACGTGCTGCCGCTGGGTGTGATTAACCAACTGGTCACCTTCGGTGGCGAATGGCGTCACGATAAGCTTAGCGATCCGGTGAACCTGACGCGCGGCAACAGCAGCGAAACGTCGGCCAGCCAATATGCGCTGTTTATTGAAGATGAATGGCGTATTTTCGAGCCGCTGGCGCTGACCACCGGTATTCGTATGGATGACCATGAGACCTATGGCGACCATTGGAGCCCGCGTGCTTATCTGGTCTATAACGCCACCGACACGGTAACGGTCAAAGGCGGCTGGGCTACTGCATTTAAAGCGCCATCGCTGCTACAGCTTAGCCCGGACTGGGCGACGAACTCCTGCCGCGGCGGTTGCCGTATCGTCGGTAGCCCGGACCTGAAACCGGAAACCAGCGAAAGCTATGAAATTGGTCTGTATTATCAGGGTGAAGAAGGTTGGCTGGACGGCGTGCAGGCGAACGTCACCACTTTCCAAAACGATATTGACGATATGATCAACATCAGCCGCACCCGTGATAGGAATGCCGCGCCTGGCTACCCGAACTTTGTTGGCTTTGACGGCGGTGTTCCGGTGTTTGCCTACTACAACGTCAACAAGGCGCGGATTCGCGGCGTGGAATCAGAGCTGAAAGTCCCGTTTGGCGATGAGTGGAAAATGACGCTGAACTACACCTACAACGATGGCCGCGATTTGAGTAACGGCGGCGATAAACCGTTGCAAGAGCTGCCGTTCCATACCGGGAATGGTCGTCTGGACTGGACGCCGGTAGAAGATTGGTCGTTCTATCTGGCGGCAAGCTATACCGGTAAACAGCGTGCGACCAGCGATACGGCAAAAACGCCTGGCGGCTATACCACTTGGGATCTCGGCGGTGCATGGCAGGCGACGAAAAACGTCAAGCTACGTGCCGGTGTGCTGAACTTGGGTGATAAAGACCTGAAGCGTGACGATTACAGCTATACCGAAGAGGGCCGCCGCTACTTTATGGCGGTGGACTACCGCTTCTAATTGGCTCACTATCCGGCACCCTAAGCAGGTGCCGGATGGCGGCGTTGCCTTATCCGGCCTACGCGCACGCTTGCCGACAGGGCGGCGTCGCGCGTTATTTCAGCAGATACTCAGCGTGGAAGCGCAGGTGATCTTCAATAAACGAAGCAATAAAGTAATAGCTATGATCATAGCCTGGCTGAATGCGTAGCGTCAGCGGCCAGTCTTTCTGGCGCGCGGCTTCGGCAAACACCGCTGGCTGTAGCTGATCGGCGAGGAACTGGTCGCTATCACCTTGGTCAATCAGCATAGGAATCCCATCCGCAGGCTGGCTGGCCAGCAGCAGCTCCGTGCTGTCCCACTCAGCCCAATGGGCTTTGTCATCCCCCAAATAGGCACTGAACGCTTTTTGTCCCCACGGCACCCGGCTTGGGTTAACGATAGGTGCAAAAGCCGAAGTGCTGCAATAACGGCCGGGATTTTTCAGCGCCAGCATCAGCGCCCCATGGCCGCCCATCGAGTGACCGCTGATAGCGCGGCGGGAGCTGACGTTAAACTGTGCTTCAACCAGCGCCGGAAGTTCGTCGCGCAGGTAGTCGTACATGCGAAAATGCGCAGACCATGGGGCTTGGGTCGCGTTGAGATAAAATCCTGCGCCTTGACCAAGATCGTAACCGGCGTCGTTGGCAACGCCTTCGCCGCGCGGACTGGTATCCGGCATGACTAACACTATGCCAAGCTCGGCGGCCACCCGCTGTGCGCCAGCTTTGGTGGTGAAGTTCTCATCATTGCAGGTCAGACCCGAAAGCCAATACAGCACCGGCGGCGGCGATTTCTTGCCTTCAGGCGGTAAAAACAAGCTGAAGGTCATCGGGCAATTTAGCGTGGCGGAATGGTGCTGCCAGCGCTGCTGCCAGCCGCCATAACAGCGGTGCTCTTCGAGCATTTCCATGCGTGATCCTCGCGTTTTTTGTCAGAATTAGTCATTCCATCATACAGATAATTCATGGGCGGTGAGTAACTTTCACTTCCGCATCACCATCATATGCTGCATCATAAAGACAACTTTGCGTTTACATTTGTAGTGGTGATACCGCTTGCCATTGCCGTCCTCATACTGTCTGACGACCTCACTCTGACAGAAAATAACGATTGCAATAATTATCACTACGAATACTGGATTCTGTGCGTCGCCTCACGCACAATGAGTACAAACTTTGCCCCCCAATAAAGCAAAGCGCCACACCTGCAGGAGATAAAAAATGTCATCACTGAGTAAAGAAGCGGTACTGGTACATGAAGCGCTGGTCGCCCGTGGCCTGGAAACGCCGCTGCGCCCGCCGGTGCGCGAAATGGATAATAAAACTCGTAAAAGCCTGATTTCCGGTCATATGACTGAGATTATGCAGTTGCTGAATCTCGATTTAAGTGATGACAGCCTGATGGAAACGCCGCAGCGCATTGCCAAAATGTATGTGGATGAGATTTTCTCCGGCCTAGATTATGCCAATTTCCCGAAAATCACCGTCATTGAAAACAAAATGAAAGTGGATGAAATGGTGACGGTGCGTGATATCACCCTGACCAGCACCTGCGAGCACCATTTTGTCACTATCGATGGCAAAGCGACGGTGGCCTACATTCCGAAAGATTCGGTTATTGGCCTGTCGAAAATTAACCGCATCGTGCAATTCTTTGCGCAGCGCCCGCAGGTTCAGGAGCGTCTGACGCAGCAAATTCTGACCGCGCTGCAAACGCTGCTTGGCACCAACAACGTCGCGGTTTCTATTGATGCGGTGCATTACTGTGTCAAAGCGCGCGGTATTCGTGACGCGACCAGCGCCACTACCACCACGTCGCTGGGCGGGCTGTTTAAATCCAGCCAGAATACCCGCCAGGAGTTCCTGCGCGCGGTACGTCACCACAATTAATCAATCACCAAGCAGGGTACCTACATGGCGCGGAACGTCACGCTAGATTTTATTCGTGGCGTTGCCATACTCGGTATCCTGCTGCTGAATATCAGCGCCTTCGGCCTGCCGAAGGCGGCCTATCTAAACCCGGCTTGGTATGGCGAAATCACTTCTCGCGATGCTTGGACGTGGGCGATTCTCGACCTCTTTGCGCAGGTCAAATTCCTTACCCTGTTTGCTCTTCTGTTTGGTGCGGGGCTGCAATTGTTGCTGCCGCGAGGGACGCGCTGGATCCAAAGCCGTCTGACGCTATTGGCGCTGCTGGGATTTATCCACGGACTGTTGTTCTGGGATGGCGACATTCTTCTGGCCTACGCGCTGGTCGGCCTAGTGTGCTGGCGATTGGTGCGTGAAGCGCAAGAGGTCAAATCGCTTTTCAATACCGGCGTGCTGCTTTATGCGGTGGGCGTTGCTGTGCTGATACTGCTGGGGATTATTGCCGATAGCGGGCAGAGTCGCTCATGGGTACCGGATGCCTCCAGCCTGCTGTATGAACACTACTGGAAACTTAACGGCGGTATGGAAGCCATCAGCAACCGCAGCGATATGCTGTCGGCGAACCTACTGGCGCTGGGTGCACAGTACGGCTGGCAGCTTGCCGGAATGATGCTGATTGGCGCAGCGTTAATGCGCAGCGGTTGGCTGGCCGGCCAGTTCAGTCTCCGTCACTACCGGCGCTGCGCGGCCATCTGTATTCCGCTGGGGATGTTGATTAATCTCCCGGCAATCGTGGCGCAATGGCATCTTAATTGGGACTATCGCTGGTGCGCATTTTTGCTGCAAGCACCGCGCGAAATCAGCGCCCCAATTCAGACGTTAGGCTATGCGGCGCTGGCCTATGGCTATTGGCCGCAAATTAGCCGCTTTCGTCTAGCGGCGGCGGTGGTTTGCGTAGGCCGCATGGCGCTCACCAACTACCTGCTGCAAACGCTTATCTGCACCACGCTCTTCTATCACTTCGGCCTGTTTATGGAGTATGACCGCCTGACGTTGCTGGCGTTTGTCGTACCGGTCTGGCTGGTTAACCTCATTTTCTCGTGGCTCTGGCTGCGCAATTTCCGTCAGGGGCCGGTGGAATGGCTGTGGCGTCAATTGACCGCACGTGCGTCAGGGATATCATTTCGCAGTACATTTAGATAACGATCAAGATCACAACCATTAACAAAACGGGTGTAACCGTTTCCAGCCATGTGACCTCTCTCACGTAGTTGCCGCATAGACGCTGCCAGAATAGCGCTTTTGCTGGACTAGGGGGTGCAACGTGAATAGCGGCTATTTATTACCGGACGGTCAGTATGACAACCATTCGTGATGTCGCCCGTCAGGCGGGGGTGTCGGTTGCCACCGTCTCACGCGTGCTGAACAACAGCGCGTTAGTGAGCCAAGATACCCGTGATGTGGTGATGAAAACGGTTACTGCATTAGGTTATCGCCCCAACGCCAACGCACAAGCGCTGGCAACTCAGGTCAGCGACACGATTGGCGTCGTGGTGATGGACGTGTCCGATGCCTTCTTTGGTGCACTGGTGAAAGCCGTGGATATGGTGGCGCAGCAGCATCAAAAGTATGTCCTCATCGGCAATAGCTATCACGAAGCGGAAAAAGAACGTCACGCGATAGAGGTGCTGATCCGCCAGCGTTGCAGCGCACTTATCGTGCACTCAAAGGCCTTAAGCGACCGCGAACTCAGTGAATTTATGGCACATATGCCGGGCATGGTATTGATTAACCGAGTCGTGCCGGGCTACGCCCATCGCTGCGTGTGCCTCGACAACATCAGCGGTGCGCTAATGGGCACGCGTATGCTGCTGAATCATGGACATCAGCGCATCGGCTATCTCGCTTCCAGCCATAAGATTGAAGATAACGATCTGCGTCGGGAAGGGTGGATGCGCGCGCTGCAAGAGCAGGGCATTGTGGCGCCAGATAGCTGGGTGGGCACCGGTTCACCGGATATGCCGGGTGGCGAGGCGGCAATGGTTGAACTGCTCGGGCGCAACGCTGGGCTAACCGCTGTCTTTGCCTATAACGATAACATGGCCGCCGGGGCACTCAGTGCACTAAAAGACAACGGCATTGCCGTGCCACAGCAGGTTTCCGTGATTGGTTTTGATGATATTCCTATCGCCCGCTATACCGATCCGCAGCTCACCACCATCCGCTACCCAATTGTTTCTATGGCAAAACAAGCGACTGAACTGGCGCTTCTGGGGGCGGCTGGGAAGCTAGATGGTGAAGCGACTCACTGTTTTATGCCAACGCTGGTTCGTCGCCATTCGGTGGCTCAGCGGCAATTTGTGCATCCCATCACGAACTCATCTGTTAATCCGATGTAACCGTTTTCAATCTGTGAGTAAATTCACAGATTGTTAACATCACGATGGCTATAGTGGCAGCGTTTATCAGGCTGGAACAGGATGTAACGGTGATTAATCACTTTTTATAACGCCTTTCGGCGATAAACACAGATTAAAGCGTAGCCTGGATCGTTACTGTACACGGAAGAACAGATTTTTTATTAGTGAATTTCGTTGGCTGGTAACATTTAATTAACGCTGCCCGCCGACGGTTATCACCCGAACTACCCTGCATAATAAAACCGGAGATACCATGAATAAGAAGGTGTTAACCCTGTCTGCCCTGATGGCCAGCATGTTTTTCGGTGCCGCAGCGCACGCAGCCGATACCCGTATTGGCGTGACGATCTATAAATACGACGACAACTTTATGTCTGTAGTGCGTAAAGCTATCGAAAAAGACGCAAAAACGGCACCAGACGTTCAACTGCTGATGAACGACTCCCAGAACGACCAATCCAAGCAGAACGACCAGATTGACGTGCTGCTGGCAAAAGGCGTGAAAGCGCTGGCGATTAACCTGGTTGACCCGGCTGCTGCGGGCACGGTGATTGAGAAAGCGCGCGGCCAGAACGTGCCAATCGTCTTCTTCAACAAAGAACCTTCTCGTAAAGCGCTGGATAGCTATGACAAAGCGTTCTACGTCGGTACTGATTCTAAAGAGTCTGGCATTATTCAGGGCGACCTGATTGCTAAACACTGGGCGGCAAACCCGAACTGGGATTTGAACAAAGATGGTCAGGTGCAGTTCGTGCTGCTGAAAGGCGAGCCGGGCCACCCAGATGCTGAAGCACGTACCACCTACGTTATCAAAGAGCTGAACGACAAGGGCCTGAAAACCCAGCAGCTGGCGTTGGATACCGCAATGTGGGATACCGCTCAGGCTAAAGATAAAATGGACGCATGGCTGTCCGGCCCGAACGCCAACAAAATTGAAGTGGTTATCGCTAACAACGATGCCATGGCAATGGGTGCGGTTGAAGCGCTGAAAGCCCACAACAAATCTTCTATCCCTGTTTTCGGTGTTGATGCCCTGCCAGAAGCGCTGGCGCTGGTGAAATCCGGTGCGATGGCCGGTACCGTGCTGAACGATGCTAACAACCAAGCGAAAGCGACCTTTGACCTGGCGAAAAACCTCGCTGACGGTAAAGGCGCGGCTGACGGCACCAACTGGAAAATTGAAAACAAAATCGTTCGCGTACCTTACGTGGGCGTAGATAAAGACAACCTTAGCGAATTCACCGGTAAGTAATCTTTAAATATATATGGCGCACATTTGTGCGCCATATAAATACTGACGCAGAAATATCGCAGCCAGGTACAATTACTATGGACAACAATAATAGAGAGCCGTCTGGTGAATTCTTGTTGGAAATGAGCCAGATCAACAAGTCATTCCCGGGCGTAAAAGCACTCGATAATGTTAACCTGAAAGTTCGTCCGCACTCTATCCATGCATTAATGGGTGAGAACGGCGCGGGCAAATCAACGTTATTAAAATGTCTATTTGGAATCTATCAAAAAGATTCCGGCAGTATTTTATTTCAGGGTAAAGAAATAGATTTCCATTCAGCCAAAGAAGCGCTGGAAAATGGGATTTCGATGGTCCACCAGGAACTTAACCTGGTATTACAACGTTCGGTGATGGATAACATGTGGCTGGGACGTTATCCCACCAAAGGCATGTTTGTCGATCAGGACAAAATGTATCGCGATACCAAAGCCATCTTTGATGAGCTGGATATTGATATTGACCCGCGCGCCCGCGTTGGGACGTTATCCGTTTCGCAGATGCAAATGATTGAAATCGCGAAAGCGTTCTCTTATAACGCCAAAATCGTGATTATGGATGAGCCGACCTCGTCGCTCACGGAAAAAGAGGTGAACCATCTGTTCACCATTATCCGTAAGCTCAAAGATCGCGGCTGCGGCATTGTTTATATCTCACATAAAATGGAAGAGATCTTCCAGCTGTGCGATGAAATCACCGTTCTGCGAGATGGCCAGTGGATTGCCACCCAGCCGCTGGAAGGGCTGGATATGGATAGGATCATCGCCATGATGGTCGGCCGTTCTCTGAACCAGCGATTCCCAGACCGGCAGAACACGCCGGGTGAAGTGATTCTGGATGTACAACACCTGACCTCGCTGCGCCAGCCGTCGATCCGCGACGTATCGTTCCAGCTGCGCAAAGGGGAAATCCTCGGCATTGCCGGGCTGGTGGGAGCAAAACGTACCGATATCGTCGAAACGCTGTTTGGCGTGCGTGAAAAGTCGGGCGGGACCATCACGCTGCACGGCAAAAAAATCAATAACCATAGCGCCAATGAAGCCATCAACAACGGCTTTGCGCTGGTGACCGAAGAACGTCGTTCTACCGGTATTTACGCCTATCTTGATATTGGTTTTAACTCGTTAATTTCCAATATTAAGAATTATAAAAATAAAGTCGGACTGCTCGACACTTCTCGCATGAAAAGCGATACCCAATGGGTTATTGACTCTATGCGTGTTAAAACACCGGGGCACCACACGCAGATTGGCTCATTATCGGGTGGCAACCAGCAAAAAGTCATTATCGGTCGCTGGCTGTTAACGCAACCTGAAATTTTAATGCTTGATGAACCAACTCGCGGCATTGATGTTGGCGCGAAGTTTGAAATTTATCAATTAATCGCTGAGCTGGCGAAGAAAGATAAAGGGATTATTATTATTTCTTCTGAAATGCCTGAGCTGCTGGGAATTACCGACCGCATCCTTGTCATGAGTAATGGCCTGGTTGCTGGAATTGTCGAAACGAAAACAACAACGCAAAACGAAATTCTCCGTCTTGCGTCATTGCATCTTTAATCGCAGGGGCTCGACATGAGTACGTTAAATAAAAAAAGCTTTCTCAGCTATCTGAAAGATGGCGGCATTTACGTCGTTCTTTTGGTTCTGTTGGCCATTATTATTATTCAGGACCCGACTTTCTTAAGTTTGTTGAACCTCAGTAACATCCTCACTCAGTCCTCCGTGCGTATCATTATCGCGCTGGGCGTAGCCGGTCTTATCGTCACCCAGGGGACCGACCTGTCAGCTGGTCGTCAGGTGGGCTTGGCGGCGGTTATTGCGGCAACGCTGCTGCAGTCGATGGAGAACGCCAACAAGGTGTTCCCGGAGATGGCAACCATGCCGATTTTTGTGGTGGTGCTGATTGTCTGCGCAATTGGCGCGGTTATCGGCCTGATTAACGGGATTATCATTGCTTACCTGAATGTAACCCCGTTCATCACTACGCTGGGTACCATGATTATCGTTTACGGGATCAACTCCCTGTATTACGACTTCGTGGGGGCTTCACCGATTTCAGGTTTCGACAGCGGCTTCTCGACGTTTGCGCAGGGCTTTATTGCGCTGGGCAGTTTCCGTCTGTCCTACATTACTTTCTACGCGCTGATTGCCGTCGCCTTTGTTTGGGTACTGTGGAATAAAACGCGCTTTGGTAAAAACATCTTCGCCATCGGCGGTAACCCGGAAGCGGCAAAAGTATCAGGCGTGAACGTCGCGCTGAACCTGCTGGTAATTTATGCCCTGTCCGGCGTGTTCTATGCATTCGGCGGCCTGTTGGAAGCAGGGCGTATCGGCTCGGCAACCAATAACCTCGGCTTTATGTATGAGCTTGATGCGATTGCGGCCTGCGTGGTTGGCGGCGTATCGTTCAGCGGCGGCGTGGGCACGGTAGTCGGCGTGGTGACCGGTGTTATCATCTTCACCGTTATCAACTACGGCCTGACCTACATCGGCGTTAACCCGTACTGGCAGTACATTATCAAGGGCGCGATTATTATCTTCGCCGTTGCCTTGGATTCACTGAAGTACGCGCGGAAGAAGTAATTTCACGCAGGATATAAAGCCCGGCATTGATGCCGGGCTTTTTTGTGACCTGAGGCTAACGCTGAGTGTGTGCCGCAATATACAGCCCACTGTTTTTCATGGCGTAACCAAAAACCAGCCCAACCAGCAGCGCGGGTAATGCCGCGCGCCAGTCACCATCACAAGCAAAAGTAGCGCAGGCACCGATAAAAGTGCCGGGAACGAAAGAGAGCCAGTCGTTTTTGGCCTGAAAGCACATGGCAAAAGCCACGATGCCGGTTAGAAAGTAGCCGACAAAGGTTAATGCTGGCGACAGCGAACTGCCATAGATAATCACCTGTGCCCAGAATACGCCGCTAAGCAGCGTGCAAAACGAGATTCCCAGTCCTTTTAGGCCGCCCTGCGGGCAGGCAAAGTAAGCCGTACAGCCAAGAAATCCAGCCCAGCTAAGTAAGCCCCAGCTTACGGCAACCCAACTCCAGATACCGGACAAAACGCCGGTGGTTAGCGCAATGGCGATAAGTGTACTCATCGTGTTGTCCATCCGACCCGCGTGGCGGGCCGGAAGTTGGGGCGCTAAAGGGCGACAGCGTGCTCTTTCTCGCCGGGTTTAAACACCACTTCTCCTAGGCTAATACAGGCAACCGGGCAGACATGGCCACACAGCAGGCAACCGACGCATTGTTCGGTGTTGCAGTGCGGAGTTCGCGTCTCTTCGTTCCACTCCATCGCCTGATGACCGCCGTCGTAACAGGAGATATAGCAGCGTCCGCAGCCCACGCACTTATCCTGCTGAATATGTGGATAAACAATGTAGCTGCGATCGAGGTCTTCCGCCGGAACGATATGGCGATTGGCAAGACCCACCATCTCGTCGAGCGAGGCAAAATTCTGATCGGCAAGATAATGCGACAGGCCGCTAATCATGTCCTCAACGATGCGATAACCGTACTGCATGATGCCTGTCGTCACCTGCAGCGTGGCGGCACCCAGCAGTAAAAATTCGGCAGCATCTTCCCAGGTTTCAATCCCACCGATGCCGCTGATCGGGAAATCTTTCAGCTCAGGATGGGTTCGCAACTGTTGAATAAAGCGCAGGGCAATAGGTTTCACCGCTTTGCCGGAGTAGCCGGAAATGCTGGATTTACCGTTGACTACCGGCATACCGATTTTACGATTCAGGTCGATGTTGGTAATCGATTTTACGGTGTTGATGGTCGCAATTCCGTCAGCGCCGCCGCGCTTGGCGGCGAGAGCAACTTCGCACATGTCGCCGATATTTGGCGTCATTTTGGCGAGCATCGGTAAAGACGATCCCCGTTTTACCGCCCGGCAGTATTTTTCCACCAGCTCAGGACTTTGCCCGACATCGCTGCCCATTGCGTGGGAGGTCATTTGTGGGCAGGAGAAATTACACTCGATCATATCTGCGCCAGCCTCTTCTACGAGCTTTGCCAGATCCTGCCACTGCTGTTCATTTTCTCCCATGATCGAGGCGATCAGCACTTTATCGGGATAATCCTGTTTCAGCCGGCGAATAGCTGCCAGATTTTCCGCCAGCGGGTGCTCTGCAATCTGCTCCATGTTTTTAAAGCCGATGAACCCGGTATCTTCTTTGGTCAGATGATCAAAGCGTGGAGACACTTCGTTGGCGATAAAGAAACCGATGGTTTTAAACACAATGCCGCCCCAGCCGCTATCGTAGGCTTTGGCGCACATCTCGTAGCAGTTGCCGACCGGGGAAGAGGAGAGGCAGAACGGGTTGGGGAACTTCACGCCGCAAAAAGTTATCGAGAGATCCTTGGTGAGCATGATTACGCCTCCTCTAAATAGTGATGAATCGCCTGAGCGGCTTCTTTCCCCGTTTTCACGGCGTAGACCACGGTTTTATCACCTTGGACGATATCGCCTGCAGCAAATAGGGCGGGGTCTGCGGTCTGGTAATGGTGCGTGTCTACGGTATTGCGCTGTACCTGAATATCAGTAAATGCATCAAGCTGCGCATGTTGACCGACGGCGAGGATGATGTGTTCAGCTGTAAGGGTTAGCTCACCCGGTAGGCGAACGTGCTTAAAGGTCACCGTATTGCCCGTTACGGCGGTGGGTGTAAAGCCATCAATAATTGATACGCCCAGCGCTTGGGTGGTGGTGAACTCTTTTACGCTTGCCGGAAACTCGGCGAGCTCTTCGCGCGCCACACAGGTAACGGAACTGCAGCCCAGAATTTTCAGGGTGCTGGCGACATCCATCGCCACGTCGCCACCGCCAATAACCAGCGCGCTCTGCGGCACAGCAATCTTCCCGCCGTTGCCACGCGCACGCTGCAAGAAGTCGACGGCGATTTCAACCGTATTGGCGTCGTTAAACAGCGGCAACGAAGACCCTTCCGACAGACCCACGGTCAGCAACACGGCCTGATGTTCGGATTTGAGCTGCGCTAAGGTGATATTTTTCCCCACTTCACACCCGCACTGGAGGTTTACCCCCATCTCGACGATACGTGCAATCTCGGTATCGAGCACCGACTGCGGTAACCTGAATTCAGGAATACCGTGACGCAGCCAGCCGCCTGGCTGGACTTCCTTTTCAAATAGAGTGACGTCATAGCCGAGATTGCAGAGGGTTACGCTAGCCTGTAACCCGGCGGGACCGGCCCCAATAATGGCGACCTTGCCTTTATCTTTGCGCCCCGGCTGATAAATCTGCATGTTTGTCCGCTGCTCAAAGTCGGTAACAAACCGCTGTAAACGAGCGATATCAATTGGCGTATCAATCCCGGAACGAGAACAGCCGCGCTGGCACAGCTTTTCGGTCGGACAAACGCGGGCACAAACGGCGCCCAGTGCATTATTTTCTCGAATGGTTTCGGCAGCACCTTTGAAGTTACGGAAATAGATCGAGCGGATAAATTTCCCCGGGTCAGTTTGCGCCGGACAGGACTGACTGCACGGCGCATCGTGGCACAGCAGGCAGCGTGAAGCCTCTTTGATCGCCAGTAACGGCGTAAAGGCGGGAATAAGCTCATCCAGATAATCGTGTTGCGACATAGCGGATCCCTTAAATGATTAGTTTAATTAAGGCAAATGAAGTGAAACGGTTATCTGAAAGGCTATGCGTATGCGGGAGAAGGCGTTGTGAAAGGGTTCACAATTAGCCATGTAATACGTGTGGGTATTGGGCGATCGCAGGAATACCTAATATGCAAATAGGAACGATTAACGCAATGAAAATCGATTAAATTATGTTATCTGAATTCGCAGACTATGACTTCTTCTTCTGCAACTCCAGCAGTTGCTCTGGCGTTACCGCAGGATAGCCTTGCGCATCTTCCGGAACTTCCTGCTGGGCAGGAATGGGGATCAGCGGACCTAAGAAACGAGGCTCGCGCTTGAAGAGATAAAGGTCAGCCAGCGCGCCGAAGCGAGCGCCGAATTCACGCAAGCGCACGCTCCACATATCTTTTGGTGAAGGCACTGCGTAGCACTGCGCCTGGATGCCCATATGCAGTGCGATAAACAGCGCCCGTTCGCAGTGGAAGCGCTGGGTGATGATGATGAAATCGTTGGTATCGAACACCTTGCGGGTGCGGACGATGGAATCGAGCGTCCTAAAACCGGCGTAGTCGAGCACGATATCTTCCGGCGCAACGCCGGCTTTGATCAGGTCACGGCGCATTGTCATCGGCTCGTTATAGCTTTGCAGCGCATTATCACCACTCAGCAGCAGATAATTCACCTTGCCGCTATTGTAAGCGTTTAGCGCGCCTTGGATACGATAACGGTAGTACTGGTTGATAACGCCGGTGCGGTAATACTTGGCGGTGCCGAGTACCACGCCAACCTGCCGGTAGGGCAGATCCTGCAGTTCGTCGTAAATATAGGGGGAGGTTTTCCAGCTCATCCAACGGTCAAGACCGAGCACGGTTATCAGCAGCAGGCCGCACAGGACTAACAGGCTGTATAACACACGCTTTAACATGAACTTGACTCAATAGTGGACGAGGAAGACATCAGGCTACTTTACCCGCCTGGCAAGCGCAAGAAACCATCGCTTGATTGCGGGAAATTTAGACATTGTGACGGTCTGAGTTGTAGGCCGGATAAGGCAAAGCCGCCATCCGGCTCTGATCAGTCTTGCCTGAAGGCGCTGCGTTTATCAGGCCTACAATAATCAACCTAACAATACGCGGTCGATATTGGTGCAACCCAGCGCTTTTAATGTAGCGGCTGTGGCATCCCACTGAATCAGCGGCGCATCGGCACGTTCGGCCAGAATAGCGCGCTGGATGTCAGGGTAATCGTAACCGTTAAGGCTCAACAGGTTCAACGCACCTTGCAACGGTGGCAGAGTCGGGTTGAAGGCGGCATTTTCCGCATAGCTGCCGCTAAAAATAGTCCCGTCACGCAGTTCCAGCGCCACGCCTGATGGTGATTTGCTGTATGGCGTATGGCTGTGGTTCGCCGCTTTGATAGCCGCTTGTGCCAGCGCATCGCCTCGCAGTTCATAACCGTGATCCTGTTCATCCATCAGCAGCGTTTTGATATCCAGATCTTTAGGGCCAAAGGCGTCTGGGAGGTAATCCTGCAGCGTATGCGGCTGACGGCCCGGCAGATTAATACGCAGTGAAAGCCCGCTGTTCAGTTCATTCATAAACTGACGGCAGTGGCCGCACGGCGTGTAGTTAACGGTAATAGCTTGCAGCGCTTTTTCACCGCACAGCCAAGCGTGGCTGATGGCGCTCTGTTCGGCGTGAACCGTCTGCTGCATGGTTGCGCCCAGAAACTCCATGTTGCCGCCGAAATACCATGTGCCGCTGACGCCACGGGCGATGGCGCCGACGTTAAAATTCGAGAGGTCCGCACGCGCGCAGGCTGCGGCGAGGGGGAGAAGCGCAAAAGCGAGCGCGTCTTCGTCCAGCCCCGTCGCCTTTTGCAGCGATGAGACCTGCTCGGCGCTCAGTTCGGCAGAGAAGTGCGGATCGGCTAGCAGCGGAGCGATAGCGGTCTGCAGATCTGCCGCCAGTTGCGTAAAAGCAGATTGAAAACGTGGATGCATGGCGTTGTGCCTCATAACAATGTAATGGGATCGTAGTGTACGGGGTGCGCACGGCTAAATTGGTGATCAATATCTCATTGTTAATGCAACGTATGTAACATCATTTAAAAATGTGTGATTTGTCGCGTTTTAACCCACCACGGCCAGAATAACCGGGAACAAAAACGGCGCAATCAACGAGGTAATGATGCCGCAAATCACCAACGCCAGTGAACTAAACGCCCCTTCTTGATAGTCCATTTCGGCGCAACGAGCGGTGCCGAGGGCGTGGGAAGCGGTCCCCATCGACAGGCCGCGAGAGGCTTTGGTGGTAATGCGCATCAGGTTTAACAGGGTATGACCAAAAACCGCGCCCAGAATACCGACATAAATGACGCATACGGCGCTAATGGCAGGGATCCCACCAATGCTGCCGCTGACCGCCATCGCAATCGGCGTCGTGACGGATTTAGGCAAAATAGAGGCAGCGATTTGCGGCGATGCACCCATCATCAATGCCACGGAGGTCCCGGTTATCATCGCCACCGCACTGCCGATAAAGCAGATGGTAATAATGGATTTCCAACGTGCGCGGATCTGGTGTAGCTGTTCGTACAGCGGATAGGCGAGGGCGACGACCGCCGGTTGCAGTAAGTCGTTGAGGACTTCGCTGCCTTTAAAGTAGTTTTCGTACGGAATATCGGTCAGCATCAGAAAAGGAATGATGACCACCATCGATACCAGCAGAGGGTTGAGCAGCGGCATCTTGAAACGCGAAGCCAGCTTACGGGCGGCAAAAAAGACAACCAAGGTCAGCGGTAGCGACCACCAGATATTATGCAACATTATTTATCCGCTCCATCCTGACCGACCACTTTACGTTCACCGTGTACCAGATGTGAACTCCAGCTCACCACCACCAATACCACTAATGTGCTGATCGTGCAGGAAACGACTACCGGGCCAAACTCCGCACGCAGCAGGGCGAAGTACTGCATCACGCCGACGCCAATCGGCACAAACAGCAGCGCCATATAGCGAATCAAAATGAAGCAGCCGGGGTTAACCCATTTGGCGGGCAGAATTTGCAGCCCCAGCAGTAAGAAGAGAATAAGCATACCGATAATGCTACCAGGAATCGTAATAGGCAGCAGCGACGCAAGAAAAATACCGGCATACAAGCAGGCGTAAATAAGGACGAATGCACGCAGGTATTGCCAGATGATATTCAGTGATTTGAGCATGGGATTCACCTTTCGTGGAATGCATTCATCATACAATTAAACCCTAAAGTGTGCTACCGATCACACCATGAATTCTGAGCATACCCGATATAGACAAGCGGAACATCAGGCATCTGACCGGGAAAACTCATCACTCTGTACAGGATGTGACAAATAGTAGAGAAACCGGCTCAGCGCCAGAGAAGGCAGATTGTTTTTACGCCAGAACACGCCGACGCTGCCTTTTTGCTCAATACGCGGCAGGGCAAGTATCGACAACTGCCCCTGACTGGCATAACGCTCGGCTAGGCGTAAAGAGAGAATCGAAATCATCTCACTGCTTTGCAATAGGTTGACGCTGACGTTCATCGATGCCGACTCAATGATATTTTCCGGCAGCATGACCCCATTTTCGACCAACGCATTGTCGATGCTTTGGCGAATGGGCGTCCCGTTAGGCCAGACAATCCACCGCCAGGCGGCCAAATCGTTCCACGTCAGGCTGCTGCGATTGGCTAGCGGGTGCCCGGGTCGCGCCACAAAGCACACCGGTTCGGTATAGAGCACCTCGTAGTTTAGCGGCAGCTCCAGCGCTCGGCCGCCGATGCGTCCTACCACTACGTCCACCACCCCGGACTGCAAATCGTGCAGCAGCGGCGTCATGACTTTTTCTTCGATATTGAGGTGTAGCGTCGGCATCTCCGCCAGCAGCGGGAAAATCGCTTGGGAAACGCAGTCCGTCGCCACCGGCGAACAGCCGATTTTCAAACTGCCCACCAGCCCGCCTTGCTTAAAACGCTCCATTTCAAACTGCGATCGCTCAATGTCGTTAATCAGCCGCTGCGCGTGTTGCAGTAGAAGTTTACCGCCTTCGGAAACCCGCAGCCCTTTACTGTGTCGCTCAAATAACACAATGCCCAGCTCTTCCTCAAACTGGGTGAGCCACTTTGACAGCGCGGGCTGGGTGATATGCATGCGTTTTGCCACTTGGGTGAGGTTTCCCTGCTCGCCAAGTGCCACCAGCATTTGTAGATGATGAAGCTTCAGCTTCTGCGTCCAGTCTGCCATTAGATATAACCTCCAGGTTATGGATAAGCATGAAATGCCATTGTACAACTCATTTCATTCATCACAATATGGCAACATAAAAGCAAAAAAATAAACATCTTACTCTGAGTCGCTTTGGCCTATACGCCAACGGCAACGTGGATAACCTGCACTGACAGAGGCTCCTCCCTATGACGCAACGACTTGAACTACAAGCGCTAATCGACGCCGCACCCATCGGCAAGATGCAGTGGCGTGTCATTCTCTGCTGTTTCCTCGTGGTAATGCTGGACGGTTTTGATACCGCGGCGATTGGCTTTATCGCCCCGGCAATTCGTGAGCATTGGCAGCTTAGCGCGGGCGACCTCGCGCCGCTGTTTGGTGCCGGTCTTTTGGGCTTGACCGCCGGTGCACTGCTGTGCGGCCCGCTCTCCGACAAACTCGGGCGTAAGCGGGTTATTGAATGGTGCGTGGCGCTTTTCGGCCTGTTTAGCCTGCTCTCAGCTTTCTCTCCCAATCTAGACATGTTGATCATTCTGCGCTTCTTAACCGGCCTAGGCTTAGGCGGTGCGATGCCGAATACCATCACCATGACCTCTGAATACCTGCCGTCACGCCGCCGTGGCGCGCTGGTGACCTTAATGTTCTGCGGCTTCACGCTGGGTTCTGCGCTAGGGGGCATCGTTAGCGCTCAGCTGGTCTCAGTGATTGGCTGGCACGGTATTTTGGTGCTCGGTGGCGTACTGCCGCTGATGCTCTTTGTGGCCCTGCTGGCGGTGCTTCCGGAATCACCCCGCTGGCTGGTGCGTCGCCAGCGTCCACAGGCGCAGGTGGTGCGAACGGTCAGTGCGATGACCGGTGAACGTTATGCAGAGACCGAGTTCTGGCTTGATGAACCGGCGGCGACGCAAAAGGGCAGCATTAGCCAACTGTTTGCCGGACGTCAGCTGACCATCACATTGATGCTGTGGGTGGTGTTCTTTATGAGCCTTCTGATCATCTACCTGCTCTCCAGTTGGATGCCCACGCTGCTGAACCATCGCGGTATCGATCTCCAGCACGCCTCTTGGGTGACTGCCGCATTCCAGATTGGCGGCACGCTGGGTGCGCTGCTGCTGGGCGTTTTAATGGATAAGTTCAATCCGTTCTGGGTGCTGGCGGTCAGCTATGCGCTGGGCGCGGTCTGCATCGTGATGATTGGCTTGAGCGGTGACGGTCTGTGGCTGATGGCGCTGGCGATTTTCGGCACCGGCATTGGTATTAGCGGCTCGCAGGTTGGGCTCAATGCCCTGACCGCCACCCTCTACCCAACACAAAGCCGCGCCACCGGCGTGAGCTGGTCTAACGCAATCGGCCGCTGCGGTGCCATTGTCGGCTCCGTCTCCGGCGGCATGATGATGGCGATGAATTTCTCATTCAATACTCTGTTCTTTGTGATTGCCGTCCCCGCCGCCGTTAGCGCCATCATGTTGACGCTGCTGACTCTGGTAGTACGACAAACACCTCGCGTACCCGACTCGCTGCCTGTAACCGGCGCGGTGAAAAGTTAAGGAGAATCATAATGACCTCGGATGTAAAACACGATCGTCAACAGTTCTATCAGCACATTTCTGGGCAAAACCTGACCCCGCTGTGGGAGTCTCTGCATCACTTGGTGCCGAAGACGCCGAACGCCAACTGTGCTCCGGCCTACTGGAATTACCAGGAAATTCGTCCGCTGCTGCTGGAAAGCGGCAACCTGATCGGCGCGAAAGAGGCGGTGCGCCGCGTGCTGGTGCTGGAGAACCCTGGCCTGCGCGGTCAATCATCGATCACCTCTTCGCTGTATGCCGGTTTGCAGCTGATCATGCCGGGCGAAGTCGCGCCAAGCCATCGCCATAACCAATCGGCGCTGCGTTTTGTGGTGGAAGGCCACGGCGCGTTTACCGCCGTTGACGGCGAACGCACCGCGATGAGTCCCGGCGACTTTATCCTCACCCCGCAATGGCGCTGGCACGATCACGGCAACCCTGGCGACGAACCGGTTATCTGGCTCGATGGTTTGGATCTGCCGCTGGTCAACTATCTCGGCTGCGGCTTTGCCGAAGACTACCCGGAAGATCAGCAGCCGGTGACGCGTAAAGAGGGCGACTATCTGCCGCGTTACGCCGCCAACATGCTGCCGCTGCGCCATCAGGCCGGCAACTCATCGCCGATTTTCAACTACCGCTACGACCGCAGCCGCGATGCGCTGCACGACCTCACCCGCATGGGTGATGCCGATGAGTGGGACGGCTACAAGATGCGCTACGTCAACCCGGTGACCGGCGGCTACCCGATGCCATCAATGGGCGCGTTCCTGCAACTACTGCCAAAAGGCTTCAAATCGCGCCAGGCGCGCACCACTGACAGCACCATCTATCACGTGGTGGAAGGCAGCGGTGAAGTCACCATTGGTGAGTTGACCTACAGCTTTAAAGCGAAAGATATTTTTGTCGTGCCAACCTGGCACAAAGTGTCCTTCAACACGCCAGAAGAGACCGTGCTATTTAGTTTCTCGGATCGACCTGTCCAGGATGCCCTGGGTCTGTTCCGCGAAGCACGCTATTAATTAGGAGAAGAAAGATGAGCAAATACGTATTTGAACCGCAGGCCCCGGTCGCGATTCCAGTGGTGGGCAGCGATGAGCAATTCCCGGTACGCCGCGTTTACTGTGTGGGACGTAACTACGCCGCCCACGCCCGTGAAATGGGTTTTGATCCCGACCGCGAGCCGCCGTTCTTCTTCTGCAAACCTGCCGATGCCGTGGTGCCAGTCGCCGCGGGCGAAATCCTGAATCTGGCCTATCCTGCGCAGACTGATAACTATCACTATGAAATCGAGCTGGTGGTCGCCATTGGCAAAAAAGGGAGCAATATTCCGCTGGATAAAGCCGAGGAATATATCTGGGGCTATGCCACCGGTCTGGACATGACCCGCCGCGACCGCCAGATGGAAATGCGTCAGATGGGGCGTCCGTGGGAAATTGGCAAAGCGTTCGACCTCTCCGCGCCGATTGCCCCGCTGCATAAAGTGGCCGACGTACAGTCGCTTGAGAAAGCGCCAATCTGGCTACAGGTTGACGGCGAAGACCGCCAGCGCAGCGACATTGAACACCTGATCTGGGACGTGAAAGAGACCATCAGCTACCTGTCCGGCTTCTTCGAGTTGCAGCCGGGTGACCTTATCTTCACCGGCACGCCAGAAGGCGTTGGCGCGGTTGTGAAAGGTGAAACTATCACCGGCAATGTTGAAGGTTTAACGCCGATCGCCGTGAAAATTGTTTGAGGTGAATGATGAAGCTGTACAGTTTTTATAATAGTTCGGCCTCTTATCGCGTGCGTATCGCGCTGGCGCTGAAGGGCATCGACTACCAGACCGTGGGCGTCAATATTCGGATAGGCCAGCAAAACGCGCTGGATTACCGTCGCCTCAATCCGGTAGGGCTGGTGCCGGCGCTTATCACCGATGACGGTGAAGCGCTGGGGCAGTCGCTGGCGATTATTGATTGGCTGGACAGACATTTCCCGCAGACGCCGCTGCTCCCGGCAAACGATCCCCAGCGCATGCGCGTGCTGGAAATTGTCTACGCCATCAGCTGCGACATCCACCCGATTAACAACATGCGGGTATTGCGCTACTTAAGCGACGAGCTGAAGGTGAGCGAAGAAGATAAAAACCGCTGGTATGCCCACTGGGTCCAGCAGGGGCTGAGCGCGGTGGAACAGCTGCTGCGCCGCAGCGATTCCGGGCAGTTTTGTTTTGGCGATACGCCGACGCTTGCCGATTGCTGCTTAGTGCCGCAGTGGGCTAACGCACTGCGTTTTGGCTGCGATCTGAGCGGGTTCCCGCGCTGTAAGGCAGTGTATGACGCCTGCACCGCGCTACCGGCGTTTATTGCCGCCGCACCCGAAAATCAGCAGGACAAAATCCCGGCGTAGTCAAAAAGGAGAAATACCATGGCTAAAGTAACCCGTGCAATTATCGTTGGCGGCGGTATCGGTGGCGCAGCTACCGCGCTGTCATTGGCTCGCCAGGGCATCCAAGTCATGCTGCTCGAACAGGCGCATGAAATCGGTGAGATTGGCGCTGGCATCCAACTTGGGCCGAACGCGTTTTCCGCGCTCGATAGCTTAGGCGTCGGCGAGGTTGCCCGTCAGCGTGCGGTCTTTACCGACCATATCACCATGATGGATGCCGTGAACGGTGAAGAAGTGATCAGCATCGAAACCGGACAGGCGTTCCGCGATCATTTCGGCGGCCCGTACGCGGTTATTCACCGTGTTGATATTCACGCCACCGTTTGGGAAGCCGCGCTGCAGCACCCTGGGGTGAAGTACCGTACTTCGACCCACGTCACCGATATTCGTCAAACGGAGCATGACGTCACCGTATACGACGACAAGGGCAATAGCTGGACGGCAGATATTCTTATCGGCTGTGATGGCGTGAAGTCAGTGGTGCGCCAGAGTCTGCTCGGGGACAACCCGCGCGTGACTGGGCATGTGGTGTATCGCGCGGTTATCGAACGTGACGATATGCCAGAAGATCTGCGCATCAATGCGCCGGTACTGTGGGCCGGCCCGCATTGCCATTTGGTGCACTATCCGCTGCGCGGCGGCAAGCAGTACAACCTAGTGGTGACTTTCCACAGCCGTGAAACGGAACAGTGGGGCGTGCGCGATGGCAGTAAAGAAGAAGTGATGTCGTACTTTAAAGGCATTCACCCGCGCCCGCGTCAGATGCTGGATAAACCAACCTCTTGGCGTCGCTGGTCAACCGCCGACCGCGAGCCGGTGGAACAATGGGGCAACGGACGTATCACCCTCGTCGGCGACTCGGCGCACCCGGTGGCGCAGTATATGGCGCAGGGCGCTTGTATGGCACTGGAAGACGCGGTGACGCTCGGCAAAGCGCTGGCTCAATGCGACGGCGATGCGGCAAACGCGTTTGCGCTGTATGAGTCGGTGCGTATTCCACGCACGGCGCGTATCGTTTGGTCAACCCGTGAAATGGGACGTTTGTACCATGCGGCCGGAGTTGAACGTCAGGTGCGTAACCTGCTGTGGAAAGGCAAAACCCAGGCCGAATTTTACCGTGGCATCGAGTGGCTGTATGGCTGGAAAGAAGATAACTGCTTGGAACCACGTTAATCAGGTAGATCGCCGGATGGCGGTATATTGGTTATGTTTGTAGGCCTGATAAGCACAGCGCCATCAGGCGTTGGTGCACATTGCCGGATGGCGGCGTAAACGCCTTATCCGGCCTACAATCATCAAGCACATTGCCGGATAGCCACGTGCCTGCGTACATACCGGTTATGTTTGTAGGTCTGATAAGCGCAGCGCCATCAGGCGTTGGGTGCACATTGCCGGATGGCGGCGTAAACGCCTTATCCGGCCTACAATCATCACGCCGTTAGCGATTTATCCTTCGCCAGCATAAACGGTCTTAAATACCCCACGCTGTTGGACAGCGGCATCACATCGTCGGCAAGCGCAATATTCAGCACCTCGCGAATGTAGCTGCGACGAGCCTCAATACGCGCCCACAGCGCTGGATACTCTTGCGCTATCTGCTGGCGTAACGTGGCATCGGCGAGGGCAACGCTCTCCTCTGCGCTGGTTCCGGTATATCCCGGCACCGATGGAATGATATCAATTTGTAGGATCATCCCGCTTTTTAGCGTCTCGTTCGAGGCCGGATACACCGGTGATGACATCCACTCCTCGTCGGCGCTAAGGTGGCCCGGATTGAGGTGCCAGCCGTATTGCTCTTTTGGCAGCACTTCCTCAATCAACTGATACAACTTGCCGCCTGGCATCCCCACGTGAATATTCTCAAGCCAGCAGACGACCGCGCCAAAGTACGGCTTCACTACGCGGTCGACATAATCTTTCTGGTTTTCCGGCAGTTCGCTTTCATCGGCAATCACAAATCCCGTCCGGCTGGAAAGTCCGCCCTTAAAGCCGGTGGTCATCGACAGCGGCTGGCCGCGCTGAATCTGTTTATAGGTCGGGTAGAGATTGGCTTTCTCAAAGCGCTGCCCGGCGGCGGCAATAGCGACAACGGTCTGGTATTGCCCTTCGTCGGCCAGCAGCGCGCCCAGTTCGGTTTCACGAATGCCCGGTTCGACCGCATCCAGCGCCTTCAGCATACAGTTTGAGGCCAGATTCGCGCCGTATTCATAATGGGCGATTTCGTTGGCATTGTTGACCGTTCTCGCCCCTTTATCACCGCGAATAAACAGATGGGCGGCATTCACCAGCTCCGCATGGGTGCTGTTTTTTACTGCATCGACGATAAAATAGGGAAGGTCGAAGAACTTTGTGTTATCGGCGATCGTGGCGGTAAACATCTTCCAGCCGACCAGACCAATTTTTGACATTGTGCTCAGCCCGGTTTCGCCAAATAGCTGGCTAAGCGGTTTTTCGTTATCCATCGGCTGGTTGGGCAGCGAAAAGTACGGGCAGTGTTTGAGCGCAACCGGCAGCCGTGAATGCTGAGCCATTTTTAGGTTTTCGTTGCCGAGGATAGCGGTGGCGTGGCCGGATTTATCCAGCACCAGCAGGCCTTCTTCAAAGCGTGGAATAAAGCCGGTCAGGTATTCAAAGTTTCCACCATGTTCTTTATCGGCATAAATCACCAAGGCGTCGAAGCGCTCCTCGCGCATGCGTTCCAGCAGCTTATTTTTGCGTTCCAGCATAGTGGCATCGCTCAGCAATACCGGCTCCACGTCGTTAAACTGGCGCGGGGGCTGCGTGGTTTGTAGCTGGATAACTCTCGAATTCATGATTCACCTCCTGATGTGTCAATAATCGCGACAGACCCGTCGCGCTCCTGGCAGTGGAAAGCTGCATGTGAAGACGTTACCATAGCGCCTCTTTTTTTTCCGGATAACGATATGCGTGTTTTACTGGCGCCGATGGAAGGCGTGCTCGATTCGCTGGTGCGCGAGCTGCTGACTGAAGTGAATGATTACGATCTGTGCATCACCGAATTTTTGCGCGTGGTGGATCAACTGCTGCCGGTAAAATCGTTCCAGAAACTCTGTCCGGAGCTGCATAACAACAGCCGCACCCCCTCCGGCACTCGCGTGCGAATTCAGCTTTTAGGGCAATATCCACAGTGGCTGGCGGAAAACGCCGCCCGGGCGGTTGAGCTGGGTTCTTATGGCGTTGACCTCAACTGTGGCTGTCCGTCGAAAACGGTGAACGGCAGCGGCGGCGGGGCGACGCTGCTCAAAGATCCTGAGCTGATTTACCAAGGCGCAAAAGCGATGCGTGCTGCGGTGCCATCGCATCTCCCGGTCACCGTAAAAGTACGTCTAGGCTGGGACAGCGATGCGCGGCAGTTTGAAATTGCCGATGCCGTGCAACAGGCCGGGGCGACAGAACTGGCGGTCCACGGGCGCACCAAAGAAGATGGCTACAAGGCCGAACGCATTAACTGGCAGGCGATTGCCGACATCCGCCAGCGCCTGACTATTCCGGTGATTGCTAACGGTGAAATCTGGGATTATCAAAGCGCGCAGGAGTGCATGGCAGTGACCGGCTGTGATGCAGTGATGATTGGCCGTGGAGCGCTGAACGTGCCGAACCTGAGCCGGGTCATCAAATATAACGAACCGCGCCTGCCGTGGCCGCAGGTGGTTGAGTTACTGCAAAAGTACACTCACTTGGAAAAACAGGGCGACACTGGGCTGTATCACGTGGCGCGAATCAAACAGTGGCTGGGCTACCTGCGCAAAGAGTACGACGAAGCGACCACGCTGTTTACCGCCGTCCGCGCCCTGCAGGAATCGAAGCTTATCTCGCGGGTGATTAACGATTGGCGAGGATAAAGTATCCGATCAACATCACAAATTTCCATTTGTTCCATTGAGCCATCGCCGCCGGAAATGAAATACTGAGGCCGATTGTTACTGCTTAGGCAGGCAAAACCTGATTATCTGACACTTGTCGGAAATCAGGTTTTTTTGTTTCTGGGGTTCATAAATGCAGATCGCCAAGGTCCTAAATAACAACGTAGTGGTGGTTCTGGATGAACACCGGCGTGAGCAAGTCGTGATGGGGCGAGGGCTCGCCTTTCAAAAGCGCGTCGGCGACTTACTGGATGAGTCGAAAGTTGAGAAAATTTTTGCCCTGCAAAGCGATGAGCTGGTGGGGCGTTTGAGTGAATTGCTCAGTCAGATTCCGTTAGAGGTGATGACCACCTGCGACCGGATCATAGAACAAGCGCGTGAGCGCCTCGGCAAGCTGCAGGAAAGCATCTACATCACGCTGACCGACCACTGTCACTTCGCCATTGAGCGACAAAAAAACGGCGTGGCGCTGCGTAACGTGCTGCTGTGGGAGATTAAACGCCTTTACCCGAAGGAGTTTGCGCTCGGCCAAGAGGCACGAACATTGATTGCAAAGCGGCTTGGCGTTGAGTTGGCGGAAGACGAAGCTGGGTTTATCGCCCTGCATCTGGTGACCGCGCAGCTTAACAGCGAAATGCCAGAAGTGATGCACGTGACGCGGGTGATGCAGGAAATTTTGCAGTTGGTGAAGTATCAACTGCATTTGGAGTACAACGAAGAGTCGTTAAGTTATCAGCGCTTTGTCACCCACCTGAAGTTTTTCGCCCAGCGTATGCTGACGCGTACGGTGGTGGAAGATGATGATGCAGAGCTACATAGCGCGGTGAAGGACAACTACGCCAAAGCGTGGAAGTGCGCGGAGACCGTGGCGCTTCACCTGCAAAACAGCTACCAGCGGTCGCTGACGACGGAAGAGATTATGTTTCTCGCCATTCATATTGAACGGGTGAGAAAAGAGGGACGTTAATCCCTCCACAATTGGATTGTTACTGCATAGGCAGGCAAAACCTGAGTGCGATGCTAACCGGCGTCGTTCTCGGGTTTTTTTGTTTTTAAACTCGGTCAAGGAATTAGGGCATGAAATACAAAGCACTTGCGCAGGATATTCTCAGCCACGTGGGTGGCAAAGAGAATATTGTGAGTCTGGTTCACTGCGCCACGCGGCTGCGTTTTAAGCTTAAAGAGAGCGATAAAGCCGATGCCGAAGCGCTAAAAGCCAACCCCGACGTCATCATGGTGGTGGAAAGTGGCGGTCAGTTCCAAGTGGTGATTGGCAACCATGTCCATGACGTATGGCAGGCGGTGCGCTATGAAGCGGGCATTTCCGATGACAGCGAACCAGTGATGGCGAAGGGGGACAAAACCTCGGTGCTGGGCCAGCTTATCGACATTGTCTCAGGCATCTTCGCGCCGTTTATCGGCGTGATGGCGGCGACGGGCCTGTTGAAAGGACTGCTGGCGCTGGCGGTGGTTTGCGGTTGGCTAAACCCCGAGCAGGCTACTTACAAAATCTGGTTTGCTGCCAGCGATGCGCTGTTCTTCTTCTTCCCGCTTTTCTTGGGCTATACCGCCGGGAAAAAATTCGGCGGCAATCCGTTTATTACCATGGTTATCGGCGGTGCGCTAACCCATCCGCTGATGATTCAGGCATTTGAAGCCGGATTGGCACCGGGGGCGACGGCGGAATATTTCCTCGGTATCCCGGTCACCTTTATCAACTACAGCTCCTCAGTTATTCCGATAATCCTTGCCGCCTGGGTCAGCTGCTGGATTGAGCGCCGCAGCAATGCGCTACTGCCGTCGGCAATGAAAAACTTCTTCACGCCCGCGATTTGCCTAGCGATTGTCGTGCCGCTGACGTTCCTGATTATTGGCCCGGTAGCCACTTGGTTGAGCCATCTGCTGGCGAACGGTTTTCAGATTGTCTACAACGTTGCGCCTTGGCTTGCGGGAGCCGCGCTCGGTGGTCTGTGGCAGGTGTGCGTGATCTTCGGTCTGCACTGGGGGCTGGTGCCGCTGATGATTAACAACATGACGGTGCTCGGTTACGACTCCATGATGCCGATCATCGTACCTGCCGTGGTGGCGCAGGTGGGGGCGGTGCTGGGGATTTTCCTCGCCACTCGCGACGCCCGCCAGAAAGTGCTGGCAGGATCGGCGTTTTCGGCAGGGCTTTTTGGTATCACCGAACCGGCTATTTATGGTTTGACGCTGCCGCTGCGCCGTCCATTCATTTTTGGCTGCGTGGCGGGTGCCATCGGCGGGGCGATTACCGCATTTAGCCACAGCTACACCTTCTCTTTTGGCTTAGCGAATATTTTCACTCTGGCGCAGATGATCCCGCCAAGTGGCGTTGATGCCAGTTTCTGGGGAGGGCTTGCCGGAACGCTGGTGGCCTTTGTTCTGGGGTTGGTGATGACGATGGTTGCCGGACTGCCGGGTAAAACTGACGCTCCGGTGGCGGTGGCGAAAGCCTCTGAAAACGACGTATTGGCTCCGATGGCCGGCACCGTGCTGGCGCTCGATCAGGTGCCCGATGCCACGTTCGCTAGCGGTTTATTAGGCAAAGGTGTGGCGATTATACCCAGCGTCGGCCAAGTAATTGCACCGTTTGACGGAGAAGTGGCGTCCATTTTCCAGACCAAACATGCCATTGGCCTGCTGAGCAATAGCGGCATTGAGCTGTTGATTCACGTGGGCATTGATACCGTCAAACTCGACGGTGCGCCGTTTACCGCCCATGTGAAAGAGGGTGACAAAATTAAGGCTGGCGATCTGCTGCTGACCTTTGATCGTCAGGCGATTATTGATGCCGGTTACGACCTGGCAACGCCAATTATTATCAGCAACAGCGACGACTATCCGGGGCTGGAAATCAACGCTGCCAGCGCAGTGAGTGCCGGTCAACCGCTGTTGTCCATCACGCATTAATCACAGGAGAGAGAGATGAAAACATTCCCACAGGCGTTTCTTTGGGGCGGCGCGACCGCGGCAAATCAGATTGAGGGCGCTTATCTGGAGGATGGCAAAGGGCTATCGACTTCTGACGCGCAGCCACAGGGCATTTTTGGCGAGGTGGTCGAGCGTGTGCCGGGGGACTCCGGTATCAAAGATATTGCTATCGATTTCTACCACCGCTATCCGCAAGATATTTCGCTGTTTGCTGAGATGGGCTTTAACTGCCTGCGCGTTTCCATCGCCTGGACGCGCATTTTCCCCAACGGCGATGACGCCGAGCCGAATGAGGCGGGGCTGGCCTTTTACGACAAACTGTTTGATGAGATGGCCAAACACAACATCACCCCGCTGGTGACGCTATCACACTACGAGATGCCGTGGGCGCTGGTGAAAAATTACGGCGGTTGGGGCAACCGCAAGGTGATTGGCTTCTTCGAACGTTACGCCCGCACGGTATTTGCGCGTTACCAGAGCAAAGTGAAGCTGTGGCTGACCTTTAATGAAATCAATATGTCACTGCATGCGCCGATGACCGGCGTGGGGCTGCCGGCTGACAGCAGTAAAGCCGAGGTTTACCAAGCGATTCACCATCAACTGGTCGCCAGTGCGCTGGCGGTGAAAGCCTGCCATGAAATCGTCCCGGAGGGGAAAATTGGCAATATGTTGCTGGGTGGCTTGGTGTACCCGCTAAGCTGCAAGCCGGAAGACGTGTTCAAAACGCTGCAGGAGAATCGAGGCTGGCAGTTCTTCGGCGATGTGCAGTGCCGCGGTGCCTATCCGGGGTATATGCTGCGCTACTTCCGCGAGCACGGTTTTACGCTGGACATTACCGACGCCGACCGCGAAGCGCTGCAATCCACCGTTGATTTTATCTCGTTTAGCTATTACATGACCGGCTGCGTTACCGCCGACGAAGCGCTGAATCAGACCGCGCGTGGCAACATCCTCAACATGGTGCCAAACCCGCATCTGGCAAGCTCAGAATGGGGCTGGCAGATTGACCCGCTGGGGCTGCGCACGTTGTTGAATGTGCTGTGGGATCGCTACCAGAAACCACTTTTTATCGTCGAAAACGGTCTGGGGGCGAAGGACAACGTTGAGGCGGATGGCAGCATCCACGATGACTATCGCATCAGCTATCTGAACGATCATCTGGTCCAGGCGCGTGAAGCGATTGAAGACGGCGTTGAGCTGATGGGCTTCACCAGTTGGGGGCCGATTGATCTGGTCAGCGCCTCGAAAGCGGAGCTTTCCAAACGCTATGGCTTTATCTACGTTGACCGTAACGATGACGGCAGCGGTACGCTGGCGCGTAGCAAGAAGAAGAGTTTTGGCTGGTATAAAGAGGTGATTGCCAGCAACGGGGCGAGCCTAAAAGGCTAAACCATCGCCGGATGGCGGCTATGCCTTATCCGGCCTACAAAACCCCGGCGCCGCCATCAGGCATATAAGCACCGGAATCCCCGTAGGCCTGATAAGCGCAGCGCCATCAGGCAGGTTTACGCGCCCGCAGGATAAAAATCATCGGGCGCTCTTTTTCTTCATCCAGTGCTGGATTCGCGGCAATTTGCTCCGCCGTAGGTCCCCACTCATTGAGGTTTTCAATCACAAACCCGGCGGCGACTAGCGCATTGATCCAACTGCCCAGCGTGCGGTGCTGTTTTTTTACGCCGTCGGCAAACCAGTTGCTGATGCGCTCGCCTTCCTGTTGATAATGGCTCACCGGCCAGCTTTTCTGCCCATTTTCATCGACCCGCCAGCCCTGATGGAGCGGTGCGGTATAAATAGGATGTTCAGCGGAAAAGACCAGCGTACCGCCGGCGGTCAGCGCCTGATATACCGTGGCAAGAAGTGGGGCAATATCCACTAAATAGTGTAGCGTCAGCGAGCTGTAGACTAGATCGCAGCTATTGGCGGCAAGCGAGAGCGTTTGCAAATCTTCGCGGTGATAGTCGATACCGTCACCCTCGGTCATCTTCCGGGCACGTTCTAGCATCCGGTTGGAGAGATCCAGTCCGCTAATCTGCGCGGCCCCTTGGTCGCGCGCCCAGCGGCAAAACCACCCATAACCGCAGCCCAGATCCACGACCCGCAGACCGGCAAGCGCTGGCAGCATTTGCTGGATAGTTGGCCACTCCGGCGCGCCGTCCAGCCCTTTGACCGAGCGGTCGAGGGTGGCGTAACCGGCGAAGAAATTGGCGTCGTCGTAGATATTCTGACTCATCATTCGCTCCATGAAATTAAACTATTTTTAGCTGTGAGTAAGTATGTCGGATTATGTTCCCACACGCTTTACTAAAAGGAATGGGTACATTTAAATTATTATATCCGCCCTTATTAAGTAACCCGACGTCTTATATGAACCTAACTCTGAAAACACGCGTGTTGTCTGGTTTACCCCTGCTCATCGCGCTGGCTGGCTGCGCTCCTTCGCATGATATTGGCTCTCCGATGAAACAGCAGGTTGCGGCCTCGACGGTTTCTACGGAACTTCCTGCGGCGGTGAAAAACGGCTGGCCACAGAGCAACTGGTGGCAGGATTATCACGATGCGCAGCTTAATAGCTTAATCAGCCGGGCGCTGGCAAATTCCCCGGATATGCAGATTGCCGATCAGCGCATCAAGCTCGCGGAAGCGCAGGCGCGGATGTCAAAATCGTCGCTGGGGCCGGAAGTGGATTTTGGGGCCAATCTTGAGCGGCAGAAAATGTCGTCAGAGGGCCTAATGGGGCCGTTTGCCACCGATACGGATGGCAACACCGGGCCGTGGTATACCAACGGGACCTTTGGCCTAACCGCCGGGTGGGATCTGGACCTGTGGGGCAAAAATCGCGCCGAGGTCGAAGCGCGGATTGGCGAAGTGAAGGCGAAAGTGGCTGAACGGGCGCAAACCAGCGAACTGCTGGCCAGCAGCGTGGCCCGCCTATATTGGCAGTGGCAAACCGAAGCGGCCATTCACGACGTACTTCAGCAAACGAGAAGCGAACAAAACAATATCGTAACCGTTGATACCGCGCTTTTAGCGCGCGGGATAACCAACTCCGCCGAAGGCGCTGAGAACGATATTAACGTCAGCAAAACCGATCAGCAGTTGGCCGACGTTGAAGGCAATATGAAAGAGATTGAGGCTCGCCTGATGGCGTTGACGAATAGCCAGAGCCGCTCGCTCAATTTGCGTAAAACGAATTTACCTGCCGTTGCCAGCAAAATGCCCGCAACCTTAGGTTATGAACTGTTGGCGCGTCGTCCAGATTTGCAGGAAGCGCACTGGTATATTGAAGCTTCGCTGAGCGAAATCGATGCGGCGAAAGCGGCGTTCTACCCGGACATTAATCTGATGGCTTTCCTGCAACAGGATGCGTTGCACTTAAGCGATCTGTTCCGTCATTCGGCCCAGCAGATGGGGGTGACCGCCGGGCTGACGCTGCCAATCTTTGATAGCGGTCGTTTGAATGCCAATCTGGATATTGCCAGCGCGCAGAACAATCTTTCCATCGCCAGCTACAACAAAGCGGTGGTTGATGCGGTTAATCAGGTGGCTAAAACGGCAAGCCAAGTCGAAACCCTTATGGCGAAAAATCAACAGCAGGCGCAGGTCGAAAAAGATGTGCAGCGGGTGGTGAATTTGGCCCAACAGCGCATGAATGCTGGGATTATTGCCGGTGCTCAGGTTAGCGTGGCTAAACTGCCCGCGCTGGAAGAGCGCATTAATGCGCTACGTCTGCATGGGCAATGGCTTGATGCCAGCATTCAGCTGACCTCGGCGCTGGGCGGCGGATATCACCAGTCCAATCAATAAACCTCTGCAGTGATGATTTCTCCTTGCATCGATGATGCAGGGAGAAATGAAAAAATAATATCTCAGTTAAATAATATTATTTATTAATATAAATAGCGGCTATTTGAATTTTAATTTAATTAGAAAGTTCCGTCCTAAGTGAAATTTTAATATGTTTGCGATCACGTATTCGTATTTAAATGCATGACACTTCTTTTTTATCCCCATAATATCGCCACCAGAAAAACAATATCTTTCTTGTTCTATTTTTAACTTAATAATAATCATATTTGTTATTTATATATTATGGTCGGTTGCTCTCTGATTTTTTAACTAAAAAGCAAAGGACGAGTGCGTGAAAAAATTAATAACTCTAGGGATACTGGCATTGGCTAGTGCATCAGCGGGCGCGGTTACGATTGACCTGCGTCATGAATATACCGACGACTCCGAAGCTCAAAAGGACAGGGTGCTGATTTCTCACCGCTTTGCCAACGGTTTTGGCTTCTCGGTTGAAGCCAAAACCAAGTCGGGTGGTGATAACTCGGATAAAGCATTTAATGATGTTGTCGATAATGGCGATGAATATGTGCTGAGCTATCAATTTAATGCGGCTCCCGAGATAACTATCCAGCCGGGATTTGCGTTAGAAACTTCGTCATCGAAAGCGATTTATAAACCTTATATACGTGGTCAGTATAGTTTTGAAAATGGTTTTTATATCGCAGCCCGCTACCGTTACGAGTACACGCGTGAAACCGGATATGGGAAAGAAGATGATCATACCAATCGAGGCGATCTCTGGTTAGGGTATAAAGTTCAGAAATGGACAATTGAAGGTAATTATCTCTATAAGAAAAGCGATAACTATTTTAGATATAATGATGGCAAAGATGATTATGAGCTGGATTTAAAAGTCGCTTATGCCATTGATAAGAACTGGAAACCGTACGCACAGATTGGGAATGTTTCGGTGAACAGCACCGACGACGATCGCCAGACGCGTTTTCGTGTAGGTGTACAGTACACCTTCTAAGTCGTTTAACCTCGGGGACGGCTTGGCCGCGTCCCCGGGCCTGAATTATCACCGGCGTTATTCCTGCGGCCTTTTTGCTTCCCGTCGTTTCATCCACCAGCGCAGCGCAACCACCAGCACAACCGCCAGCACCAGCCAGATAATATGCTTAAAGTGTAGGTCGAGATGATGAAGCCATGGGCCAATTGCCTCGCCGCCAAGATAGCCAAGCGTCGTGAATATGAGCGACCAGATAATCGCGCCGACAATATTTAGCGGCAGGAAAATTTTCGGCGGCAGGCCGCTTGCGCCAATCAGCAACGGCCCAATGACCCGGAAGCCGTACATAAAGCGCGTGCCGATAACGAACAGATAGGGATGACTTTTAATTAAGCGCTGCGCTTTGCGAATACGCGCCTGATGGCGTGAGAAACGCTTAAGTAACCGACCACCAAACCGTCGCCCAAGTAGATAAAGCAGCTGATCGCCGATCATGCCACCCAACGCCACCGAAATCACTACCAGTGGAAATTTCAACAGGCCCTGATGTGCCGCTACGCCGCCGAGCAGCGTAATTGTTTCACCTTCCGCCATGCTGCCGATAATCAGCGCCGCGTAACCATAGTGGGAAATCAGGTTATTGATATCCATGCAAACACTCACTCCTTACAACATCGTACTACTTATCATACACCCTCAGAGCGAGAACGCAGGGGCCGCTATTTTTTGCGTTGTACACAAAATAATCATTGACGTGAATTATACTTACAGCAACGTGGTACGAAGCCGTGCAGAGGAGGCGTTATGAACCATGTATGGGGACTTTTCTCCCACCCTGATAAAGAAATGCATATTATCCGTAGCGAGAATGAAACCGTTTCTCACCACTATGTGCATCACGTACTGATCATGGCGGCCATTCCGGTCATCTGTGCTTTCATTGGTACCACCCAACTTGGCTGGAATTTTGGCGACGGCAACGTGGTCAGGCTTTCCATCATGACCGGTCTGGGCATGGCGGTGCTGTTCTATGCGCTGATGCTGGCGGGCGTCGCGGTGATGGGGCGAGTCATCTGGTGGATGGCGCGTAACTACCCGAACCGACCGTCGCTCAAGCGCTGTATGGTGTTTGCCGGCTATGTGGCGACGCCTATCTTCCTAAGCGGGATTGTCGCGCTCTATCCGCTGGTGTGGCTGTGTGCGTTGGTCGGAACAGTCGCGCTGTTTTACACCGGTTATCTGCTGTATGTCGGTATCCCAACCTTCTTGAATATCGACCGCGAAGAAGGGCTCAGCTTTGCCAGTTCGACGCTGGCGATTGGTGTGTTGGTTCTGGAAGTTCTGCTGGCGCTGACCGTGGTGCTATGGGGCTACGGCTACCGATTGTTCTAGGGGCTTAACTCATTGCTGGCGTGAATTTAATTACGCCAGCAATGCAGCATTTATTCACTATTATTTTCTGGTAGATTCCGCGTACTCCGCGCTATGATGGGACATTCCGCTTCGCAACCGTATGGTGCGAAGCGGTTGTCTATCATATTGTGCATAAATAACCGCCAGAATACTCACCATGCAGAAATTTCGTGTTTCCCTGCTCAGCCTTGCTCTTGTGTTGGCTGTGCCTTTTGCACCTCAGGCAAGCGCCAAAACGGCCGTGACCGCCGTTGCCTCGCAGCCGGATATTGCTTCCGGTAGCGCAATGATTGTCGATCTGAATACTAATAAAGTCATTTATGCGAACCAGCCGGATCTGGTGCGCCCGATGGCTTCCATCACCAAGGTGATGACGGCGATGGTGGTGCTGGATGCCCATTTACCGCTGGATGAGATCCTGACTGTGGATATCAGCCATACGCCAGAGATGAAGGGCATTTACTCTCGCGTCCGTCTGAATAGCCAGATCAGCCGTAAAAATATGCTGCTGCTGGCGCTAATGTCTTCCGAAAACCGCGCAGCGGCGAGCCTCGCTCATCACTATCCGGGCGGCTATGATGCGTTTATTCGTGCAATGAATGCTAAAGCCAAAGCGCTTGGCATGAGCCGCACCCGCTACGTCGAGCCGACGGGGCTGTCGATTCACAACGTCTCTACCGCGCGTGATTTGACTAAGCTGCTGATTGCCACCAAGCAGTACCCGCTGATTGGGCAGTTGAGCACCACCAAAGAAGACACCGCCACCTTTGCGCACCCTGCCTATACGCTGCCGTTCCGCAACACTAACCATTTGGTGTACCGTGATAACTGGAGTATTCAGCTGACCAAAACCGGCTTTACTAATGCTGCGGGTCACTGCCTGGTGATGCGTACCGTGATGAACAATCGTCCGGTGGCGATGGTGGTGATGGATGCGTTTGGTAAATACACCCACTTTGCTGACGCCAGTCGTCTGCGTACGTGGGTAGAAACTGGAAAGGTGATGCCGGTTCCTGCGGCAGCGCTGAGCTATAAAAAGCAAAAAGAAGCCCAGGTGGAAGGCGATATTGCCAAGGCCCAACGCAGCGGGCAGACCACCCAGGACGACTGATCGTCCTTACACAAATCTTGCAAGCTGTACGAAGGCGGCGAGTTATCGCTGCCAACGCCAATACAGCTTGCAGGATGACATGTAAATTACTCAGGCAGCGTCCAGTCACCATCGTTGAGTGGGCGCTGCATAATCACCGTATCCCGCCAGTCCCCCAGCTTGTAGCCAACGCTACGCAGCTGACCTGCCACCTCGAATCCATGCTTTTTATGCAGGCGCAGCGAGCCGATATTATTATTGCCATCGCCAATGACCGCGAGCAGCTGTCGCCACGGCCCCTGTTCACAAATGGTAATCAGCGCCGTCAGCAGATGGCTGCCGATACCGTGTTTAGTCATGTTGGTATCGACGTAAATAGACTCTTCCAGCGTATACCGGTAGGCCGGGCGAGGGCGGTACGGTCTGGCGTAGCAGTACCCCGCAATCTCGCCGCGATAGAGCGCGACCAGCCAAGGTAGACCCTGCTGCTGGATCTCTTCCATGCGTTGGCGCATTTCATCGATAGAGGGCGGGACTTCTTCAAACGAGGCGCGTCCATTGAGGACATGCCAAGCGTACAGTGCGGCAATGGCCTGAACATCGTCAGCCTGGGCTGCGCGGATTTCAATATCGGCGTCACAGGTGACATCAAGCGTAGACATGAGCAAATTCCTTGTGGTTACTCTCGTGAAATTGGGCATAGTAGGCCCGCTAAGCGTAGCGCCATCAGGCACCCGGAGCAGATTGCCGGATGGCGGCTTTGCCTTATCCGGCCTACAAAAAAGCCAGCCGAGCGCTTCACTGCAGCACGATATGGCGCTGTAATTTAGCGTAGGCCTGATAAGCGTAGCGCCATCAGGCACGGTGCATCTATTGCCGGATAGCGGCTTCGCTGCCTTATCCGGCCTATAGGCTCAGGCGTCGGTTTTCTCGCCCCAATATTTCAACTTACTGGTTTTGCCAATTCCTGGGTTCATGCTGTTGGTCGGATCGTTTTCGCGGTAGTGGCGTTTGAGATTGTCATCGGCCTCATACAGATGACCCACGTTATGCTCCGCCGGATACTGCGCTCCGCGTTCGCGCAGCAGCACCAACATTTGCTCTTTCAGCTCATGTGGATCGACGCCTTTTTTAACGATGTAATCCTGGTGGAAAACGTGACACATAAAGTGACCGTAGTAGAGTTTGTACACCAGCTTACTGTCGATTTCCGCCGGCAGATGTTCAAACCATTCCGTATCATTACGGCGCAGCGCGATGTCGAGCGCCAGGATATCTTCCACTTCGTCCGCGTGAACCGCCTGATAGCGAATTGCCGCACCTGCCGCCGCGAAACGGTGCAGGAACGCCTTGCTGCCTTCTTCTGGCGTACAGGCGAAGAAATCGCCTTCGGCATCCTTAAAGTACTCGGTGAGCCACGCCTGCGCTTCATCAATGCCGTCGCCGGACATTTTCAACAGCAGATGGTGCTCGTATTTATCGCGCCAGGTTTTCATGCGCGCTGGCAGGTGCGCCGGGAAGACGTGGCCCAGCTTCTGCATAAAGCGATCGGTGAAGTGCGGTTTGAACAGCGACACTTTCTCCAGTGCGGCATCGGTACGGCCCTTCATGGTGAAGAAGAAAGGCATTTTATCGGTGCCAAGCTTGTCGATCATCAAGAAGGTATCTTTGCCGTACTGCTCGGCGATATCGTAAATATCGCGGTGCATATATTCGCCCGCTACCGGCAGGTTTTTAAACTCAGCCAGAATATGGCGGCGGATTTCGGTCAGCACGTCCGGCTGGTTGGTCCCGATATAGAAGACCTGCTGGCGTTTTTCCGCCGGGAAGGTATCTAAGCGCACGGCGAATACCGCCAGCTTGCCTGCGCAGCCGGAGGACTCAAATAGACGGTCAGGATCGGCGTTATAACGCGCTGGGGTATCGGCGTTAACGTCGCGCACGCGGTTCACGTAATCATAATCGTGAGCGTGACGACCATCGTGCTGAACGTCGCTGTCTTTCACGCGTTCATCGTCGAGCTTACTTAAAATTTGCTCAGGGGTGTCGCCCAGATCGATGCCGAGATGGTTAACCAGCGTCAGCTTGCCCTGTTCGTCAATGCGTGCGAATAGCGACATTTCGGTATAGGCCGGGCCGCGTTGCACCAGCGAACCGCCGGAGTTATTACAGATACCGCCGATAACCGACGCGCCGATGCACGACGACCCAATCACCGAGTGCGGCTCGCGGCCAAACGGCTTCAGCGCTTTTTCCAGCGAATAGAGGGTGGTGCCAGGCCACGCCAGCACCTGCTCGCCTTTATCCAACAGATGCAGTTTGTCGAGGCGCAGAGTGCTGATGATGACGATATCGCGGTCGTAGTCGTTACCGCTTGGCGTAGAACCTTCGGTCAGACCGGTGTTGGCGGCCTGCATCAGAATAATTTTGTCCGCGGTTACGCAGGCGTTCAGTACGCGCCACAGTTCTAGCAGTGAACCGGGAAAGACCACGGCAAGCGCATCGCCGTGTCCAGAACGAAAGCCCTTGCGATAGCGGGCGGTTTTAGCGGGGTCGGTCAACAGGTGAGCATGACCAACCAGGCGGGAGAGCTCGTTAATCAACGCATTATTATCAGTTGTAGTTTGAGAAGACATTCTCCACTCCTTGTGGTGGGACAATTTTGTCGATTCTAAGAATAGCGCTTTGTATGACCATTTAGGGAGTGAATGTTTCTAAAAATCAGAGAATAACCTTCGCCTTTTATGCCTCTGTACTTTAAGTTTATGGCAAACTGCGATTTTTCATCGGACCTCGCCGCTTGAACCGGCATAGACTCAAGAGACTATAAGAATATGAAATGGCTTTTATCTGTTAGCGTCGCCGTGAGCTTGGCGTTGCAACCCGCTCTGGCGGAGGATCTGTTTGGTAACCATCCGCTTACCCCGCAAGCGCGCGATGCGTTTGTCAGCGACCTGCTGAAGAAGATGACCGTCGATGAAAAAATCGGCCAGCTGCGTCTGATTAGCGTCGGCCCGGACAACCCGAAAGAAGCCATTCGCGACATGATCAAAGATAGCCAAGTCGGGGCGATTTTTAACACCGTGACCCGTAAAGATATCCGCGCCATGCAAGATCAGGTGATGTCGCTGAGCCGCCTGAAAATCCCGCTGTTCTTCGCCTATGACGTGGTGCACGGCCAGCGCACCGTCTTCCCAATTAGCCTCGGTCTGGCCTCGACGTTTAACCTCGATGCGGTGAAAACCGTTGGCCGCGTATCGGCCTATGAAGCGGCGGACGACGGCCTGAATATGACCTGGGCGCCGATGGTCGATGTCTCGCGCGATCCGCGCTGGGGCCGCGCCTCCGAGGGCTTTGGTGAAGATACCTATCTGACTTCCATCATGGGCGAAACCATGGTGAAAGCGATGCAGGGCAAAAGCCCGGCGGATCGTTACTCGGTGATGACCAGCGTCAAGCACTTCGCCGCCTATGGCGCAGTTGAGGGCGGCAAAGAGTACAACACCGTCGATATGAGCCCACAGCGCCTGTTCAACGACTACATGCCGCCATACAAAGCCGGGCTGGATGCCGGTAGCGGCGCGGTGATGATCGGCCTGAACTCGCTAAATGGCACGCCAGCGACCTCAGATGCCTGGCTGCTCAAAGACGTGCTGCGTAACCAGTGGGGCTTTAAAGGCATTACCGTCTCCGACCACGGGGCGATTAAGGAGCTGATTAAGCACGGCACAGCGGCTGACCCGGAAGATGCAGTGCGTGTTGCGCTGAAGGCCGGGATTGATATGAGCATGAGCGACGAGTACTACAGCAAATATCTGCCGGGGCTGGTGAAATCCGGCAAAGTCACGATGGCGGAGCTTGACGACGCGACCCGTCACGTATTGAACGTGAAATATGATATGGGGCTGTTTAACGATCCGTACAGCCACTTAGGGCCGAAAGATTCCGACCCACAGGACACCAATGCCGAAAGCCGTCTGCACCGTGCCGAAGCGCGTGAAGTCGCGCGTCAAAGTCTGGTGCTGCTAAAAAACCGTCTGGAAACGCTGCCGCTGAAGAAAGAGGCGACCGTTGCCGTTGTCGGGCCACTGGCCGATAGTCAGCGCGACGTTATGGGCAGCTGGTCCGCGGCGGGCGTAGCCGGGCAGTCGGTCACCGTGTTGAGCGGCATCAAGAATGTGATGGCCGGGCAGGGGAAAGTGGTGTACGCCAAAGGCGCAAACGCGACCAATGACAAAGGCATCATTGATTTCCTCAACCTGTACGAAGAAGCGGTGAAAATTGACCCGCGCTCACCGCAGGCGATGATTGATGAAGCGGTTGCTGCCGCCAAACAATCTGACGTGGTGGTTGCGGTGGTCGGCGAAGCGCAGGGCATGGCGCATGAAGCTTCCAGCCGTACCGAGATTTCTATTCCGCAAAGCCAGCAGGATCTGATTGCCGCGCTGAAAGCCACGGGCAAACCGCTGGTACTGGTGCTGATGAACGGCCGTCCGTTGACGCTGGTGAAAGAAGACCGCCAAGCTGACGCCATTTTGGAAACCTGGTTTGCCGGTACCGAAGGCGGTAACGCTATCGCCGATGTGCTGTTCGGCGACTACAACCCGTCCGGCAAGCTGCCGATGTCTTTCCCGCGTTCAGTCGGCCAGATCCCGCAGTACTACAGCCATCTGAACACCGGTCGTCCGTACAATGCTGACAAGCCGAACAAGTACACCTCGCGCTACTTTGACGAGGCTAACGGTCCACTGTATCCATTTGGCTATGGCCTGAGCTACACCACCTTCTCAGTGTCGGATGTGAAGCTCTCAGCGCCAAGCATGAAGGCAAACGGCAGCGTCACCGCCAGCGTACAGGTGACCAACACCGGCAAACGTGAAGGGGCGACGGTCATTCAAATGTATTTGCAGGACGTCACGGCGTCGATGAGCCGCCCGATTAAACAGCTTAAAGGCTTCGAAAAAGTGAACCTGAAACCGGGCGAAACCCAGACGGTCAGCTTCCCAATCGATGTAGAACAGCTGAAGTTCTGGAATCAGCAGATGAAGTACGCAGCGGAGCCGGGCAAATTTAACGTCTTTATCGGCGTTGATTCTGCTCGCGTGAAGCAGGGCGAATTCGAACTGCTGTAAAATACCGCCTGATTGCCGGATGACGGCTGCGCCTTATCCGGCCTACAACGCTGATACGCCGCACTATTGGTTCCCTCTCCCCTCTGGGGAGAGGGGTAGGGTGAGGGGCAATCCCCCAAGCCCAACTCTTGTATCACTTTGTGAACCCCATCGCGATTTATCTTCCCGCCATCTCTCATCTGCGCCAAATAGCCTGTTTTTTATCCGCTCTTGCGTACGTTATGTGACTTATGTCACGACATGTCTTCCGCGCGTATCGCCGTTTTGTGCGTGAGATCAAAAGGCTTCTCGCAGCATCAGAGCAGGCGTGATGCCATTCACTAATACGTAAAAAAGCGCGCATTTGCCCGACGAGGCGAATAGGGAAACCGCGTTAAATGCAGCTATCTCAATATCAGCAGGTAGCGACATGAAGATTTCACTGCATAGCACGTCTCTAGACCGCAGCGGCAAAACGCCGCTGACCGCACAGCTTCAACAGCTTATTGATGAGATTGACCGGGCAGGTGGCGGCACGCTGGTGGTGTCAGCCGGAGACTGGATGACCGGTACGCTGGTTCTGCCATCGAATTTTACCCTGCATCTAGAAGCCGGTGCTCGTCTGCTGGCAAGCCCTCACGTGGAAGATTACCCGGCAGAGATGACGCAAACCGTCGCCGAACTCTCGCGGATGGCGCTGATTTACGCACATGGCTGTCACCACCTAACCGTCAGCGGCGAAGGGGCTCTCGTGGGCGGGGCCAGCGCGTGGTTTGCCGCCAGCGCCGACGACCAGGGTTATTACCAGCCGAAAACCATGCGCCCGCGTATGCTGGTGCTGGAAGGCTGTCAGCAGGTGCGTATTCGCGATATCACCATCAGCGATTCACCAATGTGGACGGCGCATTTAGTCAGCTGCAATCAGGTCTTCATCCACAACTTGACCATCGATAATGATTTGGCGCTGTCGAATACCGACGCGCTGGATATCGACAGCTGCCAGCATGTGCATATCAGCGACAGCTACTTCAGCGCCGCTGATGATGGGATCTGTATCAAAACCACTCGCAAACCGGAAAGCTTGCAACAGGCCACGCGCCACGTGGTGGTCAATAACTGCCTTATCCGCTCGAAAAGTTGCGCCATTAAGGTTGGCACCGAAACCTACGCCGATATCAGCCATATCGCGGTTCATAACTGCTCTATTTTTGAGTCCAATCGCGGCATTGGGCTTGTCTCCCGCGACGGCGGTCGGTTTAGCCAGATGATTTTCAGCAACATCCTGTTCGACTGCCGCCACGGTCATCCGTGCCATTGGGGGAAAGCCGATCCGGTGTTTGTCTCGGTGCGTCACCGTGACCCGCAAATACGTCCGGGCTGGGTGGAGGACATTACCTTCAGCCAACTCTCCGGCGTGGCGGAAGGAGCTATCAATTTACACAGCGAGACGCCGGGTGATATTCGCCATGTGAGCTTTAATACCGTCTCCTTGCAGCAGGTAGCGAGCCCTTCTGACGAGCAGCGCTGCTACGACATTCGCCCACCGTGTAATCCCGCCAATCCCACCGGGATGGGGACGGATAACGCCTATCGTGTGAATCCACAAACCGGCCGCGCCTGGGGCGTGGACACCTATCCTGGCGGCTTGCCTGCGCTGTATGCCAACGGTGTGCGGGGATTGACGCTGAATTCGCTGCACATTCGCCGTCCGCAGCCGCTGCCGCCGGACTGGAATAGCCGCGAAATCGTGCAGGAAAACGCCGACGCCTGATGTTATTTGATGACGGCGTGGCAAAAGACTGCGCCGTTTTGCTCTGTTCAAGGGGATGGAAAATGATAAAAAAAGTGCGGGAAATAAAACTCCACAACTACGTCTGCTATGGCCTTGCGGATGTGATCGGGTCGGGTGCGTTTACGCTGGTCAGCGCCTGGTTGTTGTTCTTTTTAACCACCTTTTGCGGCCTGACGCCGATTGAAGCGGGGTCGCTGTTCGCCGTAGCGCGCATCGTCGATGTGATTATGTGTCCGCTAATGGGCTACATTTCTGATAACTTCCACAAAACACGCCTTGGCCGCCGCTTCGGGCGTCGCCGTTTCTTCCTGCTGTTGAGCATTCCGCTGGTGGCGGTCTATAGCCTGCTGTGGGTGCAGGGCTTCAACTACTGGATGTACCTGCTGGTCTATATTCTGTTCGAAATTGTCTATTCGATGATTTTAATCCCGTACGACACGCTGTCGGCGGAGATGACCTCCGATTTCACCAAGCGCTCGAAGCTCACCAGCGCCCGCATGTATATCGCCCAGTTTGCTGGTTTTACCGCCGCATTTCTGCCAGGGCGTTTGCTGGCTTATTTCGGCTCTGACTCGGCTATCTCATTCTTCTACGCTGGGGCGATTTTCACCGTCGCCTTTATGGTGGTGCTGTTCTTCGTCTATTTCGGCACCTGGGAGCGCTCGTTGGAAGAGATTGAACAGTATGAACGTAGTGTTGAAACCACAGAGAAACAGCCGCTGACGACGCGGATATTTGATATCTACTACGATTTTGTCTCGACGCTGAAAATCAAAACCTTCCGCTCGCACCTTGGCATGTATCTCGGCGGTTCGGTGGCCCAGGATATCTTTAACTCCGTCTTTACCTACTTCGTGGTCTTTGCACTGGCAACCTCGTCAGTGGTCGCCAGCAATCTGCTAAGCGTGATAAACGGCCTGCAATTCTTCGGTGTTGGCGTAGCGACCTGGCTGACGCTGCGCTACTCGCCGTCCCGGGCGTTTGCCACTCAGGCGCTGATGGCGCTGGTGGCTTTTGCGTTGTTTACGCTTACCTATTTCTACGGCTCCACCAGTATGGCGATGCTGTATCTGGCGGCGGGCGTGGCGGGTTTGGCGCGTGGCGGTATCTACTCGATTCCATGGAACAACTACACCTTCGTAGCGGATGTCGATGAAATCCTGACCTGTAACCGTCGTGAAGGGATCTTCGCGGGCTTTATGAGCCTGTTGCGTAAAGCCTCTCAGGCGCTGTCTATTTTCCTGGTCGGCGTTGCGCTGCAAATGTCTGGGTTTATTACCGGCCATAGCAGCCAGCCGCAGTCGGCTATCAACATGATCCTCGCGATCATGATAATCCTGCCGGTGATGCTGACTCTTTGGGGGATCTGGTCGGCGTTCCAGTTCAAAGTGAACAGCCGGACTCACGCGGTGCTCAATGAGGAAGTGGCGCGCCTGAAACAGGGCGGCAGCAAAGCCACCGTCACGGCACAAACGAAAGAGGTTATCGAAAGCCTGACCGGTATGCCGTACGAACAGTGCTGGGGCGACAACACCGTGGGCCACGTAAACCGCAGCCTGCTGAAAGCTAAACAGCAACAGACGCAATGGCGTAACGCATAAAACTACCCCGGGCGAGCGTTGCGACCCCGGGATTTTTTTGGGTAAGAGAGATGACCGATCGGACTTTATTTATTCAGCAGGGTATCTGGGCGCGATTAGGCCTGCCGCGTGAGCTGGTGTGGGGCTTTATTGGCGTCTTCTTGTTTATTACCGGAGCCACTATCGAACAAAGCTGGCTGGCGTCACTACTCCAGCAACGCGGCCTCGACGCCGTAAACATCAGCCTGTTGTTATCGGTATTTGGTCTGTGTGTTGCCGCTATTTCGTGGTTTTCTGGCATCGGTGCAGGTGTGCTGGGCGTGCGCCGGCTGATGTGGCTGGCGACTGGACTTTATTTTGTCGGTTCGCTGCCGTTTATTTTTGTCGCTTTACCGGACGTCAACTATCCGCTGATGATGGTGACCTACGCAATACGCGGTATGGCCTATCCGTTGTTTGCCTATTCATTTTTAGTGTGGATTAACCAGCGCTGTGAGGCGCGCATCCTGGGGCGCGCCGTCTCTTGGTTCTGGATTGCCTTTGGCGTCGGCATGACGATCGTCGGACCGTGGTTCTCCGGGTTTATGATCCCGCGAGCGGGGGAGACCGCGACCTTACTTTCAGGTTTTATTTTTGTCTTGGCGGGCTGCGGCTGCGCGCTGCTGCTCAATCGCGATAAACCGCAGTGGCAGCAGAATGTGGCGGTAGGTGCCGCGCTTGCGGAAGGCATTATTGTGCTGGTACGCGAGCCGAAAATGCGCATCGCGGTGGTGGTGAAAACCATCAACGATATCGGCAAGTTTTCGCTGGTGATCCTCATGCCGGTCTACCTGCCGCGCTTTGGTTTTAGCATCGAGGAGTGGCTCACCATTTGGGGACTGGTCAACGTGGTGAATATCTTCGCCAACTACTTCTTCGGCTGGCTGGGCGACACCATCGGCTGGCGAAATACGGTGATGTGGTTTGCTGGGACGTTGTGCGGTATAGCGGCGCTGGCTGTGTGCTATGCGCCGGTGCTGTTTGGTCACAGCAGCGCGGCGATGATTGCAGCGCTGGCGATTTATGCCGTCGGCCTTGGGGCATTTGGCCCGTTAAGCGCGCTCATACCCTCGCTGCTGCCCGACAACAAAGGGGCGGCAATCTCCTGCCTCAACCTGGGCTCAGGACTGAGCAATTTTGTCGGCCCGCTTATCGTAACCCTGTGCATTAATCCGCTGGGTGTTGAAGGTACGCTATGGGTGATTGCGCTGCTTTATTTCGCCGCCAGTTTACTGACCATCCCGTTAAAAATGTCAGAAAACAGCTAATTGGCGAAAAATCGTCTACGCTTTTTGGCGAAGCGCCGTATTTATTGAGCGCAATACAGAGGAATGCGTATGACGATTTTACGGGGATGGAGCGGTCCACTGGTTCTGCTGGCAGCGGTCAGTCTGCCATTGCAGGCCGCTGAGCCGGTGAAGGTTGGCTCAAAAATAGATACTGAAGGGGCGCTGCTGGGCAACATTATTCTGCAGGTGCTGGAAAGCCACGGCGTCAAAACCGTCAATAAAGTCCAGCTTGGCACCACGCCGGTGGTGCGTGGCGCAATAACGTCTGGCGAACTGGATATCTACCCGGAATACACCGGCAACGGCGCTTTTTTCTTTAAAGACGAAAACGACCCCGCGTGGAAAAATGCCCAAGCCGGGTATGAGAAAGTGAAAAAGCTGGATGCCGAGAAAAATCACCTCGTCTGGCTGACGCCGGCTCCGGCAAACAATACTTGGACCATCGCCGTACGCAAAGATATCGCGCAAAAGGAGAAGCTGACCTCGCTTGCTGATTTGAGTCGCTACCTGAAAGACGGCGGCACCTTCAAGCTTGCCGCTTCTGCTGAATTTATTGAGCGCGCCGATGCGCTGCCGGCGTTTGAAAAAGCCTACGATTTTAAATTGAACCAGCCGCAGTTGTTATCGCTGGCGGGCGGCGATACCGCAGTCACTATTAAAGCGGCGGCACAGCAAACTTCTGGGGTAAATGCGGCGATGGCCTACGGCACCGATGGCCCGGTGGCGGCATTGGGGCTGCAAACGCTTAGCGATCCGAAAGGAGTCCAGCCGATTTACGCGCCAACGCCGGTGGTGCGTGAAAGCGTGCTGAAGGCTTATCCGCAGCTTGAGCAGTGGTTGAAGCCGGTCTTTGCCAGCCTTGATGAGAAAACCCTGCAAACCCTGAATGCAAAAATTGCGGTAGAAGGGCTGGATGCCAAGAGCGTGGCGGCAGGCTATCTGAAGCAAAAAGGGTGGGCGAAGTAATCGGTTAATCGCGTGCCTTATTGTCATAACCGCGTGGTGGCGCTGCTTGCGCTAATGTTGCTGGTCGCCGCCGCGCTGCCGTTTGTGAATTTTGCCCCGAACCGTCTGGTCTCGGGCGATGGCCTGTGGCTGTGGCAGGTTTGGCCTTTTCCTCCGTTAATATTGCTGCTGCTTCCCCTCGCGTTTATTGGCCTGAGCTATCTTCCCGGACGCCCGGCGAGTTTGTCGATTCTGCTGCTGGCGCAGGGCGGATTCACGCTTTTGCTGTGGCTTAGCGGTGAAGCGGCCCATCGGCTGGCTGAAGCCAGCAGTCCACTGGCGCGGACTTCACCCGGCAGTGGGCTGTGGCTATCGCTGCTGTTGATGCTGCTTATTTGCAGCGATGCGATTCGGCGTCTCACCGCTCACGCCCTATGGCGCTGGTTGCTGAACGCCCAGCTTTGGCTATTACCCTGCGCGCTGCTGTGGAGCGGCGCGCTGGACGGACTGTCATTGATGAAAGAGTATGCCAACCGCCAGGAGACCTTCGACAATGCGCTGCATCAGCACCTGTCGCTGCTGTGGGGAACTCTGCTGCCGGGCCTGTTGCTGGGAATTCCCATCGGCCTGTGGTGCTGGCGGCATCCGGGGCGTCAGTCAGGTGTGTTTACGCTGCTCAATATTATTCAGACTATCCCATCGGTTGCGCTGTTTGGCGTCTTGATTGCGCCATTGGCCGGGCTGGTCCAGCATTTCCCTTGGCTCGCCCGACTAGGCATTGCCGGTACGGGCCTGACGCCTGCGCTGATTGCGCTGGTGCTTTATGCGCTGTTGCCGCTGGTGCGTGGGGTGGTGGCCGGCATGCAGCAGGTGTCGCCGCAGGTGCTGGAAAGCGCAACGGCGATGGGCATGAGCCGCAGCCAGACCTTTTTCCGCGTCCAGCTTCCGCTGGCGCTGCCGGTGCTGTTGCGCAGTCTGCGGGTGGTGGTGGTGCAAACGGTAGGGATGGCGGTCGTCGCCGCGCTAATTGGCGCCGGTGGCTTTGGTGCGCTGGTGTTTCAGGGGCTTCTTAGCAGCGCGCTGGATCTGGTGCTGCTGGGCGTTATCCCGGTGATTGCCTTGGCGGTGGCTGCGGATGCGCTGTTTAGCCTTATTGCCACACTGATTCAAGGAGAGGCCGGTGATTGAATTTATGCAGGTGAATAAAGCGTTTGGCGACCATCCGGCGGTCAAAAATCTGTCTTTACGGCTGGAAGAAGGGGCGTTTTCCGTGCTGATTGGCACCTCCGGGTCCGGGAAATCGACGACGCTCAAGATGATTAACCGGTTGGTTGAACCGGATAGCGGGATTATCCATTTCTCAGGCCAAGACATTCGCGAGCTGCCGCTGCTGGCGCTGCGCCGACGGATGGGTTATGCCATCCAATCCATCGGCTTGTTCCCGCATTGGACGGTGGCGCAAAATATTGCCACTGTTCCCCAGCTGTTAAAGTGGCCGAAGGCGAAGACGAACGCCCGTATTGATGAACTGATGGCGCTATTAGGGCTGGAGCCGGATCTCCGCGCGCGTTATCCCCATCAGCTTTCCGGTGGTCAGCAGCAGCGTGTTGGCGTGGCGCGAGCGCTGGCGGGCGATCCGGAAGTGCTGTTGATGGACGAGCCTTTCGGCGCACTGGACCCGGTGACCCGCGGCGCGCTACAGCAGGAGATGCGGCGTATCCATCAACTCTTGGGACGCACCATCGTGCTGGTGACGCACGATATTGATGAAGCGTTACGGTTGGCGGATAACCTGATTTTGATGGACGGCGGTGAAGTCGTGCAGCAGGGGACGCCGCTCAGCATGCTCAGCGCGCCGGGGAGCGAGTTTGCCCGCCGCTTTTTTGGTCACAGCGAACTTGGGGTGCGGCTGTTGTCTCTGCGACGGGTTGCCGATTACGCCCGCCCCGATGAGAATGTCCAAGGAGAGCCGCTGGCCGACACACTGTCGCTGCGTGATGCGCTATCGGGTTTCATGACCCAGCGGCGAACGGTGCTCCCAGTTGTTGACAGTCAAGGGAGGCCCTGCGGCAGCCTGCATTTTTCCGACCTATTGCGCGAGGAGCCGAACGATGCGCGTGCTCCGTGATCCGCTGTTCTGGCTGCTGGTGTTGTTCGCCTTATTGCTCATTGGTCTACCGCACAGCGAGCCGTTTTTTCATGCGCTTTTTCCCGAGCAGCCGCGTCCGCTTTACCAACAGGCGAGCTTTTTCACACTCACCCTTGCGCATGCCGAACTGGTGGGGATTTCCAGCCTGTTGGCGATTGTGATTGGCCTCAGTGCCGGGGTCATCGTTACGCGTCCGGCAGGGCGTGAATTTCGTCCGCTGGTCGAAACGCTGGCGGCAATGGGGCAGACTTTCCCGCCGGTTGCGGTGCTGGCAATGGCTGTGCCGGTGATGGGGTTTGGTGAAAAACCGGCGATTATTGCGCTTATCCTGTACGGTATTTTGCCGGTGCTTCAGGGCACGCTGGCCGGGCTGGCGGCGGTACCTGCGGCGGCAATAAGCGTGGCAGAAGGGATGGGCATGAGCGGCTGGCAAAGGCTGTGGAAAGTGGAACTGCCGCTGGCGGCACCGGTAATCGTGGCGGGTGTGCGCACATCGGTGATTGTGAATATCGGTACGGCGACCATCGCGTCAACGGTAGGGGCCAATACGCTGGGCACGCCGATAATCATCGGCCTGAGCGGGTTTAATACGGCCTATGTGGTGCAGGGGGCGATTCTGGTGGCGCTGGCGGCGATCATCGTCGACCGCGCCTTTGAGCGACTTAGCCTGCGGCTCAGCCAACACCGCCACGAACAATAAATGAATATCCTGCAAGCATAACGCCACCGATGCCGCTAATGGCCATAAAGGCGAAAAGCACAATCGCTGCGAATTTAGCTGACTTCATGGTGTACTCCTTTTGTTAACCAAAAGATTATACCGCGAAGCCGGGCTGTTAATGAACGATTAATTTGCGGGAAGGGCGAAGGCGCTGCCTTCTTCTTGCCAGCGTGCCATCTGTTGCAACTGCACAGCGCTTGGCGCCGCACCGCACCACACCAGTAAGGTTTGACCGGGGAAGAGCTCCGGCTGCACGTGGCTGAGCGAATGCGCGAGGACGTCCACGCGCCAGCCCTGTTCACAGGCCACCCAGCCTTCCAGCCATAAACGGGTAATATCGGTGACGTTCCAGCCGACCACCAGCGCCTGCGGCCCAGATTTACGCCGGGCAGAGGAGAGACTCAGCGCGATATCGTTGATGAGCACGCCGTCGAGCAGTCCCAGTAGGGTGTGCAGCGGCAACTGCGTGCTTTGCAGGCGTAGGCGTAACGGCGTGAAAAGGTTATCGACTAAGGTACGCGCGCTATCGCTGCGCCGAAGTTCTTTCACCCATTGGCGTAGGTGGTTGAGATTGCCGTTGCGTAAATCACGCAGCGCGATTTCCTGCTGTTCCCGCCAGCCCTCCGGCTGCTCACAAAGCAGGTTTTTGACTTTACTGACCTGCACGCCGGTTTCTATCCAACGCTGGATTTCACGAATGCGGTCGATATCCGCGTCGTTAAACAGTCGATGGCCACCGTCGGTGCGCTGCGGCTTGAGCAGCGCGTACCGCCGCTGCCACGCGCGCAGCGTGACCGGGTTGATATCACAAAGCTGTGCCACTTCGCCAATCGTGTAAAGCGCCATCGTTCCTCCGGCATGTCATCCCCCCTTTAACTTTAGACCGGGTTTGCCGAGATAACCTGCGCTGGCGATTTTTTATCCATTCCCTTTCTCTGTGTAATGGATAAAATGTGATCGGTAGCATTTTTCGCACTTTTTTTGCCAGGTTTCAAAGAAAGTTATGCCAACTATGTGTATGTTACGCAGTTTTATTTCTCCTGTGGTGATTGGGTATGTACGAGTTTAATCTGGTGTTGCTGCTGCTTCAGCAGATGTGCGTTTTCCTGGTCATCGCTTGGCTCATGAGCAAGACGCGGCTGTTTATCCCGCTGATGCAGGTGACCGTACGCCTACCGCATAAGCTGCTGTGCTACGTGACCTTCTCTATCTTTTGTATTCTCGGCACTTACTTTGGCCTGCATATTGAAGACTCGATTGCCAACACCCGCGCGATTGGTGCGGTGATGGGCGGGCTGCTTGGCGGCCCGGTGGTTGGCGGTTTAGTCGGTTTTACCGGCGGTCTGCACCGCTACTCGATGGGCGGGATGACTGCCCTTAGCTGCATGATCTCCACGATGGTGGAGGGGCTGCTTGGCGGACTGGTGCACAGCGTGCTTATTCGCCGCGGCCGCCCGGATAAAGTGTTCAGCCCGTGGACTGCGGGGGCTATCACGCTGGTCGCCGAACTGGTGCAAATGCTGATAATCCTGCTAATTGCCCGCCCGTTCCAAGATGCTTTACATCTGGTGCAAAGTATCGCTGCGCCGATGATGGTTACCAATACCGTGGGCGCCGCGCTATTTATGCGCATCCTGCTGGATAAGCGCGCCATGTTTGAAAAATACACCTCGGCGTTCTCAGCCACGGCGCTAAAGGTGGCGGCCTCGACGGAAGGTATCCTGCGTAAAGGTTTTAACGAAGAGAACAGCATGAAGGTGGCGCAGGTGCTGATTCAGGAACTGGATATCGGCGCGGTGGCGATAACCGACCGTGAAAAGCTGCTCGCTTTTACCGGCATCGGGGAAGATCACCATCTGCCGGGTAAACCTATCTCCTCGCGCTATACGCAAAAAACCATTGAAACCGGCGAGGTGGTGTACGCGGACGGCAATGAAGTGCCGTATCGTTGCTCGATTCACCCAAACTGCAAGCTGGGTTCAACCCTGGTGATCCCGCTGCGCGGTGAGAACCAAAAGGTGATTGGCACCATTAAGCTGTATGAGGCTAAAAATCGCCTGTTTAGCTCCATCAACCGAACGTTGGGCGAGGGGATTGCTCAACTGCTGTCGGCGCAAATTCTTGCCGGACAATATGAACGGCAAAAGGCGCTGCTGACCCAGTCGGAAATCAAACTGCTGCACGCGCAGGTGAACCCGCATTTTCTGTTTAACGCACTCAATACGCTAAAGGCGGTGGTGCGCCGCGACAGTGAACAAGCTAGCCAACTGGTGCAGTACCTATCGACGTTCTTTCGTAAGAACCTGAAGCGTCCGTCGGAAATTGTCACCTTGGCGGATGAAATCGAACACGTAAATGCCTATCTGCAAATAGAAAAAGCGCGTTTTCAGTCGCGCCTTGTGGTGCATCTGGATATCCCTGACGAGCTATCAGGCCAACAGCTTCCGGCATTTACGCTCCAGCCAATTGTCGAAAACGCCATCAAGCACGGCACCTCGCAGCTGCTGGACGTCGGCGAAATTACGTTGCGCGCGAGCCGTCAGGGGCAACACTTAGTGCTGGACATTGAAGATAACGCCGGGCTGTATCAGCCCACGAATGAAGCCAGCGGCCTGGGAATGAGTTTGGTCGATAAGCGCCTGAAAATGCGCTTTGGTGATGAATGCGGGATTGCCGTCACCTGCGAACCGGACTGCTTTACACGAGTGACTCTGCGGTTACCTCTGGAGGAGAACGCATGATAAAAGTGCTGATTGTCGACGATGAACCGCTGGCGCGGGAGAACCTGCGCGTACTGCTGCAAACTCACGATGACCTCGATATTGTCGGGGAGTGTGCAAACGCAGTCGAGGCCATTGGCGCGGTCCATAAGCTGCGTCCTGACGTGCTGTTTCTTGATATCCAGATGCCGCGCATCAGCGGGCTGGAGATGGTCGGTATGCTGGACCCGGAACATCGGCCCTATATCGTGTTTCTGACCGCCTTCGACGAGTACGCGGTGAAAGCGTTTGAGGAACATGCGTTTGATTACTTGCTTAAGCCGATAGAAGAGAAGCGTTTAGATAAAACGCTGCTGCGTCTGCGCCAAGAGCGGGCGGTGCAGGATGTGTCGGTACTGGGAGAAAACCAGCAGGCGCTCAAATACATTCCCTGTACGGGTCACAGTCGAATTTATCTGTTGCAGATGGATGATGTAGCTTTCGTCAGCAGCCGCCTTAGTGGCGTGTACGTGACCAGCGGTGAGGGAAAAGAAGGCTTTACCGAGCTAACGCTGCGCACGCTGGAGAACCGAACGCCGCTTATCCGCTGCCATCGTCAGCATTTGGTCAATATGTCGCACCTCAAAGAAATTCGCCTTGAAGACAACGGTCAAGCCGAGCTGCTGCTGCGCAACGGACAGACCGTGCCGGTGAGCCGCCGCTATCTGAAAAGTTTGAAGGAAGCGCTGGGGCTGTAATTCGTGTAAACTTAGCCACCGTATTTTTCATCATCACCGAAGGCACTATGGTCAGTAACGATATTTTACGCAGCGTCCGCTATATCCTGAAATTCAATAACAACGATCTGGTGCGTGTTTTTGCGCTGGGCGAAGTCGAAGCAACGGCGGAGCAATTGGTTCCGTGGCTGCGCAAAGAGGATGAAGAGGGCTTTGTTCGCTGTCCGGATATCCTGCTGTCACGCTTTCTTAATGGCCTGATCTATGAAAAACGCGGCCGCGATGAATCTGCGCCAGCGCTGGCGGTTGAGCGCCGTATTAACAACAACATCATGTTGAAAAAACTGCGCATCGCCTTTTCGCTGAAAACCGATGATATTCTGGCGATCATGACCCAGCAGCAGTTCCGTATCTCGATGCCGGAAATCACCGCCATGATGCGCGCGCCAGAGCATAAAAACTTCCGCGAATGCGGCGACCAGTTCCTGCGCTATTTCCTACGCGGGCTGGCGGTGCGTGAGCACGCGGCAAAATCTTAACAACGTCTTTGTAGGCCTGATAAACGAAGCGCCATCAGGCATTGGGTGCACGTTACCGCCGGATGGCGGCGATGCCTTATCCGGCCTACATCTGATATAAAAAAAACGCTGCCGAAGCAGCGTTTTTTTATGCGGGTTATTTCACCTGCTGACCGGGTTGTGCACCGTCGTCAGGGCTTAACAGGAAGATGTCCTTCCCGCCAGGGCCTGCTGCCATCACCATCCCTTCCGAGATGCCGAAGCGCATTTTACGCGGCGCCAGGTTGGCAACCATAACGGTCAGACGACCAATCAGCGGCTGTGGGTCCGGGTACGCTGAGCGAATGCCGGAGAAGACGTTACGCTTCTCGCCGCCCAGATCCAGCGTCAGGCGCAGCAGCTTGTCGGAACCTTCCACGAACTCGGCGTTTTCAATCAACGCTACGCGCAGGTCAATCTTGGCGAAATCGTCAAAGGTGATCGTTTCCTGAATAGGATCATCTGCCAGCGGGCCAGTCACCGGCGTGCTGTTCAGCGCTTTCACTTCTTCTTTAGACGCTTCAACCAGTGCCTCAACCTGCTTCATCTCGATGCGGTTATACAGCGCTTTGAAAGTGTTGATTTTGTGACCAATCAGCGGTTGATTGATGGCATCCCAGCTAAGCTCGGTATTTAAGAACGCTTCGGTACGTGCGGTCAGCTCTGGCAGCACAGGTTTGAGCCAGGTCATCAGTACGCGGAACATGTTCAGCCCCATGGTGCAGATAGCCTGCAGGTCGGCATCGCGGCCTTCCTGTTTGGCGACGACCCACGGAGCCTGTTCGTCAACGTAGCGGTTTGCCACGTCGGCTAGCGCCATGATTTCACGGATAGCTTTACCGAATTCGCGGCTGTCCCACGCTTCGCCAATGGCGGCTGCCGCGTCGGTGAAGGTCTTGTACAGCTCTGGATCGGCAAGCTCGGCGGAAAGCACGCCATCAAAGCGTTTGGCGATAAAGCCAGCGTTACGGGACGCAAGGTTAACCACTTTGTTAACGATGTCGGCATTCACGCGCTGCACGAAATCTTCCAGATTCAGGTCGATATCATCGATGCGTGAAGAGAGCTTGGCGGTGTAGTAGTAGCGCAGGCTGTCGGCATCAAAGTGATTCAGCCAGGTGCTGGCCTTGATGAAGGTGCCGCGAGATTTGGACATCTTCGCGCCGTTTACCGTTACGTAGCCGTGAACGAACAGGTTGGTTGGCTTGCGGAAGTTGCTGCCTTCCAGCATCGCCGGCCAGAACAAGCTGTGGAAGTAGACGATATCTTTACCGATAAAGTGATACAGCTCGGCGGTAGAATCTTTCTTCCAGTATTCGTCAAAGCTTGTGGTATCGCCGCGCTTGTCGCACAGGTTCTTGAAGGAACCCATGTAGCCAATTGGTGCATCCAGCCAGACGTAGAAATATTTGCCCGGTGCGTTCGGGATTTCAAAGCCGAAGTATGGCGCATCGCGGGAGATATCCCACTGCTGCAGGCCAGATTCAAACCACTCCTGCATTTTGTTTGCGACCTGCTCTTGCAGCGCACCGCTGCGGGTCCACGCCTGCAGCATTTCGCTGAATGACGGCAGATCGAAGAAGAAGTGCTCGGACTCACGCATCACAGGCGTTGCGCCGGAAACCACGGATTTTGGCTCGATAAGCTCGGTTGGGCTGTAGGTTGCGCCACATACTTCACAGTTATCGCCGTATTGATCCGGTGATTTACATTTCGGGCAGGTACCTTTTACGAAACGGTCCGGCAGGAACATGCCTTTTTCCGGGTCGTAAAGCTGAGAGATGGTGCGGTTTTTTATAAAACCGTTTTCTTTCAGGCGACCATAAATCAGCTCAGACAGCTCGCGGTTCTCATCGCTGTGCGTCGAGTGATAGTTGTCGTAGCTGATGTTAAAGCCTGAAAAATCAGTCTGATGTTCCTGACTCATTTCGGCAATCATCTGCTCAGGCGTTACGCCGAGCTGCTGTGCTTTCAGCATGATTGGCGTGCCGTGGGCATCGTCCGCACAGATGAAGTTGACCTGGTGGCCGCGCATTCGCTGGTAACGGACCCAGACATCAGCCTGGATGTGCTCCAGCATATGGCCGAGGTGGATGGAGCCGTTGGCGTACGGCAGCGCGCACGTTACCAGAATTTTCTTCGCGACTTGAGTCATAGTGGGTATTACTTCTTCTGTTGCAAAAAGGGGTTTTGATATTACCAAAAGGGTAGTGGGTGCGCCATATATGGATGCCCGTTAGCTGTGGTAGACTTAACGACACTGAAAGCATGTCAAAATAACAAAAGGAGTCGGGATGAACGCAGAATCCCAGGCCAAATCCCCTGAGCGTTTACGTGCGATGGTGGCCGGCACGCTGGCGAATTTCCAGCACCCAACCCTGAAACACAACCTAACGGCGCTGAAAGCGCTGCACCACGTCGCCTGGCTTGACGACACCGTGCATATCGAATTGCAGATGCCGTTCGTCTGGCACAGCGCTTTTGAGGAATTAAAAGAGCAAACCAGCGCCGAGTTGCTGCGGGTGACCGGGGCAAAAGCTATCGACTGGAAGCTGTCGCACAGCATCGCGACCTTAAAACGCGTGAAAAACCAGCCGGGTATCAACGGCGTCAAAAACATTATCGCGGTGAGTTCTGGTAAAGGTGGGGTCGGTAAATCATCTACCGCCGTCAACCTTGCGCTGGCGCTGGCGGCAGAAGGTGCCAAAGTGGGCATTCTTGATGCCGATATCTACGGCCCTTCAATCCCGAACATGCTGGGCGCGGAAAACCAGCGTCCCACCTCGCCGGACGGCACCCACATGGCGCCGATCATGGCCCACGGCGTGGCGACCAACTCCATCGGCTATCTGGTAACCGACGATAACGCGATGGTCTGGCGTGGCCCGATGGCCAGTAAAGCGCTGATGCAGATGCTGCAGGAAACGCTGTGGCCGGATCTCGACTACTTGGTTCTCGATATGCCGCCGGGCACCGGTGACATTCAGCTGACGCTGGCGCAGAACATCCCGGTTACCGGGGCGGTGGTAGTGACCACGCCGCAGGATATTGCGCTGATCGACGCCAAAAAAGGCATCGTCATGTTCGAGAAAGTCGAAGTGCCGGTACTGGGCATCGTGGAAAACATGAGCATGCACATCTGCAGCAACTGTGGTCACCACGAGCCTATCTTCGGCACCGGGGGCGCTGAGAAGCTGGCCGAGAAATATCACACCCAGCTGCTGGGTCAGATGCCGCTGCATATCAATCTGCGTGAAGACTTGGATAACGGCACGCCGACGGTGGTTGCGCGTCCGGATAGTGAGTTCACCGAGATTTATCGTCAGCTGGCGGGGCGCGTTGCGGCGCAGCTCTACTGGCAGGGTGAAGTCATTCCAACCGAGATTGCTTTCCGCGCGGTGTAATTCTCCACGCTCTGGCATTATCCGTACGGTGATTTCCCGCCGTACGGATTTATTATTTTCCTGCCAATTCCCTTTCTTAATAATCATCCATCATGTGAATGTTATTCAATAAATCTATAGCATTTATTGGTGGTCGTCTTTGGTTAATTTCATGTTAATCGATGGTGCCGTTTGATAACATCATTCTTATTTCTGGTAATTATAAATAATTCAGAAATGGAGGGGTGATGAATAACAATCTGATGGTCAACTTGCGCGAACTGCTTGTCGTGATGATGCATAACCGCACCCTGCGCGAGAAGGCGACCGATGCGCTGCACTATTGCCGTGAATCGGTCATTGAGCATGAAATATCAATTGGCGTCTACGGTGAATATTGTGATCTGATTGAACAGTTGATTTTTCTGGTTGATAAAGAACAACGGGTTGCGCCGGATGACTTATTAAGAAGCGGCGGAGATCTATTATTCAGTATTCTTTTGTTGTATGAAAAACTGGCCGCGGAAGCCGGTGTGAACGAATATATTCAGCAGAAGAACATCTACTATGATTAACTTAATGAATAAGCCAGCGGCGAAAGCACGCCGCTGGCCATCGGAACTAGCGGTGGTAGAAAATTTCACCGTCGTAAACTTTGCTAATTTTGCCGTCGGTATCGCCAATCAGCACATAGTTACCGCCCATGTATGTCCAGTGAGTACCGGCATCCGGCGCAGGTAGGTTACGTAACTGCCATTGTTTGATGTTGTATTCGGGTGTCAGGTACATAGCCGGTACGTTATCGCCGATTTTGAATGACGTGAAATCGGCAATAAACTCTTTTAATTCATATTTCTGGATGCCCGTTGCCGGTGCCGCCCACGCGGCGCTCGCGGTTGCCAACAGTACGCCCAGAAGCATCATTTTTGTTTTACGCATACTATCCCCATTATTATCCTGGATATAAAATTATCGCCCCGTATGATTCCTGAAGCGCGGGCGTGATGGCAAGTGCTGCTTTCTTAAAAAATGTAAGCAAACGGCGGTTGCCTCCATTTTGAGGATTATTCTGCCCTAGGTGAGGACCCCCATGTTCAGGCTGGAAGATTTATCACTGTTCGTCCGTGCTGCGGCCTTAAGCAGCTTTAGCGAGGCGGCGCGCGAAGCCAGTATTCCCCCGGCGCAGGTCAGCTCGGCGATTAAACGTCTGGAGACCGCGCTCAACATTCGCCTGTTCGCCCGCTCAACTCGCAGCCTGCGCCTGACGGTGGAAGGGGAGACTTGGCTGCCGTTCGCGCTCCAGATGCTCGATACGCTGGAGAACGGGCTGCAAAAAATCCATACCCCGGACGATGAAGTGCGCGGCACGCTGCAAATTGCCGTGCCCTCCGATTTGGGACGTAACTTACTGCTGGAGGTTTTCCGCCGGTTTCGTGAACGCCATCCGGCGCTCCGTCTGCGAATTTTGTTTTCCGATCACCGTACCGATATTTTTAAAGACCCGGTGGATGTGGCTTTCCGTTATGGAGAAAATGACGACGCATCGTTTATTTCGCTTCCCGTGGCCCCTGAAAATCGCCGCGTACTGGTGGCTTCGCCGCAATGGATCGCGCGTCATGGCGAGCCGAAAACGCTGGCGGATCTTGAGAAATGCAACGCGCTTACCTACGTACTGCGCGGCAGGTTATTCGACCGCTGGTCGCTGAGCCTTGATGGCGTTGAGCATCAGGTGCAGGTGTCCGGCAGCATAACCAGCGATGATGCCGAGGTCATCCGTCGGCTGGCCGTGGCCGGAGAGGGCATTGCCTTTAAATCGATGCTGGATGTCAGTCGTGACCTGCAGGAAGGCCGATTAAAAGTTCTGCTGCCGAACTATTTGGGCGACAACGTGCCGCTGAATATGATTTGCCCGCACCGCAAACAGCTCTCTACGGCGGTGCGGTTATTATATGAAGAGGTGAGGGAGCATTGCGTAAAGTGATCTCCCCACTGGCGTAACCCGGCCGAGCAACGCGTCGCCGGGTTTTCGTCGCGAAGATGTTATTGCGCCGTCGGCTTCAAAATCGCGCTGGCAGGTTTGTTGTTTTCCAGATATTGGTGCTGGAAGATACACATTCTGATCGTATTACGGTACTCACCGTTCACAAAAAACTCATGGATTAATTCCCCCTCCTGGATAAAACCCAGTTTGCGATAAATATGAACGGCTTTGGCATTCTCTTTATCGACGATGAGGTACAGCTTATAGAGATTGAGGACGGTAAATCCGTAATCCATTGCCAGCTTGGCGGCTCGGGTGGCTAAGCCTTTGCCCTGATATTCAGGCGAAATGATTATTTGAAACTCGGCGCGGCGGTGAATATGGTTTATTTCAACCAGTTCCACCAGACCCGCATTATTGCCATTGTAGGAGATGACAAAACGGCGCTCACTTTGATCGTGGATGTGCTTGTCGTAAAGATCGCTCAGTTCAACAAAGGCCTCATAGGGTTCTTCAAACCAATAACGCATCACGCTGGCATTATTGTCGAGTTGGTGAACAAAGCGTAAATCTTCCCGCTCAAGCGGTCTTAGTTTAAGGTCTGATGGTTCTGACATGTTATTACTCACAGCTAAGAACAAACTGAAAATATATTATCATCTGGTAGCTTGTGCCATCCGGATTTTAAAATAATTACAATCTGCTCTTAGCCGCAATTAGCCAGATAAAAACTCGCTTAGTGTCTGACCAGCGTGGCGAAGTAATACACCAGCGGCACCGCCAAGATCCACAGGCCAATCGGGATCTCGCGCCATTTCCCGGCGACGGTTTTGATCATGATATAGAACAGCAGGCCGCCGGCGATCCCAGTACCAAAGCTATTGGCGATTAAGGTGATCATCACCATCATCAACACCGGTAATCCGTCAGTGAAGTTGGCTAAATCCACTTTACGCAGCCCGCCAAACATATTTAGCCCAATCAAGATCAGCGCCGGGGCGGTAGCTTCTTTAGGGATCATCAGCGCAACCGGGGTGAACAGCAGCATCAGCAGGAACATCACCGCCGCAGCCAGCGCCGTCAGGCCGGTTTTGCCGCCAGCTTCCGCTGCCGCTGAAGATTCAATCAGCGCAGTTGCCGCCGGAATGCCCAGCCACGGGCCGACGGCCGCCGCAATGGAGTCAACCATAAACGGGCGGTTGATATGCGGCATATTGCCTTCTTCATCCAGTAAACCCGCTTCGCCACCAACCGCCAGCGTCGTTCCCATGGTGGAGAAAAACTCTGAGGCGAAAAAGACGAACAGGAACGGTAGGAAAGCGATATTCAGCGCGCCCAGCATATCGACGTGCCCCAGTACCGGTGCCAGCGAATGCGGCATATCAATAAAGCGGGTTGGCAGATGCGTGACGCCAGCCGGAATGCCGACCAAGGTGGCGATAAGAATGGCCCATAGAATGGCACCGGGAACGCGACGTGCCTGTAGCGCAATGGCCAAAAACAATCCACACAGCGCTACCAGTGCGCCCGGCGCGAGGAAATCACCCAGCATCAATGCGTTGGTTTTGGCGTTCGCGAGCACCAGCCCAGCGTTACGAAAGCCCAGCACGGCGACAAACAGACCGATAGAGGCGGTTAATCCCAGCTTAATAGACTGCGGAACCGAGCGAGTGACCACCTCGCGCAGGCCAAATTTAGTCAGCAGGAAAAAGAGAATACCCGACCAGCAGGCGATGCCCAGACCAATCTGCCAACCGATATGTTCGCTGCCGGCAAGCGTCACGCCGACCAGCACCGAGCCGCCAATACCGGGGCCGACGATAAACGGCAGGTTGGCGTAAAACGCCATCAAGAGCGTACCGCCTACAAACACCAGAATGGTGCCAGTAGTGGCCGCGCCTTTATCCATACCGCCCACGGCTAAAAGGCCCGGGATTACCACCAGCAGATAGGCGGCAGCGAGGAATCCGGTGACGCCTGCCAGACATTCGGTACGCAGCGAGCTGCCGCGTGAGGAGAGGGCAAAGCGCCGCTCCAGCCAGTTCCCAGACGTTGCAGATTGAAGGGTATTATCGGCCATTGTGTGGCGCTCCCTGATATTGTTGTGTGGTGTGTTGTGACGAAATGACCGGATCGACAATCTGTCGCGTGGTGCCGTCGGTCAGCCCTAAATCGGTTAAATGCGGCCCGGCATTACAGGCAAGGCAGGTGCCTTCAATGGCTTTGAATACCCGGTACGGCGGCTCCCAGTCGGCGACTTTGGCGCTTAGGGAACGTAGGTTGCTAAATGCCGCGGCAAGCTCTGCCGGCGGTTGGTCCGAGAGCATACCGGCAATCGGCATCGCGACGTGGGCAAGGATGCTGCCGTTTTGTGCCAGCGCCATCCCGCCGCCGGAAGCAATCAACTGATTAGCCGCTATGGCCATGTCGTTCGCATCACGCCCCAGTACCACCAGATTATGCGAGTCGTGCGAGTAGCTGGTGGCAATCGCACCGCGCAGCTCGCCCCAGCCTTCTAATAGCGCAATCTGTGGCTTAGCTTGATGACGACCGTGGCGGTGCTTCACCCAAATCAGACTAAATCCGGCGGGGATCTGCACTTTGCCGTCACGGATCTCGACGTCAATTTCGCCCCATTGGGTAAAGCGCGCGCCGCGAATATGGCGCAGACGTGCAACGCCATGCTCGATATCGCCAACCCGTAGTGCAAAATCATCGGCAATAAGTGGCGCTAGGCGCAGGGTATCGCGCGGCGGGGTGACGCCGTCGGCGGCGGCAATCGGCTGGAGCAGCTTCCCGTCGCGGGCAATTTGCTTACCGGCAACGTATACCGCGCGGGCTTCTAATTTATCCAGCGAGTCAAAGACCACGAGGTCCGCACGGCGTCCGGCGGCGATCAGCCCAAGATCGTTGCGCTGTAAACGTATTGAGGCATTGAGCGTCGCAAAGCGCAGCACATCGGTTGCTGACAGACCGTGTTCAATCAACAGGTTCAGCAGGGCGATGATGCCGCCTTTTTCCAGCAGCATATCCGGTGGCACGTCATCGGTGCAGACGGTGATTTGCGAGGAGAGGTGCGGCAGCGTTTTCAGCGCCTTGACGATATCCGGCAGTAGGTAAGGGTGCGAACCCCGAATTTCTAAGGTCAGACCGGCGCGCAGTTTTTCCAGCGCATCATCGGCGGAAGTGAGCTCGTGATCGGAGGTGACACCTGCGGCGAGATAGGCCTGCAATGCCGCGCCGCTAAGACCACGCGCGTGGCCTTCAATCAGTTTGCCGCTGTTGAGCCCGGCTTGGACGATTTCCTGCATGCGACAGCTACCGTGTAGCACGCCGTGCATGTCCATCACTTCCGCCACGCCGCGCACTTCCGGCCAACTGAGCATGGTTTCCATCTCTGCACCGGCAAAATCAGCGCCGGACATCTCCAACCCAGGCGTTGACGGGACGCTAGACGGAGCTGCGACCATCACCTGTAAAGGCAGGTGACGGCTGGCGTCGACGGCGTAGCGCACGCCGGCAACGCCCAGCACATTCGCCAGTTCATGGGGATCCCAGAAGACGGCGGTGGTGCCCTGCGCCAGCACGATTTCAGCGTAACGCTCTGGCGGCAGGTGGGAACTTTCGAGGTGAACGTGAGTATCCATCAGCCCCGGAGAGAGATAGACGTCCGGCAGAGAATGACGTTCGAGCGCATCGTGGCGGCTGCCGCGTGGGTGCACGCTGGCAATCATCTCGCCTACGATACCGACATCGGCATCGCGGATTTCGCCGGTCACCATGTCGACAATTCGAGCGTCGGTGAGCAAAAGATCGAACGGGACTTCGCCTCGGGCGGCCTGGATGGCGCGGCGGCGGTTTTCAGCATCGCTGGACATAACAACTCCGGCACAGGGATAATGTGCGCTACTTTAGGGGCAGAGCAAACGGTTGCCCAGATGAAAAAACTTATCACCTGATAACTTCGGCTTATTCTGCGTGATTGCCACGAGTGAAGCTCAATATGACAGAACCTTGGCAGCGACTGCCTGCGCTCTCGCTTAAACAATTGCAGTATTTTGTCACGCTGGCCCAGCTACGTCACTTTACCGATACCGCCAATCGGCTAGCGATAAGTCAGCCAGCGCTCAGCAGCGCGCTGCGGCAAATTGAAACGGTGCTCGGCGGCAAGCTTGTCAACCGTACCGCCTCGGCGGTGACGCTGACCGAACTGGGTGCCGCGATTTTACCGCATGCCCAGCGTGTGCTAAGCGTGGCGCAGATGGCATTTCAGGATATCCAGCAGATTGTCGAAGCGGGCGGTGACGGCACCGTGCGCATTGGGCTGGTACCGTCAGTCAGCTCGCTGCTGTTTCCTCTGCTTCCCGATGCGCTAGCACAGGCGTTTCCCCGTCTGAAGGTTGAGTTTCATGATCGCACCAACGATGCGCTGGCCCGTGACCTGCAAAGCGGACAGATTGATTTTGGTATTGGGGCCATAGACAGCGCGCTGCCGGAAGAGCTCCAGCTTTTCCCCCTGCGTGAAGATCCGCTGGTGGCGGTGCTGCACGTTGATGACCCGCAGGGCGCTCAGCCGCATCTGCCGTGGAAGCAGCTAGCGGGGCGGGATATCGCGATGTTCTCGAAAGGGAATATTCAGCGTTTGGTGGGGGCGTTGGTTGAAAGCCAACGGCTAACCCTTAATGTCCGCTATCAGGTGGATTATATTGAAACGCTGTATGGGCTGGTGCGTTCACGGCTGGCGGTGGGCATTCTACCGCAGCTTTACACCACCCACTTGCAGGACCCCGCACTGCGCGTGGCCCAGCTTCAGCAACCTGCGCTCACCCGTACCGTAGCGCTGATGCGTGGCCCGCAGGCGCTGCCGCCGATGATTGAGGCGTGCTTCACGCTGTTGCTAAAGCAGCTCCGTGAGGGGGAGGGATAAAGGAGGCGCAACGCCTCCTTTAATCAAACGTCTTATTTCTGGGTTACAGTCAGAACGCCATGATCGCGGCCATGCGTTTTATTCCAAGACGCGCTATCAATTCCGTCGTCATTCATGCTGACGGAGATAACGTAGCCCGCGCCGTGAATTTCATAGAAATTGGCATTAAACCGTTTCACCGTGGCTTTCTTGCCATTAACGGTGGCAGTGAAAAAACCATTGGAAAGCGTGGCTTTCAGGACGTTTGAAGAGAGGGTTGCTTCACGCATCGGGTCTGCGACATGCGCTGCCTGGGCATGCTGCTCAGCCGGGCGGGTCGCATTGGCCGCGTTAGCATAGGCCGCTGCGAGTGACGCATTATTTATACCCTGTTGCCGGTTTTGCTCTGATAAATAGCATGTGTCTTTAGAAACGCCTTGTGCTTCACATGCTGCCATCCGTTGTGCTGGGGAAGTGCAGCCAGCAAGAAATACGGCGCTCATCAGCCCCGTTAACACCATCAGTTTTGCTTTCATCATTGACCTTATTTATTACTGAACATTGCCAAGTGTTTTTGCTTTTTTTAAGCAAATAACAATTTTGAATATTAGCTATTTATGCGTGCGGCAAACTTAAACTGTTTGCTTTTTATTGCACGAGGCAACTATCAACTAAGTTGATTATATTAATATTGACTTAGATCATGTCGGAAATCGAAAGCGATAGTGTCTTGTTTGAAAAGTGTTTTTATTGTTATTTGTGTTTAAAAACAATAAGTTGACTTATTCTCCCTCGATTGATTTGCGTGTTGGCTATCATGCGACCAAGATGATTTTTGGCGGCAGTTATATGACGGAGTACATTGATTTAATTATATTTTATTTTTCTTTGATCGTTATTTAATCGCAATGCGACGAAGGCGGGAAGGCTTCGTATGAAAGAATTAAGCAGGGAAACAGATTATTCCTAATTTATTGTTGTTAATTAATAATTAAATATTAGTTTGAGAGTTTGATTTACCCATGATGAGTATAAAATTATTTGGCATACTGGCTGTCTACTTTTATGTCATAGCTAGGCGGCCCCGAGATGCCTACTCTGCAACAGGATCATCGCAAGCCTGTCTTTAAGGCGATGGACTACATCAGCCAAACCCTTCATCTGAATCCCACGTTGGCAGAGATCGCCAATTCCGTCGCGCTTTCCCGCGCATTGCCAAAGCCGATGCCGAGCATCGAAAAATTGCGGGATGCGAAGGTGGTGTGGACCATGTTTGAGGGTAAACGGATTTATCAGGCGCAATAACCGCACGACGTATTCCCTTTCACCTATCAGGCTTTCATTTGGGGGCCTGATGATTGACCCGCTATGTGACTCTTTTCATTGTATCGTGACCTAAACCTGTACTATCTTTAACCGGTAGTGCAGAGCATGGCCAGTAGCGCTAATGGGCGACGGAAGTCTTTTGAAGTCGTACTCTCTTTTATATTCAGGCTTTGAATATCTCTATGGAATCGAATTCTCACGCCCCGTTGAGCAGTTTTATCGATCTCATGCTGGATGCTGTTTTTGCCGTTGATGCTGATGCCAATATCGTTTATGCGAGCGCGTCATGCGAGCGTATTTTCGGTTATACACCGCAAGAAATTATCGGCACAAACATGTTTGACATGATGCTACCGGAAGATCGGGAAATCACCCGAAACTCGGTAGTGGAAGTCATGTCGGGCAATCCGCAATTCCATTTTGAGAACCGCTACGTCCATAAGAATGGACACGTCGTCAATATCATGTGGTCGGCGCGCTGGTCACCGGCCGACCAGTTACGCATTGGCGTGGCGCGTGATATCACCGAGCGTAAACGTTCCGAATCGATACAATCTGCACTCTATTCCATCTCCGAAGCCGCACATACCGCCGAAGATTTGCTCAAGCTGTTTCAGCGCATTCACGCGATCGTCGGCACGCTCCTGCCTGTCGATAACTTTTCGGTCACGCTCTATGACGATGAAACAAACCAGTTGAGCTTCCCTTATCATGTAGATGAGTTTGAGCAGACGCCGGACCCTTTTTCTCTTCTTCCGGGTACGTTTTACGCTGAGGTTATCCATAGCGGTCAGCCGCTGCTGCTTACGCCAGAGACGATGGTTGACCGTCTGGAAGAGCTGCACATCTCTTTTGGCATGAATCCATTTTGCTGGCTGGGCGTGCCGCTAAAATCACATAAGGGCACCATTGGCGTGCTGATGGTGAAAAGCTATCCGGGCGGGGTGTGCTACAACGAGCAGGATCAAGAGTTGCTGCAGTTTGTTTCAACGCAAATTGCGACGGTTATTGAACGCCAGCAGATGCAGGCGCGGTTGCAGCATATGGCGCAATACGATCAACTGACCGACTTACCCAACCGTGGGCTGTTGTACGACCGCCTAAAAGTGGCGCTTGCCACCGCACGCCGCGAGCAACAGCAGCTCTCCGTGCTGTTCATCGATCTCGACAAATTTAAACAGGTTAACGATACGCTGGGTCACGGCATTGGCGATTTACTGCTGCAAGAAACCGCAGTGCGCCTCAAACGGTGCGTACGCGAGTCGGATACCGTCGCGCGCGTTGGCGGCGATGAGTTTGTGGTTTTGATTCAGGGCAGGGCATCACCGGAATATGCCGCCCTGGTCGTCGAGAAAATCGATGAGGCTTTTAACTCGCCGTTTAATCTAGACGGTCACCGTTTGAGCATCGTGCCCAGTATCGGCACAGCACACTATCCGCAAGATGGTAATGACGAGCGCCACCTGCTCGAATACGCAGACCAGGCGATGTATTTTGCCAAAAATGGCAAAGAGCAGCGGCGATTTCATCGGTAGGTATCGATGGGGTTAGAGATCAAGAACTGAAACACGGCGTGGGGCGCAGAGCAGATTTAAGGCTTGTTTGTCAGCTCTGCGGCTGGCATGATCCAAAAAAGCGGAATGTTAATCGCAACGCTTTAATAATGATTTAAATGACTCGGGGTGCCCTTCCTAGTGAAGGCTGAGAAATACCCGTACCACCTGATCTGGATAATGCCAGCGTAGGGAAGTCAGCGACCGTCAGGTCTTGCTTCTTCGCGTTAGGCAGGAGCAAACCATGCAAGCCGACCTGCTAAATTCTGCGCATCGCACGCGCACCGCACATCTCCTCCAACAACATGCCCCTCTTGTCCACTGTATGACCAACGACGTGGTGCAGACTTTCACCGCCAACGTACTGCTCGCGCTGGGCGCGTCGCCTGCGATGGTGATTGACGCCGGTGAAGCCGCACAGTTTTCCGCGATTGCCAGCGCGCTGCTGGTCAACGTTGGGACGCTAACCCAGCCACGAGCGCAGGCGATGCGCGCGGCGGTAGATGCCGCTAACCGCGCCGGAACTCCGTGGACGCTTGATCCGGTGGCGGTTGGGGCGCTCAGTCTGCGCAGTGAATTCTGCCGTGAACTTGTGCATCTGCATCCGGCGGCTATACGCGGCAATGCTTCAGAGATTATGGCCTTGGCCGGTGCGAGCTCCGGCGGTAGGGGCGTTGACAGCACGGATACGGCAGCCGCCGCGTTGCCTGCGGCACAGTGGCTGGCTCGCGAAAGCGGGGCGGTTGTTGCGGTGAGTGGCGAGGTGGATTACATCACCGATGGGCAACAAACGCTTGCCGTACACGGCGGCAGCCCGCTGATGACGCGAGTGGTGGGTACCGGTTGTGCGCTGTCGGCAGTGGTGGCGGCCTGCTGTGCCCTGCCGGGTGAGCGTTTGCACAATGTGGCCGCCGCCTGCGCGATGATGAAACATGCCGGGGCGCAGGCCGCCGAGGGGCGCGGACCGGGGAGCTTCATCCCCGCTTTCGTCGACGCGCTGCATGCGCAGCACATGGAGGTGAATGCATGAAACGTATTAATGCATTGACCATTGCCGGCACCGATCCCAGCGGCGGTGCGGGCATCCAGGCCGATTTGAAAACCTTCTCCGCGCTGGGTGCTTACGGCTGTTCAGTGATTACCGCGCTGGTGGCGCAAAATACGCGCGGCGTGCAGTCGGTGTATCGTATTGAACCTGATTTTGTCGCTGCACAGCTAGACTCGGTTTTTAGCGATGTGCGCATCGACACCACCAAAATTGGCATGCTGGCAGAGACGGATATTGTCGAAGCGGTAGCCGAACGGTTGGCACGCTACCGGATTCAGAACGTGGTGCTGGATACGGTGATGCTGGCGAAAAGCGGCGACCCGCTGCTGTCGTCCTCGGCGGTCGAGACGCTGCGTCAGCGCCTGTTGCCGCAGGTGTCGTTGATTACCCCTAATTTGCCGGAAGCCGCTGCGCTGCTCGATGCACCGCATGCTCGCAACGAGCGGGAAATGCTTGAGCAGGGGCGTGCGCTACGTGCGTTAGGCTGTGAAGCGGTGCTGATGAAAGGCGGGCATCTTGATGACGCTGAAAGCCCGGACTGGCTGTTTACCGCCGCTGGTGAAATGCGCTTTACCGCGCCGCGAGTGATGACCAAAAATACCCACGGCACCGGTTGTACGTTATCAGCGGCACTTGCGGCATTAAGGCCACGCCATGCCAGTTGGCAGGAAACGGTGCCGGTGGCAAAAGCCTGGCTGTCAGAGGCGCTGGCGCAGGCGGACACGCTGGAGGTCGGTGGCGGGATTGGCCCGGTGCACCATTTCCACGACTGGTGGTAGTCTTCGCGTCGGGCGGAACGTATACTTCAAATCAGTACTTTCGCCAGACCTTTCACCAGGAAATCCACGATGGAACAAGCGCATACCCGGCTGGTAGCACAACTCAATGAGCGCATTGCTGCGGCGGATAATACGCCGCTGTATCTGAAATTTGCCGAGACGGTGAAGAACGCCGTGCGCAGCGGCGTGCTAGAGCACGGCAATATTCTGCCCGGCGAGCGTGACCTGAGCCAGCTTACCGGTGTGTCGCGGATCACCGTGCGCAAAGCAATGCAGACGCTGGAAGATGAGGGTGTAGTCACCCGTGCGCGCGGCTACGGCACGCAAATAAATAACATCTTTGAATACTCGCTCAAAGCGGCGCACGGGTTTTCCCAGCAAGTGGTGTTAAGGGGGAAAAAGCCCGACACGCTGTGGGTCAACAAACGCGTTGTTCCCTGCCCGGAAGAGGTGGCGACACAACTCGCCGTCGCTCCGCAAAGCGATGTCTTTTTGCTAAAACGTATTCGTTATGTCGATGACGAAGCGGTTTCCATTGAAGAATCCTGGGTTCCCGCTCAGCTTATTCATGATGTGGATGTGATTGGCGTGTCGCTGTACGACTATTTCCGCAGCCAGCATATTTATCCGCAGCATACCCGCTCGCGGGTTAGCGCCCGGATGCCGGACGCGGAGTTTCAGTCGCACATTCGTATGGATGATAAAATCCCGGTATTGGTCATCAAGCAGGTGGCGCTTGACCAGCAGCAGCGGCCGATTGAATACAGCATCAGCCACTGCCGTAGCGATCTATATGTCTTTGTGAGCGAGGAGTAATTCTTCGCGCGTTGGGCTACAGTCTCCTCCGCGATGGCCTACCACCCAAGAGGCAACGGCGTTGCCGAGCCGTACCGATTCTCCAAGCGTCCAGCCGGATGCCAGCCCGGCCAGCGTGCCACCAGCATGGCTGTCTCCGGCGCCAATAGTGTCCACCACCACGGTGGTAAACGGTGCGGTGAGACCCTGCTCCTGGGCGCTAAAGTACCATGCGCCTTCTTTGTCATGGCGCACGATAAGCGGTGTGGAAAACACCTCTAACCACGCTTTGCCGAACGCTTCGGTGGTGGTCGGGAGACTAAAACGTCGCGCCGCGTCTTCCGCTTCCTGACGATTAAGCGACACGATAGGTCTGCGGGCCATAATTCGCTGCATTAATGATTCAGGAATATCGGCAATGCGCGGGCCGAAATCGATAAACGGCGTCACGTCATTCAGGCTTTCCAGCCAGCTCACCAGCACCTCGCCACATGACGAGGCCAACTGATACCCCGATAGCGACAGCAGGCTATGCGGGGCGATGTTCAACTGTGCCAACCAGTCGGCGTTCCACTGATTTTCAACGCCGCTGAAGGACATAAACGTGCGTTCACCGTCCGGTTCGACCAGCGCCAAACACCAGCCGTTATCGCCGCTCACTCCGTCAATGCGGCTCACTAGCCCTTCTTTACGTAGATTATTACGGATAATCTCCGCCCACATGCCTTGGCCAATCGGCAGCGCGTTGTCGGCCTGTATTCCCAGACGTTTTAACGCCACGGCGATGTTCAGTGCGCAGCCGCCGATGTTAACGCTCTGTTGCTGCAATTCGATATCGCAGCCACGCCATGGCAGCGCGTAGGCGTCGGCAATCACATCAATGACCGCCGCGCCGACGACGGTGATTGGCCGCTGGTTGTGCAGGCTCGCTAGGTTCATGAGGCCTCCCGTTGCTCACGGTACTGGGCCAGCGCGTTGGCGTAGCGGTTAAAGTCGAGCTGATTTACCTCATCAAGCTGCTGTTTTAGCGCGAGGTCGATGGACGAAATGCCGCCCAGCGCGCCGCAAATGGCGGTCGCCATCGCGCCGATGGTATCGGTGTCGCCGCCGAGGTTTGCGCACAGCACAGCGCAGCGATTCGGGCAGCCCTGAGCCAGTTCGACCATTGCAATTGCACAGGGAACCGACTCAATGGTGCTGGTTCCCGCGCCAACCAGTTGGTAAAGCTGCTCACTGGCGGATTCGCTGCCGGGCGCTTGACGCACGACCTGCAGCGCGAGCTCCAAGCGAGAGGCAAGTGAGGCGCTGAAGGTGGTTATCCGCTTTTGCTGAGCGTGGCGGGCTACGGCGGGCAGCGCATCGACAATGAATTGCCAGCTTTCACCGTCGATGGCTTTTGATATGGCCCACGCTATCACTACTGCACCTGCAACAGCGAGGTCGGACTTATGCGTAGGGCTGGAGGCTAGCGCCACGTCGTCAATAAACGCATCGAGGTCGGTTGGCGGCAGCAGGCAGCCGAGCGGCGAGACGCGCATTGCCGCGCCGTTGGTCACGCCGTTGTTTTGAAGTTCGCTCACCGGTTTGCCTTCGCGAATGGCATTGAGGGCAATTTTTGACGTTGGGCCGAGCACGTTTTTATTGAAAGCATCAAAACCTTCTGCCCAAGCCAGGATGTTGCGACCAATCAGATCCGGGTCGATAGCCCCTTTACGTTCAATGATGGCATCCGCCAGACACAGCGCCATCGAGGTATCATCGGTGAATTCGGCGCGCTGAAAGTAGCAGGCGGCATTGTTTTCCGCCGGCCCCGGCAGAAAACGGTCAATCCAGCCAAAGTGCGCCTGCACCCGCGTGCGCGGCCACAGTTCCGATGGCATGCCCATCGCATCGCCTAAAGCTTGGCCATACAGTGCCCCGAGAATTCGTTGCGTTTTCATTTTACTTCCCCTTGTGTCAGCGCAGCATCGGATGGAGAGTCTGGCACCGCAATTGCGGTAATTTCTTTATCCGATTCGCGAAAGAAAATCATAAACAACACGGCGATAACGGCAATCATGATGGCGCCGAAACCCCACATTCCCGCCCAGTTGAAGGTCAGCCCGTTCACCGGCTCTTTATAAGCGAATATCTTTTCCATCATCACGCCTCCCAGACGGTAGCCCAGTAGGCTGCCGAACCCCTGGCAGCAGAGCGTAATCAAGCCCTGTGCGGCGGTACGCATATGTGCGGGGGCTTTTTTATCAACGTAGATATAGGCGGTGACGTAGTAGAAGTCGTAGCTCACGCCATGCAGCAGAATGCCGAGGAACAAGAGCGCGTAGGTGAAGTATTGTTCCGCGCCGCCATAAACGAAGAAGCCGTAGCGGATTGCCGCGGTGATAAGACCAAGCAGCAATACCTTTTTAATGCCAAAGCGTTTGGTGAAGAACGGCAGCGCCAGCATAAAGAAGATTTCAGAGAACTGACCGAGCGTCATCCAGCCGGTGGCGTTGTGCATTCCCACTTCGGTGAGATAGCCGTTGGCAAAAATGTAGTAGAAGGCCAACGGCATAGCGAACAGGAAAGAGCAGAAGAAAAAGACGAGGAAGTTTTTATCGCGCAGCAGGATCAAGGCATCCAATCCCAGCATCACTTTCAGGCTCATCCGGCTGGTGCTTTTCGGCGGCGTATCGGGCAGCGCAAAGGCAAAAATACCCAGCAGCAGCGAGCTTCCCGCGGTGATCAGCAGCGGAATGTTGGTTGGCGAAATATCGCTATAGCCCATCATTTGTGGCAGGAAGCCACAGACCAGACCCGAGGCAATCCAGCCAATGGTGCCCATCACTCGAATACGCGGGAAATCACGTTCGACGTCCGGCACGTTGGCAAAGGCGATACTGTTGGTCAGCGCGATAGTTGGCATGTAGGTAAGGGAATAGGCCAGCAGCAGCGGGAAGAAGCTGCTGAAGGTGGTCTGCTGGGCGGCGAAGTACATCAGGATTGCGCCGACGAACATCAACACCGCCAGCACTTTTTGTGCCGAGAAGAAGCGGTCGGTCAGCGAGCCAACCAGGATTGGCGAGAGGATCGCAGCGATAGCGGTACAGGCGTACGACCAGCCGATTTCACCGGCGGTGAATCCGCTTTTGCTGAGCCACAGCCACAGGGGAACAAACCACGCGCCCCAGATAAACCACTCAACGAACATCATGAACGACAGCTTTGCTGTAGTTTTCATCTTTAAATCCTTCATGACAGGTAAGGTACGTATAGACAATACCATTGTATAATACCTTTTAAATACCTTTGGGGTGAAAGTTTGACCGCTGTAACACTTTGCCGTCCATGAATCGTGCCAGCAGATTGCACTTAAAGATGCCCGCAGAATGGAAAAATCCCGTATCCGGGACCAGACTTACCGTGCCCAAAAATTCGGGGCGGGAAATTCACGCCGACATGATGTCGGCTCACGGGAGCATAGCTATGACTGATATTGCGCAGCTGCTTGGCAAAGATGCCGACACACTCTTACAGCATCGTTGTATGACCATTCCAGCCGACCAGCTCTATTTACCCGGGCACGACTACGTTGATAGGGTGATGACGGATAACAACCGTCCACCTGCCGTACTACGAAATATGCAGACGCTCTATAATACCGGACGTTTAGCCGGGACCGGCTATTTGTCGATTCTGCCGGTCGACCAAGGCGTTGAGCACTCAGCCGGGGCGTCGTTTGCCGCCAACCCGCTGTATTTTGATCCGAAGAATATTGTTGAGCTGGCGATTGAAGCCGGCTGTAACTGCGTGGCCTCCACCTACGGCGTACTGGCATCGGTATCGCGCCGCTATGCGCACCGCATTCCTTTCCTCGTCAAACTCAACCACAACGAAACCCTGAGCTACCCCAATACCTTCGATCAGACGCTGTACGCGAGCGTCGAGCAGGCGTTCAATATGGGCGCGGTGGCGGTTGGGGCGACCATCTATTTTGGCTCGGAAGAGTCTAGGCGCCAGATTGAAGAGATTTCTGCCGCCTTTGAGCGGGCGCACGAACTGGGCCTCGTCACCGTATTGTGGGCCTACCTGCGTAACCCAGCGTTTAAAAAAGATGGCGTGGATTATCACGTCTCCGCAGACCTTACCGGTCAGGCGAACCATCTGGCAGCCACCATCGGCGCGGATATCGTTAAGCAGAAAATGGCGGAAAACAACGGCGGCTACAAGGCGGTCAACTTCGGCTATACCGACGACCGCGTGTACAGCAAGTTAACCACCGATAACCCGATTGACCTAGTGCGTTACCAGTTGGCGAACTGCTATATGGGCCGCGCGGGGCTGATTAACTCCGGTGGTGCCGCCGGCGGCGAAACCGATCTCGCCGATGCCGTGCGCACGGCGGTAATCAACAAACGCGCAGGTGGCATGGGGCTTATCCTTGGCCGTAAAGCATTTAAAAAATCGATGGCGGACGGCGTTGCGCTGATTAATGCCGTGCAGGATGTTTACCTCGATAGCAAAGTGACCTTCGCGTAAATATTCGCCCCCGCAGCCGTTCGGCAGCGGGGGCCGATCCTCTTCACAGTTCATCCCCCTTTTGTGAAAAACATCACGTCCTGTTGTGCGCTTGCACAAAAAACAGCCCGGTGTTAGCGGAATTTGTCCGTGGAAGCGGTGCAATTTTGTGCTTAGATTAGTCATGAAACGCCTTTTCAATTCCTTGAAACCATCTTGTCAGTTCGGTGTTAGACACAGGATTGTGGTGTAAAAAGCGCCATTTCGAATGTTGTACTAAGGACACATAATGAAAATTGAATCTGTAAATGTCACCGTTTTCCAGCATCCCACACGCCGCGTTTCCGACAGCGCCGGACACTCCCATCCAGGGCCGGAGAGCTTGGCGAAAATGGCGATGCTGACGATTACCGCCGATGATGGCACCAAAGGCTACTCCTTTGCGCCACCGGAAATCGTGCGCCCGTTTGTGGTGAATACCTTTTTCCGCAAAGTGCTGGTCGGTCAGGACCCATTCAACCGTGAACGAATCTGGCAGGATCTGGTGCATTGGCAGCGCGGCAGTGCGCATCAGCTCACCGAGCGTGCACTGTCGTTTGTCGAACAGGCGCTGTGGGATTTGGCCGGGCGTAAGCTCAATATGCCGGTCTACAAACTGCTGGGCGGCTATCGCGATAAAGTGCCGGCCTATGGCAGCACCATGTGTGGCGATGACTTAGAGGGCGGACTTTCGACGCCGCAAGAGTACGCTGCGTTTGCCGAGACCTTGGTGGCGCGCGGTTACAAGGCCATTAAGCTGCACACCTGGATGCCACCGGTCTCCTTTGCGCCGAACCCGAAAATGGATATCAAAGCCTGCGCCGCGGTGCGTGAAGCGGTTGGGCCAGATATCGACCTGATGATTGACGGCTACCACTGGTACAGCCGCACCGAAGCACTGTGGATAGGTAAAGAGCTGGAAAAACTCGACTTCGCGTGGTTTGAAGAGCCAATGGAAGAGGACAGCATGTCGTCTTACGCCTGGCTTGCAGAAAACCTGTCGATTCCGATTATTGGGCCGGAGAGTTTTGGTGGTAAGCATCACAGCCGCGCCGACTGGGTTAAAGCTGGGGCATGCGACATCCTACGTGCAGGTGCCAACGGTGTCGGCGGCATTACGCCAACCATGAAGGTTGCGGCGCTGGCGGAGTCGTTTGGTATGGATTGCGAAGTGCACGGTAACGGCGCGGCGAGTCTGGCGGTGATTGGTGCGATTCGTAACTGTCGCTGGTACGAGCGCGGCCTGCTGCACCCGTTCCTCGACTACGACCAGCCAGCGGCCTACCTGAACAGCATCGTCGACCCGATGGATGCCGATGGGTTTGTGCATCTGTCACAACGTCCGGGACTGGGCGAAGACATCAATTTTGCCTTTATCGAAGCCAACACCGTCAGCCACGACTGACAAAAAATAATAATGCCGATGGCGTTACGCTAATCGGGTTCAAGGCCCGGTAGGCCGGATAAGGCGTAAACGCTGCCATCCGGCAACATGTACCCTACAGTACAGGCAAATTATAAATGAAAAATACCTCCTTACTGGGAGCGTGTTTGCTCGCGCTCACCTTGGCGATGGGGAGCGGATCGGTACTGGCGAAAACGCCGCCCGACCAGCTCATTATCGGCATGAACATGAACAATCTCCTGACCCTCGACCCGGCCGCGATGACCGGTAACGAAGTGGTGGGAATTGTGGTCAATCTCTACGATTCACTGGTGGAGCTCGACCCAAAGCAACTGACCAACGTCAAACCGGCGCTCGCCAAGTCTTGGGATATCAGCCCGGACGGCACAACGCTGACCTTCCATCTACACAATAACGTTAAGTTTCACTCCGGCAATTCGCTGACCGCCGCTGATGTGGTGTGGTCGATGCGACGTATTCTGCACCTTAACTTGGCGCAGGCCTCGGTGTGGAAATCCTACGGCTTTAGTAAGAAGAACGTCGATAAACAGGTCACCGCGCTGGACGACTACACGGTGCAAATTGTCCTGCCAAAAGCCAACGACCCGCAGTTGGTGATTTACTCGCTGGGCGCGCTCGGCAACCTCGGCGTCCTAGACAGTAAAACCGTGCAGAGCCATGAGCAGGATAACGACTGGGGCAACCGCTGGCTGACCACTCACGAGGCCGGTTCTGGGCCGTTTATGCTGGAAACCTGGCAGGCAAAAGATGTGCTGCGCATGAAGCGTAACCCGGACTATTGGCGCGGCGAACCGAAGATGAGCCGCGTGGTGCTGCGCCATTTCCAGGAGTCGCAGACGCTGCGTCTGATGATTGAAAAGGGTGACCTCGATATCGCCAACAATATGGCGGTTTCCGATATCAACGCCCTGCGTAAAGACCCCGCGCTGACCGTCGATGCGGTGCAGCGCGGCACGATGTACTACGTGGCGATGAGCATGAAAGAAGCGCACTTTGCCAACCCAAAAGTGCGTGAGGCCGTGCGCTACCTGATTGATTATCAGGGCATCAATAAAGCGCTGATGCCGGGCTATGGCGTGCTGCACCAGCGGCCTATCAAAGCAGGAATGCCGTCAACGCTGCCGGACCCTGGCTACACCTTCGATCTGCCGCGAGCGAAAAAACTGCTGGCGGAGGCGGGATACCCTGACGGTTTTGACACAACGCTGCGCGTGCTTTCCGATCAGCCGTTCCTCAATATCGCCATCGCCGTGCAGTCGACGCTGATGCAGGCGGGGATCAACGCCAAAATCATCACCGGCACCGGCAACCAGATCTACGGCGCGATGCGGGAACGTAAGTTTGACATGCTTGTGGGGCGCGGCGGCAGCGGCATGGAACCGCACCCGCACTCCAGCTTACGTGCGCTGGTTTACAACCCGGACAACAGCGACGCGGCAAAGCTCACTAACTTCCAAGGCTGGCGTACAGGGTTTTACGACAAACAGCTCAACGAGATGATCGATAGCGCGCTCTTAGAGCGTGACCCGCAAAAACAGGTTGCTGATTATCAGGAGATTCAGACGCGGTTTGACCTGCTGATCCCGGCGATGGTTCCTGTCTCGCAGATGGTGGATTCGGTCGTGGTGCGCAATGAAGTGAAAGACTACATACCGCATCCGTCGGCCAGCACCTTCCTGCGGGAAGTCTACAAAGTCAGCGAAGGAGATAAAGGATGAGTACGGCCATTCTCGCGCCCGGCTCTCGTACCCGGCGCTTTTCAAAACGGTTGATGCAGGTGGCGATTACGTTGTTCGGCCTGCTGCTGCTGACCTTCTTTATCGGTCGCGTGATGCCTATCGACCCGGTGCTGGCGATTGTCGGCCCAGACGCTGACCACAGCACCTATCAGCAGGTCTATCACCAGTTGGGATTTGATCAGTCGCTGATGACGCAGTTCGGTATCTATTTCGTCAATCTGCTGCACGGCGACTTAGGCAATGCGTTACTGACGGGGAAACCGGTGCTGGACGATATCATTCGCGTCTTCCCGGCCACCATGGAGCTGGCGACGATGGCGATTATCGTCGGTGCAGGTCTCGGCATTCCGCTGGGCGTGCTGGCGGCGGCGCGGCGTAACAGCATTTCCGATTACGTGGTGCGCATTATCAGCCTAGCTGGCTATTCAACGCCGATTTTCTGGGTCGGGATGATGGGGCTTTTAGTGTTCTACGCCTGGCTTGGCTGGGTTGGTGGAGCCGGTCGTGTTGATTTGGGGCTGGACGGCATTGTTCCGCGTCGCACCGGGCTGATGACCGTCGATGCGCTGCTGGCGGGCAACAGCGAGGTGTTCTGGAATGCGATTAACCATTTGATTCTGCCCTCGGCACTGCTCGGCTTCCACTCGCTGGCCTACATCAGCCGTATGACCCGCAGCTTTATGCTGGCGCAGCTGTCGCAGGAGTTCATCATCACCGCGCGGGTGAAAGGGTTAACCGAACGGCAGGTTATCTGGAATCACGCCTTCCGCAACATTCTGGTACAGCTTCTGACGGTGGTGGCGCTGGCCTACGGTTCGCTGCTGGAAGGGGCGGTACTGATTGAAACCGTCTTCTCGTGGCCGGGCTTTGGTTCTTATCTCACCGGCAGCTTACTGCTGGGCGATATGAATGCGGTGATGGGCTGCGTGCTGCTGGTGGGGGTTATCTTTGTGATGCTCAATCTGCTCTCCGACATGCTGTATCAATTCTTCGATCCGAGGACAAAATCATGACGGTTTCTCTGGATACATCGCTTGCGGGCGGGGCTGGCGAAGGCCGCCAGCGTCTGCTGCGCGGCTTAACGCGAGCGGGCGGTTTTATTGGCAAGATGGCGCGTAATCCGCTGACCGCTATCGGCGGGGGAATTATCTTCCTGCTGATTGTGGTCGCGATTTTTGCCCCGTGGATTGCGCCGTATCAACCGCTGGTGCAGGACTTAAATAATGCGCTCATCGCGCCGAATGCGCTGCACTGGTTCGGCACCGATGAGTTTGGCCGCGATATCTTCAGCCGTTTGGTGTACGGCTCGCGTATTACGCTGTACATCGTGCTGCTGGTGTCGGTTACCGTCGGGCCGTTAGGCTTGCTGCTTGGCGTATGTGCTGGCTACTTCGGCGGCAAAGTCGATATGGTGCTGATGCGCGTAACCGATATCTTTATCTCCTTCCCAAGCCTAGTGCTGGCACTGGCGTTTGTTGCGGCCTTAGGGCCGGGGCTTGAGCATGTGGTTATCGCCATCACCCTTACCGCCTGGCCGCCAATTGCCCGCCTGGCACGTGCTGAAACCCTTTCGTTGCGTCAGGCTGATTTTATCTCCGCCGTGCGTCTGCAAGGCGCGTCACCGGCGCGCGTGCTGTGGCGCCACATTGTGCCACTGTGCCTGCCGTCGGTGATCATTCGTATCACCATGAATATGGCGGGGATCATTCTGACTGCCGCTGGGCTTGGATTCTTGGGCCTTGGTGCACAGCCGCCGGAGCCGGAGTGGGGGGCGATGATATCGAGCGGTCGCACCTACATGATGGAGTGCTGGTGGGTCGTGACAATTCCGGGGCTGGCGATTCTTATCAACAGCTTGGCGTTCAACTTCTTAGGAGATGGCCTACGTGACATCCTCGATCCTCGCAGCGAATAATGCTGCACCGCTGCTCGACGTGCGCGATTTAAACGTCGAGTTCGTCAATGGCAGTGCGGTCACCCACGCGGTGCGCGGTGTCTCCTTCCAGTTAGGGCGTGAGAAGCTGGCGATCGTCGGCGAATCCGGCTCAGGGAAATCCACCGTCGGGCGCGCGCTACTGCACCTGCATCCGAAAAAAGCACGCATTGACGCCAGCCGGATGCAGTTTGGTGATATCGACCTGCTAAACGCCAGCGAGGCGCAGATGCGCACCATTCGCGGTAAGCGCATTTCGATGATTATGCAGGACCCGAAATACTCGCTGAACCCGGTAGTGCGCGTGGGTGACCAGATTGCCGAAGCATGGCTCACCCACCATCCGGGACATAAAGCTGAGGCAAAAGCCAAAGCGCTAGAGATGCTCGACGTGGTGCGCATTCGCGATCCTGAGCGCGTTTACAACCTTTACCCGCACGAGATATCCGGCGGGCAGGGCCAACGCATCATGATAGCGATGATGCTGATTACCGACCCGGAGCTGTTGATTGCCGATGAACCGACTTCCGCGCTGGATGTTTCGGTACGCCTGCAGGTGCTGGGCTTGCTCGACGATCTGGTGAAATCACGAGGCTTGGGACTGATTTTTATCAGCCACGACATCAACTTAGTTCGCAGCTTTTGCGACCGGGTGCTGGTGATGTACGCCGGGCGAGTGGTGGAGTCCATCGCTGCTTGTGATCTCGATAACGCGCAGCATCCGTATACGCAGGGGCTTATCAGCGCGCTGCCGGATATGCAACACCGCCGTCCGGTATTGCCGGTGCTGCAGCGTCAGGCTAGTTGGTTGACGGAATAAGGAGCGCACGATGATTGAAGTGAAAAACCTGAACCTGGTTTTTGGCGAAGGCGACAAACGTAACCAGGTGCTGTATGACGTAAATTTCCACGTTCAGCCGGGTGAAATTTACGGTTTGGTCGGGGAGTCTGGCTCCGGGAAAACCACGGTGTTGAAGTGCCTTGCGGGACTGTTTAACCACTGGCAAGGGGAGCTTGCGATCAACGGCCAGCGATTGGCGAGCCAGATTAGCCGCGAACGCTGTCGTAAAGTGCAGATGGTATTTCAAGATCCCTACGGTTCGTTGCATCCGCGCCACACTATTGGCGACATTCTGGAAGAGCCGCTGCAAATCCACGGCATCAACGATCGCGACCGGCGCATTAATACGCTGCTAGACCGCGTGGGGCTCAATCGGGCGTTCCGCAATCGCTATCCGCACCAGCTTTCCGGGGGCCAGCGCCAGCGGGTGGCGATTGCCCGCGCGCTGATCCTTGAACCGCAGGTGCTGCTGCTTGATGAACCGACCTCGGCGTTGGATGTCTCGGTGCAGGCGGAGATCTTAAACCTGCTGGCTGAGCTGCAAAAAGAGTCAAATCTGACCTATCTGATGGTGACCCACGATCTCGGGGTGATTGCCCATCTGTGCCAGAAGGTGGCGGTGATGCAGTACGGCAAAATTCTGGAAACCTTAACGGTGGATGCGTTGGTTAACGGCGAGGCGCAAACGCCGTATACGCAAATGTTGGTCAACGCTAGCCGCCAGTACACGCGGGAAATGGCGCGAGAAGTCGCGGCGTATTAACCGTGTGTTGTAGGCCCGATAAGCGTAGCGCCATCGGGCAGTTCAGTGCTGGTGCCGGATGGAGGCGTGAACGCCTTATCCGGCCTACGTTTCGACCTCTGGGAAATCATAAATATGCATAATAAATCTTTCCGTCTTGTCCTACCCTTGGTGCTCAGCGCCTGTACCACCTCCGCCATAGCGGCAGAAAATGTTGACCTACGTATGTCGTGGTGGGGAGGTAACGGCCGCCATCAGGTGACGCTGAAGGCGCTGGAAGCGTTTCATCAGCAGTACCCGGATATTAACGTCAAGGCCGAATACACCGGCTGGGACGGTCATACTTCGCGCCTGACGACGCAGTTGGCGGGCGGCACGGAACCGGATGTCATGCAAACCAACTGGAACTGGCTGACGCTGTTTTCCAAGGACGGCAACGGTTTTTATGATCTAAACCAGGTCAAAGAGGAGATTGGCCTCGATAATTTTACCGCCAAGGATCTTCTGCCGGTGACGGTAAAAGGCAAACTCAACGGTATTCCGGTGGCAATGACCGCGCGTATTTTCTATTTCAACGACAAGACCTGGGAAAAAGCGGGGCTGAATTACCCGAAAAACTGGGACGAGTTGATGAACGCTGGGAAAACGTTTGAGAGCAAGTTGGGCAAACAGTATTACCCTGTTGCGCCGGAAAGCCTAGGCGTGCTGGCGCTGCTGAACTCTTATATGGTGCAGAAATACAATATTCCGGCCATCGATGAGAAAGCGAAGAAATTCTCCTACAGTGATGCGCAATGGGTTGAGTTTTTCCAGCTGTATAAAGACCTGGTTGGCAACCACGTGATCCCGGATATGAAGTATTACGCCTCTTTCGGCAAGGGCAATATGTATGAAATGAAGCCGTGGATTGAGGGGGAGTGGGGGGGCGTGTATATGTGGAACACCGCCGTCACCAAATATTCCGATAACCTCAAACCCCCAGCCAAGCTGGTGCTGGGCGATTATCCGATGCTTCCGGGCGCAACCGACGCGGGGCTGTTTATGAAGCCGTCGATGATGCTGTCGATTGGTAAAACGAGTCAGAACCCGCAGGCGGCGGCAAAGCTGATTAACTTCCTGCTTAACAGCAAAGAAGGCGTTACGTTGTTGGGGCTGGAGCGCGGCGTGCCGCTCAGTAAGAGCGCGGTGGAAACGCTGACTGCGGCCGGCGTGATTAACGATAGCGATCCGTCGGTTGCTGGGATCAAGCAGGCGCTGGCGTTACCGACGACGCTCTCGGTGTCGCCATATCTCGAAGATCCGCAGCTGGTGCAGGAGTTTGACAGTGCGCTGCAGTCGATTGACTACGGTAAGAAAACCGTCACCGAAGCGGCGACGGATTTCAAACGTCAGTCTGAGCGTATTTTAAAACGCGCCATGCGCTAACGCAGTAGTGGGCAGTCCGGCGGCAGGCGACAGCGCAGCGCCGCCGGCAATATCTCCATGCGGAAGGATTTACCGCTCAGCGGTTCGCCGTCGAGATTAAAGGTCATCTCGTGTGCGGCGGTGACCTCAAACCACGGCGACACGCTGTCGACGAGGTTTTCTTTACCATCGCTGCTGGCGAGCGTATTAAACAGCGCAGGCAGCAGTTCTTCTCCGGTAAAAATACGCAGGTGCAGCAGGCCGTCGTCAATCAGCGCCTCCGGGCACAGCTGCTGCCCGCCACCGGCCTGACGTCCGTTGCCAATACCAATCACCAGCGCATCGCCCTGCCAGCTAAAGTTCTCGCCCTGAATTTTGCAGCGGTCGGGTTTCAGCGTGTCCATGCGCATCAGTCCGTGGATAAGATACGACACGCCGCCCAATGCGGCTTTGAGCTTCTCCGGGGTCTCGGTGGTGATCCGCGTGCCGAAGCCGCCGGTGGCCATATTAATAAAGCAGGTTTCACCGTTCACCTGAGCTATATCAACCGGCACGGCGCGCCCGGCAATGGCCAGCTTCAGCGCATTGGCCATATCCGCAGGAATATTGACGCTGGTGGCAAAATCATTGGCCGTACCGAGCGGTAATATTCCGAGTGCCGGAACCTGGCTGTCCTCGCACTGAATCAGCGCCGTGGCGATTTCGTTGATGGTACCGTCGCCGCCGCCGGCAATCACCGTCGCGACCTTGAGGGCTAATGCCTCTTCGACATAGCGCACGGCGTCGCCTTTCTCCCACGTCACGCGCACGTGGATAGCAATACCTTCTTCGCGCAGCAACGTGACCGCTTCGCGTAGTTCAGGGTTGTTGGCACCTTTGCCGTTAAGGATCAATAGACTGGCTGGAAAATCTGACATCGTGGTACCTCTTTATGGGGTATGCAAAGAGTGTAACAAAGGACGGTCAGATGTGCTTTAGGAGTGAAGTGCAAAAAAATAAGCCCGCGTAAGGGAGATTACGCAGGCTAAGGAGGTGGTTCTTGGGTACAGCTAGCATTTATGGATTATGTTTTTCAGCGAGGGAGATAGTATCCGTTTTGGATAATTCCGTCTGTGATCCATTTCTAAGAATCTTTGCTATTGAAAAACAATCTATATGTACTAGCTGTTGTGCGGATTCCGAGTCGATTCTCCTGCGAAATTGCGCATCAGCAGGCCAAACTCGACTGCGATATCTTCCGGCACGGGTAACCATACGGTATGCCCATCGCCCGGCGCGACAGGTTTTGCTTCACCTTTGGCATCAACCATTTGCTCGAGGGTGAAGTTAACATTGCCCTGTGGGGTCATCAGTTCCAGGTTATCGCCGAGGGCAAATTTGTTTTTCACCAATACTTCGGCCAATGGCCCTTGGCGCTTGCCGGTAAATTCACCGACGAACTGCTGACGCTCTGAGACAGAGAAACCGTATTCGTAGTTCTGATAGTCGTCATGCGTATGGCGACGCAAGAAACCTTCGGTGTAGCCGCGGTGGGCGAGGTTTTCCAGCGTTTCCAACAGGTTTGAGTCGAACGGTTTGCCTTCAGCGGCGTCGTCGATGGCTTTGCGGTAAACCTGGGCGGTACGTGCGCAGTAGTAATGCGATTTGGTACGGCCTTCGATTTTCAGCGAGTGCACGCCCATCTGGGTCAGGCGTTCGACGTGGGCCACGGCGCGCAGATCTTTGGAGTTCATGATGTAGGTGCCGTGTTCGTCTTCAAAGGCGGTCATGTACTCGCCAGGACGTTTGGCTTCTTCCAGCATAAAGACCTGGTCGGTAGGTGCACCGACGCCGAGGGTTGGCTCAACGTTTTGTACCGGAATAGGTTCGTATTTATGGACGATATTGCCGACGTCGTCTTCCTTGCCTTCCTGGACGTTATATTCCCAGCGGCAGGCGTTGGTGCACGTGCCTTGGTTTGGGTCACGCTTGTTGATGTAACCGGACAGCAGGCAGCGGCCAGAGTAGGCCATGCACAGCGCGCCGTGCACGAAGATTTCAATCTCCATATCCGGCACCTGGCTGCGGATCTCTTCAATTTCTTCCAAAGACAGCTCGCGGGAGAGGATCACGCGGGTCAGACCCATCTGTTTCCAAAACTTCACCGTCGCCCAGTTGACGGCGTTGGCCTGTACTGACAGGTGAATGTCCATCTCTGGGAAGTTTTCACGCACCAGCATAATCAGACCTGGATCGGACATAATCAGTGCATCCGGCCCCATATCCACTACCGGCTTCAGATCGCGAATGAAGGTTTTCAGCTTGGCGTTATGCGGAGCGATGTTCACGACCACATAGAATTTTTTGCCCAGTGAGTGGGCTTCATTGATGCCAAGCTGCAGATTTTCGTGATTGAATTCGTTGTTACGCACGCGCAGCGAGTAGCGCGGTTGGCCGGCATAGACAGCATCGGCACCGTAAGCGAAAGCGTAACGCATATTTTTCAGCGTTCCCGCCGGGGAAAGGAGTTCCGGTTTAAACATGATTTTCTCGTTCTGATGACAGGTCAGATTCGCCACACCTGATGCGGCGAGTTGGGGAGTGCCCCCACATTAAGGGCGGGCATTGTAGCGCTGCGAAGGGGGGAGGTAAAGTGCCAGGTGGGTGTTGACGGCCACCCGGCGGGGAGTTTACCTATCAGGTGTTATCTTTTACGGTCTCGCTGGCACCGTTAATTTTTACCGAGGCGATGCCTTTATCGCGGGCAGCTTCGCTGGCATACAGCTGGCTGCTGCCAATCACCTGATGGTTTCCGGCCTTCAGGTTGAAGTGGAATTTGCCGTTGCTTGCCGTCTTCTTCTCATAGCGCTCATCCAGCGGACTGTTGGTGCGCACCGAGGCGATGCCGTTTTCTGCCGCCGCTTTGGTGGTGTACAGCTCGCTGGTCAGGATCACTTCCCCGTTGCCCGCTTTCAGCACGAATTTAAACTGATCGTTACTGCTTTTGCTTAACTCAAACCAACCCGCCATGGTGACTCCTTTATGAAATTGAAGTAGTTAAAGGTATTGGCTGACTGTATGAGTATGGGAGAAATTAGCAGGGATGCGAATAATACGGCAGGGAAAGAACGGAGCGGCGGCTTGGCCGCTCCGCGTGCGGTTACGCCATCCGGCAGGCGTCGGCCTCCCAGCGATAGCCTACGCCGTATACGGCACGGATAAACGACTGTTCAGCATCAAGCGATTCCAGCTTACGGCGCAGGTTTTTAATATGGCTGTCGATAGTGCGATCGGTAACCACACGATAGTCATCGTACAGATGATTGAGCAACTGTTCGCGGGAGAACACTTTTCCCGGTTCCTGTGACAGGGTTTTCAATAGGCGAAATTCTGCTGGGGTCAGATCCAGTAGACGATCGCGCCATGATGCCTGGAAACGATTCTCATCGACGATAAGCGGGCTCTGCGCGTCGAGTGCCTGGAGCTCCTGGCGAGGCTTACAGCGGCGCAGGATGGTTTTCACCCGTGCCACCACTTCACGAGGGCTGTACGGTTTACAGATGTAGTCGTCGGCGCCGATTTCCAGACCCAGCAGGCGGTCGATCTCTTCAATTTTTGCCGTCACCATAACGATAGGAACATCGGAGAAGCGGCGGATCTCCCGGCACAGTGTCAGGCCGTCGGTGCCTGGCAGCATTAAATCCAGCAGGATCAAATTGGGGGGCGACTGATGGACATACGGCAGCACTTTATCGCCGTGGCTAATCAGTGTCGGTGCGTAGTGCGCTGCCAGCAGATAGTCGATGAGCAATTGCCCCAGTTTGGGTTCATCTTCCACGATTAAAATGCGTGGGGCGTTTTCATCAATCGGTAACTCGGTCATATCTCTCTCGGTATTGCGCGTTCCAGCGGTAACTCTACTTTAATGCTAACCCCGCCAAAAGGCGAATGGCCGACGTCAAGACGGCCACCGTGGGCGGTCACGATATTGGCGCAGATGGCCAATCCTAGACCGGAACCACCGCTGGCGCGGTTGCGTGAACCTTCGGTGCGATAAAAGCGCTCGCACAGTTTAGTCAGCTGTTCATCGGTGACGCCCGGGCTGCTGTCGGCAAATTCCATCACGATGTTCAGGGGGGAAAGGGTGGTGCGAATAAGGACCTGACCACCGCTGTCGGTATAGCGCAGGCTGTTTTCCAGCAGATTATTAAAGAGCTGCATTAAACGGTCCGGATCGCCAAATACCGTGGCATTGCTCGACAACGCCAGATTCAGCGTTAATCCTCGGCTCGCAAGACGCTCACGGAAGGCGTCGGCGGCAATTTCCAGCAGTGAGATGAGATCCACCGAGGATTTTTGATAGGCCAGCGCACCTTCATCAGACATGGAAAGCTGGTGTAAATCGTTTACCAGCTTGGTGAGCGTGGCGACTTCCGCCTGTAATGAAGTGACCGATTCCGGGGTGAATTTGCGCACGCCGTCCTGAATCGCCTCCAGCTCACCGCGTAGAACGGCGAGCGGCGTACGCAGCTCGTGGGAAATATCGGCCATCAAATCGCGGCGCATCTGCTGGTTTTTTTCAAGCGTACTGGCGAGCTGGTTAAAGTCCTGCGCCAGCTTGCCTAGCTCATCGCCACTGGTGACGGGAACGCGGGTTGAGAAATCCCCGGCGGCCAGTTTATGAGTGCCTTCCACCAGACGCCTAACCGGGGCAATGAGCCCGCGCGCCAGCGGGAAGGTAGCAAGAGCGGCAAGAAGCGTTGCCAGGCCGACGATAAGCCAGCTGGTGCGCCGCTGCTGCTGATCAAAATTGATATCGGTATTGCGGGTCAGCCGCTCGACCGGTGACGCAATGACCGCGCCGACCTCCATGCCGTTGACAATGATGCCGCGGCGGGTGCCATCGTGCGGTACCGCTTCGCGTGGGCCAACCAGCACGCGGGCGTTTTGGTCAATAACCCAAAACTGCGTGCGCCAGCCATGTGGCGGCATACCGCCGCGATCGGGACCTGGGCCGCGATCCATTCCACCGTCCGGGCCGGGCGGGCCTGGTGGCATTTTGTCTTCATTGTTGTCATGTTCAAATGAACGCAGGATCTGGAAAATAAAGCGGTCATTATTGCGTAAGAAACGCCAGTTTCCATGCTGCGCGTACTGTTCCGCCAGCGCATCGCTTAACAGCTGTAAGCGCTGCTCGTTGCCGCGCTTGATGTAGTCGATAAAGCCCCGTTCGAAACTGACGCGCACGGCCCAATGCATACTGATAAGCAGCACAATGCAGGTGGTCAGAATGACCAGAAACAGTTTGCCGGAGATGCCCGGGCGCCATAATTTCACGATTTACTCCTTCAACTTGCGTCGGGCGATAACCACGTTCTTGCTGGTGTCGTTCGGTACGCGGGCGAACACCAATGCCGGTAGGGCAATAATCGCGGCTATACATAAATAGGTGTACATAAAGACGTGATGCGTGACGTCGCTGCCGATTGCGATATGCGCATGGCCGAACATGCCCAGCAAAATCCCGGCAATGGTGACGCCAATACTCATCGACAATTGCATAACCATCGACAGCAGACTGTTGCCGCTACTGGCCTGCTCATCCGGCAGGTCTTTTAACGTCAGCGTATTCATCGATGAGAAGCGGCTGGAGTTCACCATGCCCTGAATAAACAGCACCACTGGCAGAGCGTAGTACCAACCGGCCAGCGCGGTAAACATAAACAGCAGGCTAATAAGTGCAAGGGCCAAAGTGCTAAAGACCAGCACGTGGCGATAGCCAAAACGGTTGACCACCTGCACGACGATCCGCTTCATACCCATACTGCCCAGTACCATTGGGATCATCATCAGCCCCGCGTGGAACGGGGTGAAGCCGAGGCCTATTTGTAAAAATACCGGGGTCATAAACGGCAACATGCCGCTGCCGATGCGTCCGGCGAAGCTGCCGGCTAGTCCCAGCGAAAAGGTTGGCGTACGAAACAGCGTCAGGCTAAATAGCGCGCTATCGTTGCCGCGCGCGTGCCACAGATACATCAAGATAGAAGCGACGCCAATGGTCACCAGCGCGCCCATCATTAACGGTGAAATCCCTAAACCTTTTTGCCCATCGAGCGCCAATGTTAGCGTTGCCATGCCCAGTGCCAGCACGATAAAACCCGAAACATCAAAACGTCGGGTTTGCACCGTGTAGTTGGGCATCAGCATTAGGGTGGCGATACAGCCGATAATACCGACGGGAATATTAATCAGGAAAATCCAGTGCCAAGAGGCGTATTCCACGAGGATCCCGCCCAGCGCGGGGCCCAGCAGCGGCCCAATCTGACCTGGCAGGGTGACGAAGGTCATCGCCGCCATATACTGCGAGCGGGGGACGATTTTCATCACCGTCAGCCTGCCGACCGGTACCATCATCGCGCCGCCAACGCCCTGTAATACGCGGGCCATCACCAGTTCGTTGAGCGTACTGGAGAGCGAGCAGAACAGCGAACCGAGGGTGAACAGGATAATGGCGGTGAAAAAGATATTTCGCACGCCGACCCGGTCAGCCAGCCAACCGCTAGCGGGTAGCATTACGGCGACGGTCAACACGTAAGAGACCACCACCATATGCATGTGCAGCGGGCTTTCCCCCAGGCTCAGCGCCATGGAGGGGAGGGCGGTGTTGACTATCGTGGTGTCCAGCGATTGCATAAAAAAGCCAAACGCCACGATCCACAGTTGCCAGCGAACGTTGGCGGGGAGTTCAGTCATGGTTATTCAGTTACCGATTGTCGGGATTGACGCGAAAAACGCAGACGCAAACGGTCGAAGAACAGATAAACCACCGGCGTGGTGTAAAGCGTCAGCAATTGACTCATTGCCAGCCCGCCGACAATCGTGATCCCCAGCGGTTGACGCAGTTCTGAACCATCGCCCCCGGAGATAACCAGCGGCAGCGCACCAAATAGCGCCGCCAGCGTAGTCATCATAATCGGACGGAAACGCAGCAGACAGGCTTGGAAAATAGCCTCTTCCGGCGGCAGATTGCCATTGCGCTGCGCTTCAAGGGCGAAGTCGACCATCATGATGGCGTTTTTCTTCACAATGCCGATTAATAGCATGATCCCAATAAGGGCAATTAGGCTGAATGGGGCATCGAACAGCTCCAGCGCTAATAGGGCACCCACGCCCGCCGAGGGCAGGGTGGAGAGAATGGTCAATGGATGGACGTAGCTTTCATACAGCACACCCAACACGATATAGACCGTAGCGATGGCGGCGAGAATCAAAATCACCTGCGAATTCATGGTCTCTTGGAACACCTGCGCCGTTCCGGCGAAAGAGCCGCGTACCGTGGAAGGCACGCCAAGCTGCGTCATGGTTCGGGTGATGGCGTCGCTGGCTTCCGATAACGATTTGCCGGTTGGCAGGTTAAAGGAGACCGTGGACGCGGCAGACAGTCCCTGATGGTTCACGGAAAGCGGGGCGTTAGCCGGCTGCCATTTGGCAAAATAGGAGAGCGGGATGGCTTTGCCGTCGCTATTAATCACGAACATTTTGTCCAGCGCGCTGACATCCTGGGTGTAAACAGGATCCACTTCCATTACCACTTTGTACTGGTTAAGCGGCTGATAGATAGTAGAAATCTGCCGTTGGCCGAAGGCGTTATTGAGCAGGCTGTTGGCCTCTTCAACGCTGATACCCAGCCGCGACATGGTTTCACGGTCGTAGACCAAACTCATCTCCGCGCCGTTATCCTGTTGGTCCGAGTTGACGTCAGCCAGTTCCGGCAATGCAGCCAGCGCTTTGCGAATTTTCGGCTCCCACTCTCTGAGGTCGGCCAAACTATCGGACAGCAGCGTGTACTGATAGCTGGCGTTAGCCTGACGCCCGCCGACGCGGATATCCTGCACCGCCATTAAGAACAGGTTAGCACCGGGCTCTTTGGCGAGTTTTTTGCGCAGCCGGTCGATTATCTGCTGTGCCGATTCATGACGCTGGTCGCGAGATTTGAGGGTGATAAACATCATCCCGCTATTCACACGGGAACCGCCGGTAAAGCCAGTAACGTTATCCACCGCCGGATCGTCACGAATGATCTGCATAAAGTCCTGCAGTTTTCCACGCATTGCCTGGAACGAAATGCTTTGGTCAGCCTGAATGCCGCCCATCAACACTCCGGTATCCTGCTCCGGGAAGAAGGTTTTGGGGATAGAAATATACAGCCAGACGTTTAGGGCGATGGTCCCAAGGAACACCACGCCAACCAGCCTCGCGTGATTTAGCACCCAGCGTAGCGATTTGCCGTAGCCTTGCTGCATGGCGACCAGCAAACGGCCCAAACCTTTGGTACGGGTTGGCGTATGCGGACGGCTAGATTTGAGCATCCAGCCGCACATCATCGGCGTGAGCGTTAGCGATACCGCCAACGAAATACCAATCGCCACCGAAAGGGTCACCGCAAACTCCCGCAGCAATCTGCCCGGAAGACCGCCCATTAACAGAAGCGGCAAGAACACCGCCACCAGCGAGACGCTCATCGATAAGACGGTAAAGCCGACCTCACGGCTGCCCTGTAAGGCGGCCTGAAGCGGCTTCATGCCCGCCTCCAAATGGCGGGAGATGTTCTCCAGCACCACGATGGCGTCATCGACCACAAAGCCGGTGGCGATGGTGAGCGCCATCAGCGACAGGTTATTGAGGCTAAACCCGCACAGATACATGGCGGCGAAGGTCCCGATGAGCGAGACAGGCACCGCCACTGCCGGGATCAGCGTCGCTCGGCCTGAGCGCAGGAACAAAAACACCACCAGGATGACTAGCGCCACTGAAATCACCAGCGTTTGCTCGACTTCCTCAAGCGAAGCGCGGATGGTCGGCGAGCGATCTTGGGCAATTTGCAGATCGATTGCCGCCGGGATGGTTTGCTGCAGTGCCGGGAGTTCGGCGCGAATGCTGTCGACGGTTTGGATGATGTTGGCTTCCGGCAGTTTGCGGATCATCAGCAAAATGGCCGGTTTGGCATTGGTCATCCCGGCATTACGTACATCCTGCACCGAGTCGGTCACGTTGGCGACGTCACCAAGCCGCACCGCCGCACCGTTGTTGTAGTGAATAATCAACGGCTCGTATTCCGCCGCTTTTTTCAACTCATCGTTGGTCTGCACCTGCCAGCGGTGTGCGACATCTTCAATCGCCCCCTGAGGTTTACGCACGTTGGCATTGCTGATGGCGCTGCGCACCGCATCCAGCGATACGCCCTGGTTAAACAGCGCCTGTGGGTTGAGGTCGACGCGCACGGCGGGCAGGGAGCTACCGCCGACGTCTACGTCACCGACGCCGTCAATTTGCGCGATATTCTGCGCCAGTTGGGTAGACGCGAAATCATACAACTCACCTTGGGAATAGGTATCCGAGGTGAGCGTCAGGATCATGATCGGTGAGTCCGACGGATTGGCTTTACGGTAAGTCGGGCGGCTTGGCATCCCGCTGGGAAGCAGGTTTTGCGCGGCATTTATCGCCGCTTGTACATCACGCGCCGCGCCGTTGATATCGCGGTCGAAGTTAAATTCGAGAATGATACGCGTACTGCCCAGCGAACTGCTGGAGGTCATTTCGTTGACCCCGGCAATGCGTCCGAGCGAACGTTCCAGCGGTGTGGCAACGGATGACGCCATGGTTTCCGGCGATGCGCCCGGCAGTGAAGCACTGACCATGATAACCGGGAAATCTACCTGCGGCAGCGGGGCGACCGGCAGCAGCCGGAAACCCAGCACACCGCACAGGGTGATGGCGAGCGAAATGAGGATCGTCGCCACCGGGCGGTAGATAAAGAGCGCAAAAAATTTCACTTACGCTTCCTCTTCACGGTGCGGGAACCGGCTTTTCAGGTACAGCGACAAACGGTCGAACAGCAGATAGATAACCGGCGTGGTGAACAGGGTCAGTACTTGACTGACCAACAGACCGCCCACCATGCCAATACCCAGCGGACGTCTAAGCTCCGCGCCCACCCCGGTGCTTAGCATCAGCGGTAATGCACCCAGCAGCGCCGCCAGCGTCGTCATCAGAATCGGGCGAAAACGCAGTAAACAGGCCTGATAAATCGCCTCGCGTGGCGCCATGCCTTGCTCGCGTTCTGCCGCCAACGCAAAGTCGATCATCATGATGGCGTTCTTCTTCACGATGCCGATAAGCAAAATGATGCCGATAATGGCAATCACATCCAGCTCACTGCCGGAAATCATCAGTGCCAGCAGTGCGCCGACGCCCGCCGTCGGCAGCGTCGACAGAATGGTTATCGGGTGAATAAAGCTTTCGTACAGTACGCCCAGCACGATATACATCGCGACGATGGCGGCCACCACCAGCCAGATGGTGCTGCTCAGCGCCGACTGGAAGGCGAGGGTGCTGCCTTGGAACTCGGTGCGAATATCAGTAGGGAAGTTCAGCGATTTTTCGGCATCCTGAATCGATTGCACCGCATCGCCCAGCGAGTAGCCGTTCGGCACGTTGAACGAAATGGTGGTGACCGGGAACTGATCGAGATGGTTAATCGACAGTGGGGCAAAGCGCTGTTCGATTTTGGCAATCGCGGTGAGCGGAACAATGCCGCCGTCGCTGCTAGTCAGACGGATGTTATCCAGCGCGGCAAGGCCGGGAGTCGCCCGGGTATCGTGCTCCAGCACCACGCGATACTGGTTCGCTTGGGTGTAGATGGTGGAAATCAAGCGCTGGCCGAAGGCGTTGTACAGCGCGTTATCGACATCAGCCATCGAAATACCAAGACGGCTGGCGCTGTCGCGATCAACATTAACAAAGGCCACCAGTCCTTGATCCTGCCAGTCGCTGCTGACGTCAGAGAGCTGTGGCTGCGCTTGCAGTTGGTTCATCAGCTGTGGCACCCACTGGCTTAGCGCATCCAGCGAGTTGGCCTGCAGTGTAAACTGGTACTGGGTGCGGCTGACGGTGGTGTCGATGGTTAAGTCCTGCGTCGGCTGCAAATACAGTTCTACACCCGGGATCCGTGCCACCGCCTGCTGCAAGCGGTTAATCACCACCTGAACACGATCGTCACGATCGCTGAGCGGCTTGAGGTTAATTTGCAGACGCGCGCTGTTAAGCGCCGGGTTGGTGCCGTCAACGCCAACAAAAGAGGTCAGGCTGGCTACCGCCGGATCTTTCAAAATAGCGTCGGCTACCGTTTGCTGACGCTGCGCCATGCTGGTGAATGACACCGACTGTGGAGCCTGAAGCGTGCCCTGAATGATGCCGTTATCCTGAATCGGGAAGAAGCCTTTGGGAATGGTCACCCACAGGATCATCGACAGCGCGAGCGTCCCTAACGCAACGCTTAACGTGAGCCACGGATGATTCAACACGCGGGCCAGCAGATGGCCGTAACCGGCAATAACGCGGTCAAAGAAGCGTTCGCTGGCACGTGAGAAGCGGTTTTGTTTACGCAGCGACTCATGGCTTAACATGCGCGCGCACATCATTGGTGTCAGGGTCAGCGAGACGATGGCGGAGATCAGTATCGCCACCGCCAGCGTGACGGCAAACTCGCGGAAGAGACGGCCAATAATATCGCCCATAAACAGCAGTGGGATCAGCACGGCAATCAGCGATAGGGTCAGGGAGATAATGGTAAAGCCAATCTCGCCGGCGCCTTTCAGCGCCGCTGCCATCGGTTTCTCGCCTTTTTCGATATAGCGCGAGATGTTCTCGATAACCACGATAGCGTCATCGACCACAAACCCGGTGGCGATGGTTAACGCCATTAGCGTCAGGTTATTGATGGAAAAGTCGAGGAACACCATCACCGCGAAGGTGCCAACCAGCGACAGCGGGACGGCGACGCCGGGAATGATGGTGGCCGGAACGTTGCGCAAGAACAGATAGATGATCATCACCACCAGCGCAATCGCCAGCATCAACTCAAACTGGGTATCGGAAACGGAAGCGCGAATATTGGTGGTACGGTCAGAAAGCACTTCAACCTTGACCGATTTCGGCAGGCTTTCGGTGAGTTGCGGCAGCATCTGACGAATGCTATCGGCGGTTGAGATGATGTTGGCGCCAGGCTGGCGTTGTACGTTCATCACAATGGCCTGTTTTTTATTGGCCCATGCGCCAAGCCAGGTATTTTCAGCCCCTTGCTCGACGGTAGCGACGTCGCCTAAGCGAATCGGCGCGCCGTTTTTATAGGCAATAATCAGTTGGCGGTACTCCAGCGCCGATTGCATCTGGTCGTTGGCTGAGAGCGTGACCGCACGCGTCGGGCCATCGAGGCTACCTTTGGCCGAGTTGACGTTGGCGCTGGTGATGGCGGTGCGAATGTCTTCACTGGTTAGCCCCAGCGCCGCAATGGCTTGGGCGTTGAGTTTTACGCGTACGGCAGGGCGCTGACCGCCTGCCAGCGTCACTAAACCGACGCCGGAAACCTGGGAAATTTTCTGCGCCACGCGGGTTTCCACCATATCTTCCACTTCCGTCATTGGCGTGGCGGTGGAGGTGACGGCAAGGGTCATAATCGGCGGATCAGCCGGGTTGACCTTACTGTAAACCGGCGGGTTTGGCAGGTCGCTTGGTAGCAGGTTAGTGGCGGCGTTAATCGCCGCCTGCACTTCCTGCTCGGCAACGTCCAGTGGCAGAGTAAGCTGGAACTGCAACGTGACCACCGACGCGCCGCCGGAGCTTTGCGACGACATCTGTTTTAAGCCGGACATCTGACCAAATTGGCGTTCCAGCGGCGCTGTGACCGCGGAGGTCATGACATCCGGGCTAGCACCCGGATAAAGCGTAACGACCTGAATGGTTGGATAATCAACCTCAGGCAGGGCGGAAACGGGCAGAAAACGGTAGCCGATAATCCCGGCCAGCAGAATCGCCACCATCAACAGCGTGGTGGCGACAGGACGCATAATAAACAGGCGTGACGGGCCGCCTGTATTGCTCGGCGGTAACACTTGCATCAGCCGCGGGCTCCTTTATGACCGGCGGAATGCGCTTGCTCCGCTGCCGGTTTCTCGGCACTGGCGGCGCTGGCGTCATGTGCGGTCACCACTTCCACTTTTGCCCCTTCGGTTAAGCGGTCGATGCCATCGGTGACCACGCGGTCTCCTGCGGAGAGGCCACCATCGATAACCACTTTCAGGCTATCTTGGATACCCGGTACCACGGTGTGTGTGCTGACTTTATTATCGCTATTGAGCACCCAAACGAAGTGACCGTCGTTGCCCATTTGCAGCGCGGCGGTTGGGATCACGACTGCATTTTGCTGGGTATCAACCAGCATGCGGGCGTTGACGAACTGGTTAGGGAACAGCGCGTCATCTTGATTATTAAATCGCGCTTTTAACTTGATGGTGCCGGTGGTGGCATCAATCTGGTTATCGAGGCTTAACAGCATGCCATCGCTGAGCTTTTTCTTATTGGTGCGGTCCCAGGCTTCAACTGCGAGGGTTTTGCCTGCTTTTTGTGCGGCAACCACGGTGGCGATGTCGTTCTCAGGCAGCGTGAAAACGAGGTCAATAGGGTGTGTTTGCGTCAGCACCACAATGCCGGTGGTGTCACCGCTGGATATCTGGTTGCCGATATCGACTTGTTTTAACCCCACGCGACCATCGATGGGTGCGGTGATCCGGCTCCAATTGAGCTGCAATTGCGCGCTGGCGACCGAGGCCTCATCGGCCTTGATAGTGCCTTCGGTTTCACTAACCAGCGACTGTTGGGTATCAAGTTCCTGACGAGAAACGAGATTGGTTTTTACCAACTGCTGATAGCGCGCCAGATCGCGACGCGCATTAGCAAGCGTCGCTTTATCTTTAGCTAACTGCCCCTGTGCTTGGGCCAATGCAACTTTGAATTGGCTTGGGTCAATTTCCGCTAAGAGATCGCCGGCTTTAACCTGCTGACCTTCCTGGAAGTGAATCGCCATGAGCTGGCCATCCACGCGGCTTCTGACGGTGACCGTATTGGCGGCGGTGATGGTGCCTAGTCCGCTTAAATAGCGCGGTACGGCTTCACTGGTGGCGGTGGCGGCCTGAACCGGCGCCAGCGTGCCGCCGAAACGACCACCATGACGTCCGCCACCGGCAGGGGCGCCTGCTGGTTTTGCGGAAGCCGAATCGGAGGTCTGAGAATTGCTGCTGAAGTGCCAAATGGCTACCGCCCCCGCGATAACTACCAGCACCGCCAGCGCAATCCGCCAGCGAGTGTTATGACTGCCTTTCATCGTTATACGTGTCTCGTCCTGAATCATTCCACGAAATGATACTAGTTTAGTAACGGAACGCTCAGGAAAAATGGAGGAAATATGAAAGACGGCGGGAATCGTCTGAATCGCAAGCGGCTTTACGAGTAGGCTCGCAATACGTGGGGATGAAAAAGCGCGCCATCGTCGCGCGTGCTAACGTCAGCGGCGTTTAGCTAAGGGGCTAAAACAGGAAAGCCCCACCTGACGATGGGGCCTTTATAAGGAAAGGGTTATGATGAAGTTAGTCATCATACTGGTGATCCTCTTAGTGTTGAGCTGGCCAGCTTACTAAGACACCAGGGGGAGGAGCAATCCTCCCTTACCCTCATTCCTTCACCATAGGTTGAAAAAGCAGCGAAGTCAACGACGCCGACTCAGGCAAAAACCACCTGCGCCCAGCGTGCTAGCCCGGCAGTGACCGAGCCAAAATCATCGCCACCGGCAATCGGGATACCGGGCAACTGCGCGGCCAGTGCTTTCTTAATCAGCGGCGAGCGTGCGCTGCCGCCGGTTAAGTAGATAACGTCCGGTTTTTCGCTGCTGTTTTCCAGCGCCAGTTGCACCTGTTCGAGAATGCGGGTCAGCGGTTGGTTTAGCGCAGCTTCCAGCCCATCCTGGCTGATAGCGGTGGCTAACGCTTCGCTGATGAATGGCAAAGCGGTATCGGTTTGTGTGCTTTCGGACAGAGCAATTTTGCTCTCTTCAGCACAGCGCACCAGACGATAGCTTAAACGCTGCTGCCAGACTTTATAGAGCAGGTTTACCTTCTCGGTGTCACGAGCATCACGCGCCAGATCGCGCAGCAGACGGCCGTTGGCGGTGCTATAAAAATCGGTTTGGGCCGGTACGTCGTTAATCGCCACGGCGTTCCACCACGGGAGAATCGGCAAGGCAATCCCTTTTTCCGTCTCGCCACCCATGCCCAGCAGCGGCATCAGGCTCTTAAAGGCCAGCGCGATGTCGAGATCGTTACCGCCGACGCGGCAGCCACTGTGACCAAGCAGACTCTGTTCGCGGTCTTGACGGGTACGCCATTGCGGCCCCATCAGCAGTACGGAACAGTCGGTGGTCCCGCCGCCAATATCCACCACCAGCACGCGTTTTTCTTCGCTCAAGGTTGCTTCAAAATCAAGGCCTGCGGCAACCGGTTCGTACTGGAAGACAACTTCGCGGAATCCCGCACGTTTCGCGGCGCGTTCGAGAATTCCAATTGCCTGCGCGTTGGCTTCATCGCCCCCGAGCCCTTGGAAGTTAATCGGACGGCCAATCACCGCTTGATCAAGGCTATCCGTCAGCTGCGACTGCGCCTGCTGGCGAATATGCAGCATCATGGAACACACTAAATCTTCGAATACCGCTACCTGTTGCGGTTTAAGTCCGCTGGCGCCGAGGAAGGATTTCGGCGACTTGACGAAGTAAACCTCTTCCGGGTCGGTGATGTATTGCTTGAGCGAGGCGAGGCCAAATTGCACGCTGTTGCTCAGCACATCGATATCTTCATCGCGGTTATAGTTAATCGCGCGACGGAGCAACGCCTGGGTTTCATCGCCAGACGCTGGCACCTGATGATGGCGGTACAGCCATTCGCTCACCGATTCACGCGTCGGCGCACAGAGCATCGAAGGCAGCAGCGTGCTGCCGTTTTCCATCGTCAGCATGCGCGGTACGCCATCTTGCATCACGGCGATAGAACAGTTCGCTGTTCCGTAGTCAAAACCAATAAACACGTCAATCATCCCCATGCCAGTGAAGAAAAGGGGGCGACTTTAGCGGAATGTCGGGGGGGCGGCAACTGGAATATGAAAGCAAGGCCTTAACGTTGATTAACCGCTATGCTGTAACCTCTTACGATTTTTGCACATAAGGACTGACGATGTTTGAGCTGCCGTGGCTTCCTCCGTACGACTGGCACTGGATGTTCAATTTTCTACAGGCGCGTAGCGTGGCGGGAATTGAACGTTTCGAGGACGGGAGCTATCTGCGTAGCTGGCGCTGCGGGCCGCACTGTGGGCTGCTTACCATGACCCCAGATGAGACTCGGCAGGTGCTGAAGGTCAAGCTTAGTCCTGGACTCCTGCCGGTGAAAGCGCAGGCGCAAGACGCCGTCATTAAACTGCTGGATTTAGCCTGCGATCCGCAACCCATCCAACATGCTTTGGGCCCCCTTGCCGCCGCCAGGCCGGGGCTTCGACTGCCGGGATCGCTTGGCGTATTTGAGCAAGGAATTCGCGCCATTCTCGGGCAATTAGTCAGCGTGGCGATGGCCGCACGGTTGACGGGAAAAGTGGTGGCGCGATATGGCGAACCGTTGGCGGAAGGCGAGGGGTTTTATCTGTTCCCGACGCCGGAGCAATTGGCTGCTGCCAACCCGGCTGAATTAAAAACGCTGGGCATGCCGCTCAAGCGCGCAGAGTCGTTAATCCATTTCGCCCAAGCGATGGCTAACGGTGAGTTAGCAAGCACGCTGCCAGATGACGTCGAACAGGCGTTGAAAGCGCTTCAGCAGTATCCGGGCATTGGCCGTTGGACGGCCAACTATTTCGCCCTGCGCGGCTGGCAGGCGAAAGATATTTTCCTGCCGGATGACTACCTAATAAAGCAGCGTTTCCCCGGCATGACACCCGCGCAGATACGCCGCTATGCTGAGCGCTGGCAGCCCTGGCGCTCTTACGCGTTATTGCATATCTGGTATTCAGACACTTGGTCGCCTGATTGCAGCGCAGACGTGTAAATCGTGACGATACCGCGCCCGTTGTTTTTTGAGGCATAACAGGCGGCGTCAGCCTGTACCAGCGTTTCAGCGAGGCTGGCGTTATGTTCATGAATCAACGTTAGCCCCGCGCTGGCACCCACTCTATGCAGCCGTCCGGCCCAGGTAAATTCGTAATGGTTGATGGCATCGACCACCCGCTCGGCGGCGCTTAGCGCTTGCTCGGTGGTGCAGTGGCGAATAATAAAGCCAAATTCATCACCGCCTAAGCGCGCCAAAATATCGCTGGGTCTCAATATTGCCCGCATCAAGGTGGCAATTTCGTGTAGCAGAGCATCGCCGGCGGCGTGACCGGCGCTGTCGTTTACCGCTTTAAAGAAATCGAGATCGAGCATCACCAGCGCGTGTGATTGATGGCTGCCCGGCAGCAATTTCAGCAGTCCTTTAAGCTGGCTTTCGAAGCTTGAACGGTTAGGCAGACCGGTTAGCGCATCGTGCGTGGCGCTGTAACTCAACTGACGCAGCAGTTTTCGCGACTCGGTAACATCCTGAATGACCAGCACGAAGCCAATACGCTCGCCTTCCTGCGTTTTTAGCGGCGTCATGGTGTAATGAATATCGAAAATCCCGCCGTAGCGGTTTTGCAGGATTTTATCGTGCTCCGTTTCGCCGTTCGGTTTGTCTTCCGTGTTGAAGTGTTTGAGTATGAAACCGTCACTTCCATAGGTGATTCGCAGAACGTCAAGCAGCGGCTTCCCTTGCGCTTCTTCCTGCTTCCAGCCGCTCAGCTTCTCGGCGACCGGGTTCATAAAGATAATGTTCTGCTGAGTATCGGTGCTGATTACCGCTTCGCGGATAGAGTCCAGCGTGATGTGCAGCCGCTCTTTTTCTTGGAACAGCGCCTCGTTGGCTTGGGTAATTCCCGCCATCAGCTGTTTGTTGGCTTCGCGGCTTTTTTTAAGGTCGTTTATGTCTTCGATTTGTTCGATAAAATAGAGCGGTGTGCCGTCATCCTGGCGGACCAGTGAAACGGCGAGCAATGCCCAGACGACCTCGCCGGTGCGCGTACAGTAACGTTTTTCTCGCGAGTAGCTGTCAATGTCGCCCTCAACCAACTGATTAAGATGACTCAGGTCTTCAGCCAAATCTTCATGCCAAGTGACCTGTTGAACGGTCATTTGCTGCAACTCTTGTTGGCTATAGCCGAGGAAGGTACTCAGTGACTTGTTAACCTGTAGCCACTGCCCGTGGGTACCCACCACTGCCATGCCAATGGCGGAATACTCCATGGCGTTGCGAAAGCGGGTTTCGCTTTCGGCAATGTGTCGCCGCTCGCTATAGACCGCATACATGGCAATGCTCATGGCTTCGGTCGGCAGGAGCACCAACAGGAAGGGCAACCCTGGCATATTGGTCAGCTTATAAATGTTCAGGGTGGTTTCCATCATCTCTTTAACCACCGGATGCAGCGCGGTTAATGCGAGCACGGTCATGATAGTTATCAGGGTGATTAGGAATGCCTCGACGCGCGGCAGGCGCACCGCGCTCCACATCAGAAGCACCATGATGAAGGTAAACGGCCAAGGCATGTAGAGCATAGACACCACGCTCAGGGTGAGCGTGAAAAGGGTGGTCAGCAAAGTATTCAGCAACTGCCGTGGGCCACTGTTACGCTGGAAAAATTTCCTGTTGAGCAATATGCCTAACGGCACCAGCGCCAGCGCACCGGTGGCTTCGGCAACCATCCACACGACAAACGTCTGCAGCGCATTTTCCCCCGGCGCTAGACTGCTAATCAGCGCGCTACCGAGCAGCGAGGGGATTAGCGCGGATGCAATGGCCATGCGCGTCCAGTCGTGCAGATTGCGGATTGGGCTTTCAAAAGACAACCAGCGGCGCAGCAGCAGGGCACCCGTCAGGGCTTCTAGAACGTTGATAAGCGGGTAGAGCAAAGTGACTTCTGACGTTGAGAATACGCAGGTGGCTGAGATAATGGCCAGTACCCCGGCGATGGCAATGCCCGGCCAGAGCTTGATGTCAAAACGGTAGAAGCCAGCCATCATGATGGCCGTAGGGAACCATACTGGAGACAGTTCGCTAGGTTTATGCATCAGTAAGAATGAAAAAAGCGTGAATAAAAAGGTCACACTTCCCAGGCCAATGAGGATCTGTACTGAGCGAAACACGGATGTTGGGGTTAAGGGGATACGTTGATTGTCGTTCTTCATTACCACATTTTCCGGGGAATTCTCTCCTCGGCCATACCAAGATTAATCTCGATTATGCATCAACGGTGGGGAAGATTAGCGGATCGATGACACTAATTGACAATAATCGATAATAAGTGCCATTACTAATATTTGGCAGGTGAATGATTGTGTGGCTCAGAATCATTCCCGACGTGATTCCCCTTTTGTCGCCTTAGATCGATGTATACGACTGGTATCGTCGCGTTGAAATCCCTATAATTGCCGCGTTTGGCGCTAATACGCAGGATGATTGGCAACACATTCCAGTTGAGTCACCATCTCTGTTCGCGCCGTCCTTCCTTTCATCCAGGTTAATCGGGTCGCAAAATTTATGACTGATAAGTCTCATCAGTGCGTCATTGTAGGTATCGCCGGCGCATCGGCTTCAGGTAAAAGTCTCATTGCTAGTACGCTTTATCGCGAGTTGCGCGAACAGGTAGGCGATGAGCATATCGGTGTTATTCCTGAAGATAGTTATTATAAAGACCAAAGTCATCTGTCCATGGAAGATCGGGTTAAAACTAACTATGACCATCCAAACGCGATGGATCACAGCCTGTTGTTCCAGCATCTGCAGACCCTCAAACGTGGAAATCCTATCGAACTGCCGGTTTACAGCTATGTCGAACATACCCGCAAGCAGGAAACGATTCATATCGAACCTAAAAAAGTCATTATTCTTGAAGGTATTCTGCTGTTGACCGATGCGCGTCTGCGCGATGAGATGAATTTCTCCATCTTTGTCGATACGCCGCTGGATATTTGCCTGATGCGTCGTATCAAGCGTGACGTTAACGAACGCGGTCGTTCGATGGATTCAGTTATGGCGCAGTATCAGAAAACGGTACGCCCAATGTTCCTGCAGTTTATTGAGCCTTCCAAGCAGTATGCCGACATTATCGTGCCGCGTGGGGGCAAAAACCGCATCGCCATCGATATCCTGAAAGCGAAAATTAGTCAGTTTTTTGAATAAGTCACGTTAATTGTGTAACGTGAACTTAAAGACTCTTAACCATGCGGGATGAGAGTGGGCAGTAAAACAGGAGAGTAATATGCGTCTGTGTGACCGAGATATAGAAGCCTGGCTGGACGATGGGCGACTGTCGATCAATCCGCGTCCGCCCATTGAACGTATCAATGGCGCAACGGTTGACGTGCGTTTAGGCAACAAGTTTCGCACCTTCAGCGGTCATACGGCGGCCTATATTGATTTAAGTGGGCCGAAGGCGGAAGTCAGCGCGGCGTTGGACCGGGTGATGAGCGACGAAATCGTGCTGGCGGAAGGCGACGCATTCTACCTGCATCCGGGTGAACTGGCGCTGGCGGTGACGCTGGAGTCGGTGACCTTACCTGCGGACTTAGTCGGTTGGCTTGATGGGCGTTCTTCTCTGGCGCGTCTTGGGCTTATGGTTCACGTGACTGCTCACCGTATCGATCCGGGCTGGTCGGGCTGCATCGTGCTTGAGTTCTACAACTCCGGCAAGCTGCCGCTGGCGCTCCGTCCGGGTATGCTGATTGGCGCATTAAGCTTCGAGCCGCTGTCAGGCCCTGCAGCTCGCCCATACAACCGTCGTGAAGATGCGAAATATCGCGATCAGCAGGGCGCCGTTGCCAGTCGTATTGATAAAGACTGACCACCGTCGCTAACCTGATGAGGGTGCCATGAGACGAATATTGACGACGCTGATGATCCTGCTGGTCGTGCTGATTGCCGGTCTGTCATCGTTGGTGCTGCTGGTAAATCCGAATGATTTCCGCAGCTATATGGTGAAGCAGGTTGCCAGCCGCAGCGGTTATCAACTGCAGCTTGATGGCTCCTTACGCTGGCACGTCTGGCCACGGCTGAGCATTTTGTCCGGGCGAATGACCTTAACGGCGCCGGGTGCCAGCGAGCCGCTTATTCGCGCCGACAACATGCGTCTTGACGTTTCACTGCTGCCATTGCTCTCGCATCAGCTACAGGTGAAGCAGGTCATGCTTAAAGGTGCGGTGGTACAACTCACGCCGCAAACCGAAGCCTCCCGCGCGGTCAACGCCCCGGTCGCACCAAAAGGCACCTCAGTGCCTCAGGAGCCGGACGACCGCGGTTGGTCGTTTGATATTGCCGGGCTGCAGGTTGTCGATAGCGTGCTGGTGTTCCAGCATGAAGATGATGAACAGCTCACGATACGCGATATTCATCTGCAGATGGATCAAGATGACCATCATCAGGCCAGCGTCGATTTCTCCGGTCGTATTAACCGCGACCAACGCGATTTAACGCTCAACTTCTCCGCGCAGGTACAGGCCGGGAGCTATCCTCGTCGCCTAGATGCCGAACTGTCGCAACTTAGCTGGCAGCTGCAGGGGGCCGAGCTCCCTGCGCAGGGGATTTCCGGTAACGGTAGCTTGAACGCCAGCTGGCAGGAAGACGGTAAAAAGCTGAGTTTTAGCGCTCTCAACCTAACCGCTAATGACAGTACGCTTACCGGTGAAGGTGACGTGGTGCTCGGGGATATCCCCGTTTGGGCGCTCAACCTGCAATCTGATAAGCTCAATCTCGATAATCTGTTATTACACTCGGCTATCGCCAAGGGTGACAGCGGGGTGCAAAAAGCGCAGTCGGCACCTTCGCGTCCGCGTCCAGTTATTGCCAACAGCCCTATAGTGCAGCCCTATAGCGGGCTATCCAGCTTCAACGGCACGTTGGCGATGGTGGCGAAAACGGTTATCTGGCGCGGAATGACGTTTGCTGACGTCAACGTTCAGGCGAATAACCAGCAGGGGCTGTTAAGCATCCCGCAGCTTAGCGGGACGCTTAGCGGCGGCCAGATTTCTCTGCCCGGCGCGCTCGATATTCGCAGCGGCACGCCGTTGGCCCAGTTCCAACCTAAGCTCGACAACATTCCCATTGATAGTCTGCTGAAAGCCTTTAATTACCCCATCGATATGACGGGGAGTCTGTCGCTGGCGGGCGATTTTAGCGGACAGCTCATTGACGCTGAGCATTTCCGCCGCGATTGGCAGGGGCAGGCGAGCATCGAAATGAAAGATACCCGTACCGAGGGGCTGAATTTCCAGCAGCTGGTGCAGCAGGCCGTGCAGCGCAGTACGGATATTCAAAGCCAGGACAACTTTGACAGTGCTACACGCTTGGACAGATTCGCTTCAGATATCGACCTCGATAACGGCACCATGACCTTTAGCAATATGGTTGGTACCTCTTCACTGATGTCGCTCACCGGTAAAGGAGCGCTAGATTTAGTGAAAGAAACGGGTGATATGCAGTTCGCTATTCAGGTGACCGGAGGCTGGCAGGGGCAGAGTAGGCTGGTGGATATCCTGAAAACGACCGCCATTCCGTTAAGAGTTTACGGTAAGTGGAGCGAGTTGAACTACAGCCTGCAGGTGGACCAAGTATTGCGTCGTCATTTGCAAAGCGAGGCGAAACGGAGGCTGAACGATTGGGCCGAGCGTAACAAGAATACGCAGTCGGGCAAAGATGTGAAGCAGCTGTTGGATAAGCCGTAGCCCAAGGAATTGCCTGATGGCGCTACGCTTATCAGGCCTACAAGCCACCGAGTAGATCGGAACACCGCCATCCGGCAATCAGGTAAATACCCCACATGTAGGCCGGATAAGGTGTTCACACCGCCATCCGGCAATCAGGCACATATCCAACACGTAGGCCGGATAAGGTGTTCACACCGCCATCCGGCAATCAGGTAAATACCCCACATGTAGGCCGGATAAGGTGTTCACACCGCCATCCGGCAGTCAGGAAAATATCCCACATGTAGGCCGGACAAGGTGTTCACACCGCCATCCGGCAATCAGGCACATATCCAACACGTAGGCCGGATAAGGTGTTTACACCGCCATCCGGCAATCCAAGGCAATACGACTACACTTCGTAATCCAACTCATCCTGCGGTGGCGGGATAATCTGCACTTTCTGTACCCGGTGGCTTTCAACCTGTAAGGTTTTCAGCGTCCACGGGCCAATCTGCACCACTTCACCCGCTTTAGGAACCCGCTGTAGATGCTCCATTAGCAGTCCAGCGATGGTGTGATATTCACGCTTATCGTCCAGCGGCAGCGGGATATATTGCACCAAATCTTCCAACGGCATATGACCGTTCGCCGTCCAGCTACCATCGGCATTACGCGCAATATCGTGGCGCGCATCGATCTCTTCGGCTTCATTCGGCAGGTTACCAGCAATGGTTTCCGTTACGTCACTTAACGTCACTACCCCTTCCACCGAGCCAAATTCATCCACGACAAAGGCAAAATGGGTGCGCGCCGTACGGAACTGCTCCAGCGCTGACAGCAGCGGTAGCGCTTCCGGGAAGACCAACGGCTGGCGGATAAGAACGCGTAAGTTCAGCGGTTCTCCGCGCAATGACTGTTGCAACAGGTCAATGACGTGCACTACGCCCAGCAGGTCTTCTTCATCGTCACCGCCGGTAACAACCAGCCGCGTATGCTGGTTTTTCTCCAGCAGCGCCCGCACTTCGTGTTCCGGCGCGCTGAGGTCGATATGCTCAATATCATGGCGTGAGGTCATGATACTGCTCACCGTACGCTGGTTGAGATTCAGCACGCGTTCAATCATTCGCCGCTCCTGCGGGTCAAAGATTTGCTGATTATCCTGATCGACCAGCATTGACGCCGTTCCCGCATCCAGCTCGGCATCTTCTTTATTACCGCTCAGCAAGCGCATAACTGCGTCGGTGGTCCGGCTACGCAGCGACTGGTTAGCGGTGAGGAAGCGCCGGCGGTTGAAGATGGCGAGCTGATTGAGGAACTCAATCAGCACTGAGAAACCAATAGCGGCATACAGGTAGCCTTTTGGAATGATCACGCCAAAACCTTCCGCCACCAAGCTAAAGCCAATCATCAGCAGGAAGCTGAGACACAATATGACAATAGTCGGATGGCTGTTCACAAAGCGGGTGAGCGCTTTACTGGCAAGCAGCATCAGGCTGATGGCGATAATGACCGCAGCCATCATCACCGCCAGATGGTCAACCATCCCGACGGCGGTAATCACCGAATCTAATGAGAAGACGGCATCCAGCACCACTATCTGCGTCACAACCGGCCAGAAGCGCGCACCGCGCCGCTGGGTTGGGCTGTCGTTGTCTTTGCCCTCCAGCCGCTCGTTGAGTTCCACCGTCGCTTTAAACAACAAGAAGAAGCCGCCGACCAGCATGATCAGGTCGCGGGCGCTGAAAGTAAAATCACGGATGCTAAATAGCGGTTTGGTCAGAGTGACTAGCCATGAGATAGACGCCAGCAGCAGCAGGCGCATGACCATCGCCAAAACCAGCCCGGTGACGCGCGCACGGTCGCGTTGGGCAGGCGGCAGCTTTTCGGCCAAGATAGCGATAAACACCAGATTATCAATTCCGAGAACCAGCTCGATGACGACCAGCGTCACGAGTCCCGCCCAAATAGACGGATCGGCAATCCATTCCATACGTTGGTTAAAACCTTATGTTACAAGACAAATAGATCATGGATAAATGCGCAGGAAAATGCAATGTCTGGCGGTGATTTCTCCGGGCAAAAATCAGCGTAGGCAGAAAATAATGAGCAGCGAGATGGTGAAATATATTATTAATATGCAGTGGGGGATAATCTCATTGTGTAATTTGTCAATATAAAGAAAATCCTAAAACTCAATTTTTATTAAGCTTAAACTTAATCTTAAAATTATTCTTTAGGACGGCCACGCCTTGCCTGCTATTCAGTTAGCTGCAACAATTCTCCCGGTATTGAATGAAATAGTCATTGCTGTGCGTCATAAAATGTTCTGATACCAGAATATATTCATTCATTTAAACCTAGGAATATTCTGCAAGGTTTTGTGGGATAGGCTGAATCTACATAACAACATGATTTTAAGGTGAATTGGTAGCTGAAAGCCAAGGGCGGTAGCGTGCCTGAAGGCATGAGGTAAAGTCTCGATTATTCTGTCAATAGCCTGCGGATGAATCTAATCTATTTTAGGATATATGCCAGTTATATTCACTGGGAATTAAATGCATGGTGAATGTTCTGGTAATCAAATGGTACGGGTTAATTTAATTCGCACAGGATAATTTTCTGCCAAAGTGATAAATAATCAATGATGAAATCCAAACTAAAATTGATGCCATTATTGGTGTCGGTAAGCTTGATGAGTGGTTGCACCATACTTCCAGGCAGCAATATGTCTACCTACGGAAAAGATGTGATTAAGCAGCAGGATGCTGATTATGACATTGGCCGGATGGTGAATGTTTATCCGCTGACCCCGCGACTGATTGAACAATTACGCCCACGTCCTAACGTCGCGCAACCTAACATGTCGCTGGATCAGGAGTTAAGCAATTACCAGTACCGCGTGGGTTCAGGCGATGTGCTGAACGTAACCGTCTGGGACCACCCGGAACTGACTACCCCAGCCGGGCAATATCGTAGCTCCAGCGATACCGGCAACTGGGTCCAGCCGGACGGCACTATCTTCTATCCCTACATCGGTAAAGTGCAGGTTAAGGGACGTACGCTGGCGGAAATCCGCCAGACCATCACCCAGCGCCTTGCCGCCTACATCACCGACCCGCAGGTGGATGTGAACGTTGCTGCCTTCCGCTCGCAGAAAGTCTATGTGTCCGGACAGGTCAATAAATCCGGCCAACAGGCGATCACCAACGTCCCGCTCACCGTACTGGATGCGCTCAACGCCGCCGGCGGCCTTGGTGAACTTGCCGACTGGCGCAATGTGGTGCTGACCCACGATGGCCGCGAGCAGCGCATTTCCGTACAGGCGCTGATGCAAAATGGCGATCTCAGCCAGAACCGCTTGCTCTATCCGGGCGACATTCTGTTTGTGCCGCGCAACGACGACCTGAAAGTCTTCGTGATGGGTGAAGTGAAAAAACAGAGCACCCTCAAGATGGACTTCAGCGGCATGACCCTGACCGAAGCGCTGGGCCAGGCAGAAGGTATCGATCTGACCACCTCCGACGCCAGCGGCATCTTCGTTATTCGCCCAACCAAAAACGGCAACAGCGGCAAGATGGCCAACATCTATCAGCTGGATATGTCCGATGCGACATCGCTGGTCATGGCAACCAACTTTATCCTCCAGCCGTATGACGTGGTGTATGTCACTACCGCGCCGGTTGCCCGCTGGAACCGTCTGATCAACCAACTGTTGCCGACCATCAGTGGCGTTCGCTACATGACCGATTCGGCGAAAGACATTCATACGTGGTAACCGACATGTTTAACAAAATTCTTGTGGTTTGCGTGGGGAACATTTGCCGTTCCCCTACGGCTGAACGTCTGCTGAGAAGCCATTTGCCGCAGATGACCGTTGAGTCGGCGGGGCTAGGTGCATTGGTCGGAAAAGCGGCGGACGAACGCGCCGCCAGCGTGGCGGCGGTTCATGATATTTCGCTCGAAGGACATTGTGCGCGCCAGCTCTCCGGGCGCATGTGCCGGGAGTACGATCTGATTCTGGCGATGGAAAAACGCCATATCGCCACCCTGCATGAAATGGCGCCGGAGATGCGCGGCAAGGTCATGCTTTTTGGTCATTGGGATAACGAACGCGATATTCCCGATCCGTATCGTAAAAGCCGTGAGGCTTTTGAAGCGGTGTACCAGTTACTCGACAGGTCAGCGACCCAGTGGGCGCAGGCACTGAAAGCACAGCAGGGATAATCATGACAGATAAAGTAAAACAGATAAGCCCGGCGGCCTCGGGCGGCGATGAGATTGATATTGGCCGACTTGTTGGCACGGTCATTGAAGCGAAGTGGTGGATAATCGGCATTACCGCCGTGTTTGCCGCCGCCGCCGTTGTCTACACCCTGTTCGCCACGCCAATCTACAGCGCCGATGCGCTGGTGCGGATAGAGCAAAACCAAGGCAGCGCGCTGGTACAGGACATCAGCAATGCGCTGACCAGTAAACCGCCAGCGTCTGAGGCGGAAATCCAAATGATCACCTCCCGCCTGGTGCTGGGCAAAACCGTTGACGATTTGGATCTTGATATCGCCGTTAGCAAGAACACCTTCCCGATTCTCGGGACCGGGTGGGAACGGCTGATGGGACGTCAGAATGAGACGGTGAAAGTCACGACCTTTAATCGCCCGGCGGCGATGGCGGACAGCACCTTTACCTTGGATGTGCTGAGCCCAACGACTTACCGCCTGAGCAACGACGAGGGTTTCAGCGTGGAAGGCAAAGTGGGTGAGGCGGTTAACCACGGCGGCGTATCGCTGGTGGTAGCCGGGATTGCTGCCCGCGACGGTGCCAGCTTTACTCTGACCAAATACTCGACGCTGGGGATGATCAATAATCTGCAAAACAGCCTGAGCGTCACCGAAGACGGCAAAGACTCTGGCGTACTGACGTTGACGATGGTCGGCGAAGATAAAGACCAGATCCGCGATATTCTCAACAGCATTGCCCACAACTATGTGGCGCAGAATGTGGCGCGTAAATCAGAAGAAGCGGCGAAGAGTCTTGAGTTCTTGGAAGTTCAGCTGCCTCAGGTGCGCAGCCAGCTTGATGTTGCTGAGAATAAACTCAACGCCTATCGCCAGCAAAAGGACTCCGTTGATCTGCCGCTGGAAGCGAAATCGGTGCTCGATTCAATGGTTAACATTGATGCCCAGCTCAACGAACTGACCTTCCGCGAAGCGGAAATATCCAAACTCTACACCCGTATCCACCCGGCGTACCGCACGCTGCTGGAAAAACGTCGGGCGCTGGAAGATGAGAAAGCGAAGCTCAGCCAGCGCGTGACGGCGATGCCGAAAACTCAGCAGGAGATAGTGCGTCTGACCCGCGATGTGGAATCCGGTCAGCAGGTCTATATGCAACTGCTTAACAAACAGCAGGAGCTGAAAATCACCAAAGCCAGCACCGTCGGTGACGTGCGCATTGTTGACCCCGCGATTGCCCAGCCGGGCGTAGTAAAACCGAAGAAAGCGCTGATTATTCTCGGCAGCATTATTCTGGGCCTGATGTTGTCGATTGTCGGCGTCCTGTTGCGCTCGTTGTTTAACCGCGGCATTGAAAGCCCACAGGTGCTGGAAGAGCATGGAATCAATGTCTATGCCAGCATTCCGCTGTCCGAGTGGCAAAAATCCCATGACAGCGTCAAGAGCGTGAACGGCGTCAAGCGCTACAAACAGAGCCAACTGCTGGCGGTGGGGAATCCAACCGATCTGGCGATTGAAGCGATTCGCAGCCTGCGCACCAGCCTGCACTTTGCCATGATGCAGGCGGAGAATAACGTGCTGATGATGACCGGGGTCAGCCCGTCTATCGGTAAAACCTTCGTCTGCGCCAACCTCGCGGCAGTGATAAGCCAGACCCACAAACGGGTGCTGATGATCGACTGCGATATGCGTAAAGGCTACTCCCACGAACTGCTGGGCACCACTAACGACAACGGCCTTTCCGATGTGCTGGTGGGCAAAACGCCGGTTGAAAGCTGCGCGAAACGCACCTCCATTCCTAACTTTGATTTGATTCCACGCGGGCAGATCCCACCGAATCCCTCTGAGCTTTTGATGAACGAACGCTTTAGCGAACTGCTGAAGTGGGGGTCTGCAAACTATGACTTGGTGTTGATTGATACGCCGCCAATTCTGGCTGTTACCGATGCCGCCATCGTCGGCCGTCATGCTGGAACCTCGCTGATGGTGACGCGCTATGCGGTGAATACCCTAAAAGAGGTCGAAACCAGCCTAAGCCGCTTTGCGCAAAACGGTATTACGGTGAAAGGGGTGATTCTGAACTCCATTTTCCGCCGCGCGACCGGCTATCAGGATTACGGCTACTACGAATACGAATATCAGTCGGATTCTAAATAACCTTTGCCCCTCACCCTAACCCTCTCCCCAAAAGGGAGAGGGGACCGCTCGGCGCCGTCTTTTTCTCCCCCATTCCAAAGGTGAGAAGGGACCATCTTTTCTTCCTCGCCCCATTGGGGAGAGGGCCGGGATGAGGGGAAATGCGCAATACCTTATTCGGAGACACCCAATGACCATAGACAACCCTTTGATCTCCATCTACATGCCAACCTGGAATCGACAGCAGCTGGCCGTCCGCGCAATCAAATCCATTCTGCGCCAGGACTATCCGCACTGGGAGATGATCATCGTTGATGACTGCTCCAGCCAATACGAACAGCTGCAGCAGTTCGTCACCGAGTTAAACGATCCCCGGGTGCAGTACACCCGCAACGACTTTAACTCCGGTGCCTGTGCGGTGCGCAATCAGGCCATCCTACAGGCGAGGGGACAGTTTATTACCGGTATCGACGACGATGATGAGTGGACGCCGAATCGGTTATCGATCTTTCTCGAACATAAGCATGCGCTGATGAACCACGCATTTTTGTATGCCAACGACTATGTCTGCGAAGGCGAGGTCTATTCACAACCCGCCAGCCTGCCGCTGTACCCGAAATCACCGTTTTCCCGCCAATTGTTTTACAAGCGCAACATTATCGGCAATCAGGTCTTTAGCTGGGCGTGGCGTTTTAAAGAGAGCCTGTTTGATACCGAACTGAAGGCGGCGCAGGACTACGACATCTTCCTGCGCATGGTGGTGGCCTACGGGGAGCCGTGGAAGATTGATGCCGCGACGCAAATTTTGCATATCAACCACGGTGAAATGCAGATCACCTCATCACCGAAAAAATTCTCCGGCTACTTCAGCTTCTACCGCAAGCACAAAGCCAAGTTCGACCGCGCCAGTAAGAAGTACCAGCTGTATACGCTCTATCAGATCCGCAATAAACATATGACTTGGAAAACATTGCTGACGCTGCTGTCGGTACGCAACGGCAAACGCTGGGTTGATGGGTTACGGAGCAAATAATGCGACTGGAAGATTTTCGCGCAAATAGCTGGAGCCTGCGCCCCTGCTGCATGGTGGCGGCCTATCGGATTGCTCATTTCTGCTCGGTATGGCGCAAAAAAAACGTCTTGAACAACCTGTGGGCGGCACCGGTGCTGGTGCTGTACCGCATCCTCACCGAATGCTTTTTCGGTTATGAAATTCAGGCGGCGGCAACCATTGGCCGACGTTTCACCATCCACCATGGCTACGCGGTGGTTATCAATAAAAACGTGGTGGCGGGCGATGATTTTACCATTCGCCACGGCATAACGCTGGGCAATCGTGGCCCCAATAGTCTGGAGTGTCCAACTTTTGGCAACGGCGTAGAACTTGGTGCCAACGTGGTGGTCATCGGCGGTATTCGCATTGGTCACAACGTGACGGTGGGCGCTGGCAGCGTGGTGCTGGACGATGTTCCTGATAATGCGCTGGTGGTGGGTGAGAAGGCGCGAGTGAAGGTAATAAAATGAATATTCTGCAATTTAACGTTCGGCTCGCCGAGGGCGGCGCGGCAGGTGTGGCGCTGGATCTCCATCAGCGCGCACTGCGTCAGGGCCTGACTTCAACGTTTGTCTACGGTTATGGCAAAGGCGGCAAAAAAAGCGTCAGCCACGACCGCTACCCGCAGGTGGTAAAGCAAACTACCCGGCTGACCTCGGTAGCAAATTTGGCGCTGTTTCGCCTGTTTAACCGCGATCTGTTTGGCAATCTGAACAATCTCTACCGCCAGGTGACCCGTCTTGAAGGGCCGGTGGTGCTGCATTTTCATGTTATGCACAGCTATTGGCTGAATCTCGCTGATGTGGTGAGTTTCTGTGAGCGCGTAAAAGCGCATAAAAGCGACACCACTTTTATCTGGACGCTGCACGATCACTGGAGCGTAACCGGACGCTGCGCGTTTCTCGATGGCTGCGAAGGCTGGAAAAACGGTTGCCAGAAGTGTCCGACGCTCAGCAACTATCCGCCGGTAAAAGTTGACCGCGCACACAGCTTAGTGGATGAAAAACGTCACCTGTTCCGCCAGATGCTGGCGCTGGGTTGCCGCTTTATCTCGCCAAGCCAGCACGTTGCCGATGCCTTCAATAGCCTTTACGGGGCAGGGCGTTGCCAGATTATTAATAACGGTATCGACGTCGCTACTGAAGCAATTTTAGCCGAGCTTACGCCAGTCAACGCCGCCGCTTCACGGCCTAAGATTGCCGTGGTGGCTCACGATCTGCGCTATGACGGTAAAACCAATCAGCAGTTGGTGCGCGATATCATCGCCCTCGGCGACAAAGTTGAAGTGCATACCTTCGGCAAATTCTCGCCGTTTACCGGCGACAACGTGGTGAACCACGGTTACCTCACCGACAAACGCCAGTTGATGAGTGAGCTTAATCCCCTTGATGCGCTGCTGTTCAGCTCGCGAGTGGATAACTACCCGCTGATCCTCTGTGAAGCGCTCTCCATCGGTGTGCCGGTGATTGCTACCCATAGTGATGCGGCAAAAGAGGTGCTGGAAAAATCCGGCGGTCGCACGGTCACTGAGCATGACGCGCTGGCGCTGGCCCAACTACCAAAAGCGCAGATTGCGCAGGCGGTATTTGGCACCACGCTCGAACGCTTTAGCGCGCGCAGCCGCCAAGCCTACAGCGGGCAACAGATGCTGGAGGAATATGTCTCGTTCTATCAAAGTCTGTAGCTATCTGCTGCTGCCGTTAATCTACCTGTTGGTTAACGTCAAACTGGCGCAACTGGGTGAGAGTTTCCCGATTACCATCGTGACCTTTTTGCCTGTCCTGCTGTTGCTGTTTGTTGAACGCATCAATCTCAAAAAGTTGATGATTGCCCTCGGGCTGGGCGTGGGGCTGACGCTGTTTAACTACGTGTTTGGTCAGTCGTTAGACCCCAGCAAGTACGTCACCTCGACGATGCTGTTTGTCTATATCGTGATTATTATCGGCATGGTCTGGAGCATTCGCTTCAAAACTATTTCTGCGCACAACCATCGCAAGATCCTGCGCTTCTTCTACGTGGTGATAACCATTATTGTGCTGCTAGCTGCCCTCGAAATGGCGCAGATTATTCTGTTTGGCGGCAGCAGTCTGATTGAGATAATTTCGAAATATCTTATATACAGTAATAGCTATGTACTGAACTTTATCAAGTTCGGTGGCAAGCGTACTACCGCGCTTTATTTCGAACCGGCATTCTTTGCTCTGGCATTAATCTCAATTTGGCTTTGCATCAAACAGTTTGGTATCAAAACGCCGAAGTCTGATGCTATGATTCTGGCAGGGATAATTCTTTCTGGATCGTTCTCTGGGGTAATGACATTTATCCTGTTCTATCTGCTGGAGTGGGCTTTCCAGTATCTGAACAAAGAGGCGATTAAGAAAAAACTGCCATTGGCAATTATCTCGCTGGGCGTTTTTTTAGTCGGCCTAGTATTTGCTTTTCCGTATATTACAACACGCTTGGGTGATTTGGGGACAGAGGGATCATCATCCTACTACCGTATTATTGGTCCGTTGGTGATGGTCGGTTACTCATTGACAAGTATTGATGGGGTGATTCGCTTTGGATCTCTTTACGAATATGTTGCATCATTCGGAATATTTAACGGTGCGGATGTCGGAAAAACCATAGACAATGGTCTGTACCTGTTAATGATTTATTTTTCATGGTTTGCTGTGATATTAACCGCAGGCTATCTGTATTACGTTTTTAAATTGTTCATTAACGCTTTTGGGAATAATCGAAATTTCGCCGTGCAACTGTATCTTTTTACGCCGATTTCATTGTTTTTCACCGGCTCGATATTTAGCCCAGAATATGCGTTTTTAATTGTCTGTCCTTTTATTCTGCGTAAAGCGCTGAATATTACCGACAGCAGATGAGGTGCAACATGTTGTTAAGTGTGATTACCGTAGCCTTTCGCAACTATGAAGGCGTGGTGAAAACGTGGCGTTCGCTGGCTCATCTGGCACGCGATCCGAGCCTGACCTTTGAGTGGATTGTGGTTGATGGTGGCTCGAATGACGGTACCGCTGAATTTCTCGAAAAACGTAATGGACAGTACCAGTTACGCTACGTTAGCGAACCGGATAACGGCCTGTACGATGCGATGAATAAAGGCATTAACATGGCCAACGGCAAGTTCGTGCTGTTTCTCAATTCCGGCGACGGTTTCCACCCTGAGGTCGCCCAGTTTGTGCGTAAGCTGCGCGGATGCCAAGACGATTCAATGTTTCTGGGTGATGCGATGCTCGACTTTGGCGATGGTAATCAGATCCGCCGTAGCGCCAAGCAGGGGTGGTATATTTACCACAGCCTGCCGGCGAGTCATCAGGCAATTTTCTTCCCACTTCGCGGGTTGAAAAATTATCCTTATGACGTTCAGTATCGGGTTTCTTCAGATTATGCGCTGACCGCTAAAATGTATAAATCGGGTTTCCGATTCAAACGAATAAAAGGCTTGGTGTCTGAATTCTCAATGGGCGGTGTATCCACCACCAACAATATTCAGCTGTGCCAGGATGCTAAAAAAGTCCAGCGTGAAATATTACGCATGCCAGCCTTGCTAACAGAATTGTCTTATTTATTACGCTTGCGAACAACCGGCAAAGCAAAGGCGCTATATAACAAAGCCTAAGGAAATAGGATGCAGGAATTATCTGGCTTCAGAGTACCCAATGGTTTTCGTGGCGCCGGTGGAATAAAAGTTCAACTTTGGTGGGCAGTACAGGCCACGTTATTCGCTTGGTCGCCGCAAATACTGTACCGCTGGCGCGTATTTTTATTACGTCTGTTTGGCGCAAAAATAGGAAAAAACGTAGTCATTCGTCCATCGGTAAAAATTACCTATCCATGGAAATTAACGATTGGTGATTACGCTTGGGTGGGCGATGACGCGGTGCTTTATACCCTTGGGGATATTACCCTTGGTGCCAATTCAGTGGTCTCGCAGAAATGTTATTTATGCACCGGTAGCCACGATTATCAGAGCGCGCATTTTGATATCAATGCCGCGCCGATTGTGGTCGGTGAAAAATGCTGGTTGGCAACCGATGTGTTTGTTGCTCCCGGTATCACGATTGGTGCCGGCACGATTGTCGGCGCCCGCAGCAGCGTATTTAAGTCGCTACCGGCAAATATGATTTGCCGTGGCAATCCCGCAGTGGTCACGCGTCAACGCGTAGAGAACGTTACTCCCTAAACGGGACTATTTGAGGAAAATATAATGTCGAAAGTCGCACTTATTACCGGCGTAACCGGGCAGGATGGTTCTTACCTGGCAGAACTGCTGCTGGAAAAAGGATACGAAGTTCACGGGATCAAACGTCGTGCTTCCTCCTTTAACACCGAACGTGTGGATCACATCTACCAAGATCCTCACGCGGCAAACCCGAAGTTTCACCTGCACTACGGCGATTTGACCGACAGCTCCAACTTGACCCGTATTTTACAGGAAGTGCAGCCGGATGAAGTCTACAACCTCGGCGCAATGAGCCACGTAGCGGTCTCTTTTGAATCGCCGGAATACACCGCCGACGTTGATGCGATGGGGACGCTGCGCCTGCTGGAGGCCATTCGCTTCTTAGGCCTTGAGAAGAAAACCCGTTTCTATCAGGCTTCGACTTCCGAGCTGTACGGCTTGGTGCAGGAAATCCCACAGAAAGAGACTACGCCTTTCTACCCGCGCTCACCGTATGCGGTGGCGAAACTGTACGCCTACTGGATAACCGTCAACTACCGTGAATCCTACGGTATGTTCGCCTGTAACGGCATTCTGTTTAACCACGAGTCCCCGCGTCGCGGCGAGACCTTCGTGACCCGCAAAATCACCCGCGCGATTGCTAACATTGCCCAAGGCCTAGAGAAGTGCCTGTACCTCGGCAATATGGATTCGCTGCGTGACTGGGGCCACGCCAAAGATTACGTAAAAATGCAGTGGATGATGCTGCAACAAGAAAATCCGGAAGACTTCGTTATTGCTACCGGCGTGCAGTATTCGGTTCGCCAGTTCGTTGAAATGGCGGCGGCACAGCTCGGTATCAAACTGCGCTTTGAAGGTACCGGTGTGGAAGAGAAGGGGATTGTGGTCTCCGTCACCGGTCACGACGCGCCAGGCGTTGCACCGGGCGATGTGATGGTCGCCGTTGATCCGCGCTACTTCCGTCCGGCGGAAGTGGAAACCCTGCTGGGTGACCCAACCAAAGCGCACGAAAAACTGGGCTGGAAGCCTGAAATCACCTTGAAAGAAATGGTCTCTGAAATGGTCGCCAAAGATCTGGAAGCGGCGAAGAAACATTCCCTGCTGAAATCCCACGGCTACGAAGTGGCGATCGCGCTGGAGTCCTAAGTATGAGCCGACAACGTATTTTTGTTGCGGGCCATCGAGGGATGGTCGGCTCCGCTATCGTCCGCCAGCTTACGGCGCGCGGCAACGTCGATTTAGTGCTGCGTAGCCGTGAGGAGCTAAACCTGCTGGACGGTCGCGAGGTGAATGACTTCTTTGCCCGCGAGAACATCGACCAGGTGTATCTGGCAGCGGCGAAGGTAGGCGGCATCGTTGCCAACAACACCTTCCCGGCGGATTTCATCTACGAAAACATGATGATTGAAAGCAACATCATTCATGCGGCACACAGCCACAACGTGAATAAGCTGCTGTTCCTCGGCTCATCGTGCATCTATCCGAAGATGGCGAATCAGCCAATGCATGAAAGTGAACTGCTGCAGGGGACGCTGGAGGCCACTAACGAGCCGTATGCGATTGCCAAGATAGCGGGGATCAAACTGTGTGAGTCCTACAACCGCCAGCATAACCGTGATTATCGCTCGGTAATGCCAACCAACCTGTATGGGCCGAACGATAACTTCCATCCGAGTAATTCGCACGTTATCCCGGCGCTACTGCGCCGCTTCCACGAGGCGGCACAGCAAAACGCCGCCGATGTGGTGGTATGGGGCAGCGGTACGCCGATGCGCGAGTTCCTGCATGTGGATGATATGGCGGCCGCCAGCATTCACGTGATGGAGTTGGATCGCAGCGTGTGGCTCGAAAACACCCAGCCGATGCTGTCGCACATCAACGTCGGCACCGGGGTTGACTGCACCATTCGTGAACTGGCGCAGACGCTGGCGAAGGTGGTGGGCTTCAAAGGCCGCGTGGTGTTTGACGCCACCAAACCGGACGGCACGCCGCGCAAGCTGCTGGACGTGTCACGTCTGCATCAGTTGGGCTGGTATCACGAAATCTCGCTGGAGGCTGGCCTTGCTAGCACCTACCAGTGGTTTTTAGAAAACCAGCACCGCTTCCGGGGGTAACCGATGTTTTTAAGCCAGCAGGCGTTTGCCACCGTGGTGCAGTCTACGCCGCTTATCTCCATCGATTTGATCGTTGAGAACGCGCAGGGTGAGATCCTGCTGGGGCTGCGCAACAACCGTCCGGCACAGGGCTTCTGGTTTGTGCCGGGGGGACGTGTGCAGAAGGATGAATCGCTGGCCGAGGCGTTTGCTCGTCTGACGGAAGCTGAGCTAGGACTGCGTCTGCCCATGACGGCAGGTCATTTCCACGGCGTGTGGCAGCATTTCTATGACGATAATTTCTCGGGCAAGGATTTTTCCACCCACTACATCGTGCTGGGCTTCCGCCTTCAGGTGGACGCCGACACGCTCGCACTGCCGGTGGCTCAGCATAACGAATATCGCTGGCTGAGCCCGCAGGCGCTGCTGGCGGCGGACAACGTTCATGACAACAGTCGCGCCTATTTCCGCGTTGACAAAATGGCCGAGGTACCGGGTTTATGAAAATTCTGGTGTACGGCATTAACTACTCACCGGAGCTCACCGGCATCGGCAAGTACACCGGCGAAATGGTTGAGTGGATGGCGCAACAGGGGCACGAGGTACGGGTGATCACCGCGCCGCCTTACTATCCGCAATGGCAGGTCGGCGTGAACTACAAAAGCTGGAGCTACCGCCGGGAAGAGGGCGCTGCCACCGTTTGGCGCTGTCCGCTGTATGTACCAAAGCAGCCGTCAACGTTAAAGCGTTTGATTCATCTTGGCAGCTTTGCGTTAAGCAGCTTTTTCCCGCTGATGGCACAGCGTCGCTGGAAGCCGGATCGCATTATCGGCGTGGTGCCGACGCTGTTTTGCACGCCGGGCATGCGCCTACTGGCGAAACTGTCCGGTGCACGCACTCTGCTGCATATCCAGGATTATGAAGTGGATGCCATGCTTGGACTGGGCATGGCCGGCAAGGGCAACGGTGGCCGGGTGGCAAAACTGGCCAGCGCCTTTGAGCGCAACGGCCTGCATAACGTCGATAACGTGTCGACGATTTCGCGTTCGATGATGAACAAAGCCTGTGAAAAAGGCGTGCCGGCAGAGAAGGTGATTTTCTTCCCCAACTGGTCGGAAGTCGCCCGTTTTCGCGATGTTCCGCAAACTCTGGTTATCGCCCTGCGTCACCGCTTGGGGCTTGATGACGCGCGCAAAATTATTCTCTACTCCGGCAACATCGGGGAAAAACAGGGGCTGGAGAGCGTGATTGATGCCGCCGACCGGCTCCGCGAACAGCCGTGGCAGTTTGTGATTGTCGGCCAGGGTGGCGGCAAGGCGCGTTTAGAAAAACTGGCCGCTGAACGCGGGCTGGATAACGTGACGTTTCTGCCGCTGCAATCATATGAAGATTTACCCGCGCTGCTGGCGATTGGCGACTGCCATCTGGTGATTCAAAAACGCGGCGCGGCGGATGCCGTTTTGCCTTCCAAACTGACCAATATTCTGGCTGTTGGCGGCACCGCGGTGATCACGGCAGAAGCGACAACCGAGCTGGGTCAGCTGTGTCAGGACAATCCGGGCATTGCGGTGTGCGTGACGCCAGAATCGGTTCCTGCGCTGGTGGAAGGCATTACCCAGGCGCTGATGATGCCAAAACACAATGTTGTCGCCCGCGCTTGGGCCGAACGCTCGCTCGATAAAGAGCACGTGCTTAACCAATTTATTGCTGATATTCGGGGTTAAACGATGAGTCAATCTACGCTTTTCCCGGTCGTGATGGCCGGTGGCTCGGGCAGCCGCCTGTGGCCGTTGTCCCGAGTGCTTTACCCTAAGCAGTTTCTGTGCCTGAAAGGCGAGATGACCATGCTGCAGGCCACGGTAAATCGTCTGCAGGGCGTGAAGTGCGCCAGTCCAGTGGTCATTTGCAACGAACAGCATCGTTTCATCGTTGCTGAACAGCTGCGCCAGCTCAACAAGCTGACGGAAAATATCATTCTGGAACCGGTTGGGCGCAATACCGCTCCGGCGATTGCGCTGGCGGCGCTGGCGGCAAAACGTCGTGAGCCGGACAACGATCCGCTGATGCTGGTGCTGGCGGCGGATCACGTCATCCAAGATGAAGACGCTTTCCGCACCGCTGTACGTGAGGCCACTGAGTTTGCGCAAAGCGGCAAGCTGGTGACTTTCGGCATCGTTCCTTCGTTACCGGAAACCGGCTACGGCTATATCCGTCGCGGCGAGGTGAGCCCCGGTAATACAGATGCGCTGGCCTTTGAAGTGGCGCAGTTTGTGGAAAAACCGAATCTGGAAACCGCGCAAGCGTATGTGGCCTGCGGTGAGTACTACTGGAACAGTGGCATGTTCTTGTTCCGCGCCGGACGTTATTTGGAGGAGCTGGGGAAATATCGCCCGGATATTCTCAGCGCCTGTGAAAAAGCGATGGATATCACCGACCCGGATCTCGATTTTATCCGCGTCGACGAAGAGGCGTTCCTGAGCTGCCCGGACGAGTCAATCGACTATGCGGTGATGGAACGCACCGCCGATGCGGTGGTGGTGCCGATGGATGCTGGCTGGAGCGATGTGGGCTCGTGGTCGTCGCTGTGGGAAATCAGCAACCGCACGCCGGAAGGCAACGTGCATCATGGCGACGTTATTAGCCACAAAACGGAAAACAGCTACGTTTACGCCGAATCGGGATTAGTGACGACCGTCGGGGTAAAGGATTTGGTGGTGGTGCAAACCAAAGACGCGGTGCTTATCGCCGACCGCAATTCGGTGCAGGACGTCAAAAAGGTGGTCGAGAAAATTAAGGCCGATGGCCGTCATGAACACCATATTCACCGCGAAGTTTATCGTCCTTGGGGCAAATATGACTCCATCGATTCGGGCGAACGCTATCAGGTGAAGAGAATAAGCGTGAAGCCGGGTGAAGGATTGTCGCTGCAAATGCATCACCACCGAGCTGAACACTGGATAGTGGTCGCTGGGACCGCCAAAGTCACCCTCAATGATGAGACCAAACTGCTGGGCGAAAATGAATCAATTTATATTCCGCTTGGCGTCACCCACTGCTTGGAAAACCCGGGGAAGATCCCGCTTGACCTGATTGAAGTGCGCTCTGGCGCCTATCTGGAAGAGGATGATGTGGTGCGCTTCCAAGATCGTTACGGGCGCGTGTAGCCAGCGTATCGCGCCCGGTGGCGCTGCGCTTACCGGGCCTACAAAAGCCAAACCGTAGGCCGGATAAGCGAAGCGCCATCCGGCAACTCATAACACTGAAACTGATGACCCTCACAGGTCAGGGCCAACCGTTGCCTGAAGAAAGGTAAAACATGAAAAAATTAACCTGTTTTAAAGCCTACGACATTCGCGGCAAGCTCGGCGAAGAGCTCAATGAAGATATCGCGTGGCGCATTGGTCGCGCCTACGGTGAATACCTCAAGCCGAAAACCCTTGTGTTGGGCGGCGATGTACGCCTGACCAGTGAAGCGCTGAAGATGGCGCTGGCGCGCGGCCTGCGAGATGCGGGCGTGGACGTGCTGGATATTGGGCTTTCCGGCACGGAAGAGATCTACTTTGCGACCTTCCATCTTGGCGTTGACGGCGGCATTGAAGTGACCGCCAGCCATAACCCGCTTGACTACAACGGTATGAAGCTGGTGCGTGAAGGCGCGCGTCCAATTAGCGGCGACACCGGCCTGCGCGATATCCAGCGGCTGGCGGAAGCCAACGACTTCCCACCGGTCGATGAAAACCAGCGCGGCAGCTACCAAAAAATCAATCTCCAAGAGGCCTACGTCGACCATTTGCTGGGCTATATCGACGTCAAAAATCTCAAGCCGTTGAAGCTGGTTGTGAACTCCGGCAACGGTGCCGCAGGGCCGGTGGTGGATGCGCTGGAAGCGCGCTTTAAGGCGCTGAACGTGCCGGTGAACCTGATTAAGGTACATAACACCCCGGACGGTACTTTCCCACACGGTATTCCTAACCCACTGCTGCCGGAGTGCCGTGATGATACCCGCGATGCGGTGCTCAAATACGGAGCCGATATGGGGATCGCTTTTGACGGCGATTTCGACCGCTGCTTCCTGTTCGACGAAAAAGGGCAGTTTATCGAGGGCTATTACATTGTTGGCCTGCTGGCGGAAGCGTTCCTCGAGAAGAATCCCGGTGCGCGCATCATTCATGATCCGCGTCTGTCTTGGAACACCGTGGATGTCGTCACGGCGGTGGGCGGCACGCCGGTGATGTCAAAAACCGGCCATGCATTCATCAAAGAACGTATGCGCCAAGAGGATGCGGTGTACGGCGGCGAGATGAGCGCCCATCACTACTTCCGCGATTTTGCCTACTGCGATAGCGGCATGATCCCTTGGCTTTTGGTCAGCGAACTGCTGTGCCTGAAGGGCAAAACCTTGGGTGAGCTGGTTTGCGACCGGATGGCGGCCTTCCCGGCCAGCGGTGAAATCAACAGCCAACTGGCTGAGCCCTCGGCGGCCATTGCTCGCGTTGAGGCCCATTTCGCCGGTAGCGCGCTGTCGATTGACCGCACCGATGGTATCAGCCTGGCGTTTGCCGACTGGCGCTTCAATCTGCGCTCCTCCAACACCGAACCGGTGGTGCGGCTGAACGTCGAATCACGCGGCAATACGCCGCTGATGCAGGCGCGAACGCAGGACATTTTGGCGTTACTTAATCAGTAATTATTGCCCCTCACCCTAGCCCTCTCTCCAGAGGGGAGAGGGAACAGTCCGGTTTTCTCCCTAGCTATCGGGAGAGGGAAAGGCCCGGTTTTCTCCCTCGCCCCTTTGGGGAGAGGGCCGGGGTGAGGGGAAACCATTAAATAGGACCGACGATGACGACTCTAAGAAAGCGCGAACGAGCCAAAACGAATGCATCGTTAATTTCAATGGTGCAGCGTTTTTCTGACATCACCATCATGTTAGGTGGGCTGTGGCTGGTGTGTCAGGCCGTCGCGTTGCCGTTTTTGTACCTGCATCTGCTGATGGCGCTGGTCACGCTGGTGGTATTCCAGATGATCGGCGGGATCACCGATTTTTATCGTTCGTGGCGCGGTGTACGCATTACCACTGAGCTCCTGTTGCTGCTGCAAAACTGGACGCTGAGTCTTGTGTTTGCCGCCGGACTGCTGGCGTTCAATGATGATTTTAATACCAACTTCGGCATCTGGCTGGCGTGGTATCTGTTGAGCACCATCGGCATGCTGGCGAGCCGGGCGTTCATTCGCTATGGCGCGGGCGTGCTGCGCCATCGTGGTTATAACACCCGCTACGTTGCGGTTGCCGGTGATATGCCGGAAGGACAGGAACTGCTGGAAAGTTTTCGCAACCAGCCATGGCTGGGCTATGAAGTGGTGGGTAGTTACTACGATGCCAAACCCGGCGGTGTTAACGCCGACTGGATGGGTAATCTTGAGCAACTTCGCGACGACGCCCGCAGCGGCAAAATTCATAATATCTATATCTCCATGACGATGCAGGAAGAAGGTGATATCAAAAATCTGGTACGTGATTTGGCTGACACCACCTGTTCGGTGCTGCTGATCCCCGACGTGTTCACCTTCAACATTCTCCATTCCCGCGTGGAAGTGGTGAACGGCATTCCGCTGGTACCGCTGTACGACACGCCGCTTTCCGGCGTTAACCGTATCATCAAACGCTTGGAAGATATTGTGCTGGCGCTGGGCATTCTGCTGCTGATTTCGCCGGCGCTGTGCTGCATCGCGCTGGCGGTGAAGCTGACTTCTCCAGGGCCGATTATCTTTCGCCAAACCCGCTATGGCATGGACGGCAAGCCTATCAAGGTGTGGAAGTTCCGTTCAATGAGGGTGATGGAAAACGACGCGGTTGTGACACAGGCGACACAGAACGATCCGCGCGTAACCCGCGTTGGCAACTTCCTGCGCCGTACCTCGCTCGACGAACTGCCGCAGTTTATTAACGTGCTGACCGGCGGCATGTCCATCGTTGGCCCGCGTCCGCACGCGGTGGCGCATAACGAGCAGTATCGTCAATTGATTGAGGGCTACATGCTGCGCCATAAGGTGAAACCTGGAATCACCGGCTGGGCGCAGATCAACGGCTGGCGCGGTGAAACAGATACCTTGGAAAAAATGGAGAAGCGGGTGGAGTTCGATCTCGAATACATCCGCGAATGGAGCCTGTGGCTCGATATCCGCATTGTTTTTCTGACGGTATTCAAAGGCTTTGTCAACAAAGCAGCCTATTGAGGAATTGACATGAGCCTGAGAGAAAAAACCATCAGCGGCGCGAAGTGGTCGGCGATGGCGACGGTGGTGATTATCGGTCTGGGGCTAGCGCAGATGACTGTGCTGGCGCGCCTGTTTGACGGCCACCAGTTTGGTTTATTGACCGTCTCGCTGGTCATTATTGCGCTGGCGGATACGCTGTCGGATTTCGGCATCGCCAACTCGATTATCCAACGCAAAGCGATAAGCCATCTTGAGCTGACGACGTTGTACTGGCTGAACGTCGGACTGGGGCTGGTGGTGTGTGCGGCGGTGTATCTGCTTAGCGATACCATCGCCCAGGTCTTACACAATCCGGATCTGGCCCCGATGATTAAGACGCTGTCGCTGGCGTTTGTGGTGATCCCCCACGGTCAGCAGTTTCGTGCATTAATGCAAAAGGAACTGGAGTTCAACAAGATTGGCTCCATTGAAACGGCGGCGGTGCTGAGCGGTTTTACTTTTACGGTGATTAGCGCCTACTACTGGCCATTGGCGATGACCGCCATTCTCGGGTATCTGGTCAACAGTGCGGTACGTACGCTGCTGTTTGGCTACTTTGGCCGCAAAATCTATCGTCCAGGGCTGCACTTTTCGCTGGCGACCGTCATGTCGAACCTCCGTTTTGGCGCATGGCTGACCGCCGACAGCATTGTTAACTACATCAACACCAACCTTTCGACGCTGACGTTGGCACGCATTCTCGGCGCCAGCGTGGCCGGTGGGTACAACCTGGCCTACAACGTGGCGGTGGTGCCACCGATGAAGCTCAATCCGATTATTACCCGCGTGTTGTTTCCGGCATTCGCCAAAATTCAGGATGACACGGAAAAGCTGCGGGTGAATTTCTACAAGCTGCTGTCGGTTGTGGGCATCATTAACTTCCCGGCGCTGTTGGGGTTGATGGTGGTGAGCAACAACTTTGTCCCGCTGGTGTTCGGTGAAAAGTGGCTACACATCGTGCCAATTCTGCAATTGCTGTGTGTGGTAGGGCTACTGCGTTCGGTCGGTAATCCGATTGGCTCGCTGCTGATGGCGAAAGCGCGGGTGGATATCAGCTTTAAATTCAATGTGTTTAAAACCTTCCTGTTTATTCCAGCGGTGATTATCGGCGGGCAGCTCGGCGGTGCGATTGGCGTGACGCTCGGCTTCTTGCTGGTGCAGATCATCAACACCATTCTTAGCTACTTCGTGATGATTAAGCCCATTTTAGGACCTAGCTACCGTGACTATTTGCGCAGTCTATGGCTGCCGCTGCGGCTGTCGTTGCCTACGCTGTTGACCAGCTATGCGGTCGGGCGGCTGTTTGAAGGCAGCCTGTCGTTGCCGATGTTGCTGGGGCTACAGGTGCTTACCGGCGTGCTGAGCTTTGCGCTGGTCGTCGCGCTTTCCCGCAACAGTTTGCTGATTGAACTAAAAAAAACGCTCTGTCGGAGCGAAAAACTCAAGACGTTATTACGCGTTCCTAATTGATTTGCTTGAAACCCCTTTGATGAGGCCATGATGAAATTATTAATTTTGGGAAACCACACCTGCGGCAACCGCGGCGATAGCGCCATTATGCGTGGGCTGCTCGATGCGATACTCCGCCAACAGCCTGACGTTGAGATGGATGTGATGAGTCGTTTCCCGACCAGTTCCTCCTGGTTGCAGGGGCGTGAGATTATTGCCGATCCGTTGTATCAACTTAGCCAGAAGCAGCAGGCTGCTCCCGGTGTGAGTGGGCGCGTGAAAAAAGTGCTGCGTCGCCGCTTCCAGCATAAGATCTTGCTGGCGAAAGTGACCGGCGAAGGCAAGCTGCGCAATTTTGATATTGCGCCGGAGTTCCATGATTTTGTGCGTTTTCTCGGCAACTATGATGCGATTATCCAGGTTGGTGGGTCGAACTACGTCGACCTGTACGGCCTGACGCACTTTGAATATCCCCTGTGCGCGTTTATGGCAAACAAGCCTATCTACATGGTCGGCCACAGCGTTGGCCCGTTCCAAAACCCGGACTTTAACCAGCTGGCGAACTACGCTTTTGGCCGCACCAATGCGTTAATTTTGCGGGAAACCGTCAGCCGTGAGCTGATGGCAAAGGCGCAGATTGATACCAGCAAAGTAGAGCAGGGCGTGGATACGGCTTGGCTGGTGGAGCATCGCAACGACAGCTTTGAAGCTAGCTATGCGGTGCAGCACTGGCTGAACCTGACGGCACAGCGCAAAACGGTAGCGATCACTTTACGTGAGCTGGAGCCGTTCGATAAACGTTTGGGCACTACCCAACAGGCCTATGAGAAAGCCTTTGCCGACGTGGTTAACCGTATGATTGATGACGGTTATCAGGTGCTGGCGCTGTCCACCTGCACCAGCATCGATCGCTATAATCGCGACGACCGAATGGTGGCGCTGCGGATGTCGCAGCATGTGAAAAATCGCGAGCACTTCCATATTGCGATGGACGAACTTAACGATGTCGAGATTGGCAAAATCCTCGCCTCCTGCGCGCTGACCATCGGTACTCGTCTGCACTCTGCCATTATTTCGATGAACTTTGGCACTCCGGCAATCGCCATCAACTATGAGCACAAATCGGCCGGCATCATGCAACAGTTGGGCATGCCTGAGATGGCGATTGATATTCGTCATCTGCTGGATGGTTCTATGCAGGGCGTGGTGGCGGATATGTTAAATCAGCTACCTGCGCTGGGTGAGCGTGTGGCAACGGCGGTTGAAGGCGAGCGCCAAAAAGGTTTTTCCATGATTGAGTCAGTGCTAAACCGCATCCGGGAGGGCCGATGAAAGTCAGCTTCTTTCTGCTGAAATTCCCCTTATCGTCTGAAACGTTCGTGTTAAATCAGATAGTTGCGTTTATTGAGATGGGTCATGAGGTGGAGATTGTCGCGCTACAGAAGGGTGACCTAACCAATACCCACGCGGCCTATAGCCAATATCAGCTAGCGGACAAAGTCCGCTGGCTGCAGGACGAGCCGGCAAGCGGGCTTGAGAAACTACGTTACCGTGCGTTCCACACTCTGCGCGGATTTCATCGTCCCGCTGTCTGGCGGGCGCTGAATACGCGGCGCTACGGGCAGGAGGCCCGCAACCTGATCCTGTCATCCATTTGCAGCCGTAACCCATCACCGATAGTGGCCGATGTCTTCATCGCTCACTTTGGTCCCGCAGGAGTAACGGCGGCGAAGCTACGCGAACTGGAGGTTATCCGCGGAAAAATCGTGACTATCTTCCACGGTATTGATATTTCCAGCCGCGAAGTGTTGAACCATTACACCGGCGAGTATCAGCAGCTTTTCCGGCGTGGCGACATGATGCTGCCCATCAGCCAGCTGTGGGCCGACCGTCTGCAAGCGATGGGCTGCCCGGCGGACAAAATCGCCGTTTCGCGTATGGGAGTCAATATGGATAGCTTCACGCAGCGTCCGTCCAAAGCGCCGGGTGGCTGCCTGCAAATTATCTCCGTTGCACGCCTAACCGAGAAAAAGGGGCTGCATGTGGCGATTGAAGCCTGCCGCCAGCTAAAAGAGCAGGGTGTGAATTTTCGCTATCGCATCCTCGGTATTGGCCCGTGGGAGCGGCGTCTGCGTACGCTAATCGAGCAATATCAGTTGGAAGATCGGGTTGAGATGCCCGGCTTCAAACCGAGCCATGAAGTGAAAGCGATGCTCGATGACGCGGATGTCTTTTTACTGCCGTCAATTACCGGCAGCGATGGTGATATGGAAGGCATTCCGGTGGCGCTGATGGAGGCAATGGCGGTGGGGATCCCGGTACTTTCCACCGTACACAGCGGGATCCCGGAGCTGATTGACTCCGGCCACTCCGGCTGGCTGGTGGCTGAGAACGATGCCAAGGGACTTGCCGATAAGCTACAGGCATTAGGAGGCATGGATGAACAGAGCCTTCAACCGGTGTTGGCGCGTGCGCGCGCAAAAGTCGAAACCGATTTTAATCAGCAGGTGATTAACCGCCAGCTCGCGGGCCTGCTGCACACGCTTTGCTAAGGAGGCTTGATGCATACCTTAACTCGACGTTACTTTCTGACCGCAGGCGCAACGCTTGCCGCCGCTTTACCCGTTCTGCCTGTCGCCAGCGCGCGGGCGGCCGGAAAGAGTCACCCCGCAGATATTCGCAACTATGTGCGCAATAGCGATTGGATCCGCGCATTCAATGATGCCTTTCAAGAAGTAGACAGCGTTACCGTTCCTGCGGAGGTGGTCTGCGACAATATTAATGCGGCGATTACCCTGCCGCCGGGAAAAACCTTGCATGTCGCCGGCGGGCTCAAGGGCAACGGCCGCGGGCGATTTATCTTACAAAAGGGATGTCAGGTTATCGGCAGCGGCACGGCGAGCTTGTACAACATCACCCTTGATGTACGCGGCGCGGACTGCACTATCGCCGGGCTGACCATGAGCGGTTATGGCCCGGTGGCGCAGATTTTTATTGGCGGCAAAGATAAAAATCAGATGCGTAATCTGACCATTACGCGGTTGACCATCACCAAAGCCAACTACGGTATCTTGCGGCAGGGATTCCATAATCAGTGGGTTGACGTCAACATTACCCACTGCCACTTCAGCTATCTGCAGGGTGATGCCATTGAGTGGAACGTGGCGATTAACGACCGCAATATTCTGATCTCGGATCATGTCATCGACCATATTGATTGCACCAACGGGAAGGTGAACTGGGGCATCGGCATCGGCCTTGCGGGCAGCACCTACGACAATGGCTACCCGGAAGAGCAGGCGGTGAAAAATTTTGTCGTCGCCAACATCACCGGCAGCAACTGCCGACAGCTGGTGCACGTGGAAAACGGTAAACACTTTATTATCCGTAATGTGAAGGCCAGCAATATCACCCCCGATTTCAGTAAGAAGGCGGGAATAGATAACGCCACGATCGCCATATATGGTTGTGATAATTTCGTTATTGATGGCGTTGATATGGTTAATAGCGCGGGTATGTTAATTGGCTACGGTGTTATCAAAGGTAACTATCTGTCTATTCCGCAAAATTTCCGCCTGAATAATATACAGCTGGATAATCGAAATTTGGCCTATAGCGTGCGCGGGATTCAGATTTCCTCGGGCAATAATCCGTCGTTTGTCTCTATCACCAACCTCAATATGCAGCGTGCGTCGCTTGAAATTCATAACAAGCCACAACATTTTTTCTTACGCAATATCAACGTGATGCAGGAGTCATCTCGTGGCGCTGCGCTGCAGATTAACTTTGACCTGCGCAAAGACGTACGCGGGAAGTTCATGGCCCGCGATGATACGCTGCTGTCGATGGCTAATGTGACAGCGGTGAATGAGAAGGGGCAGGCGTCGGTGGATATTGACCATGTTGATCAGCGGGTGGTGAATGTTGAAAAAGTGAACTTTGCTTTACCACATAAGCGTTGAGAAAGTGGCGTTGGGCTTTGTCTGACATTTCTATACTGGATATCATTTATCAAAAGATTATAATTGTCTGATTGATAGAAATTAACACCCGGCGCAGTGAAGGACGGGTGTTTGTCCTTTTAATGCATACGGCATGAAACTCGTTAAATGATTATGAATGATAAAGTTTGCTTTGTGGGTGCGTCAGGATTTGTCGGCACTCGCTTGATCGAGTTGGTTAAAGATGATTTCCACATCAAAAACGTAGACAAGCAGCAGAGTCATTTCTTCCCTGAGGTCACTGAAATTGGTGATGTTCGTGACCAGGAGAGCATGGATACAGCATTTACCGGATTTGATACCGTCGTGCTGCTTGCCGCAGAACACCGCGATGACGTAAGTCCAACTTCCCTATACTACGATGTGAACGTGCAGGGCACGCGCAATGTACTCGCGGCGATGGACAAAAGCGGCGTTAAAAACATTATCTTTGCCAGCTCGGTAGCGGTGTATGGCTTGAACAAGGTCAATCCGGATGAAACGCATCCTGAGGATCCTTTTAACCATTATGGCAAAAGTAAATGGCAGGCCGAAGAAGTGCTGCGCGAGTGGTTTAACAAGGCTCCGACAGAGCGCTCATTAACGATTGTTCGCCCAACGGTGATTTTCGGTGAGCGTAACCGTGGCAATGTTTACAATCTGCTCAAACAGATTGCGGGCGGGAAGTTCGCGATGGTTGGCGCAGGCACTAACTATAAATCAATGGCCTATGTTGGTAATATTGTTGAGTTTATCAAGTATAAGCTGAGCAATGTTCAAACGGGATATGAGGTTTACAATTACGTTGATAAGCCCGATCTGAACATGAACCAGCTGGTCGCTGAAGTCGAAAAAAGTCTCAACAAAAAAATCCCTTCAGTCCATCTTCCTTACGCTGCCGGCATGCTGGGCGGTGTTTGCTTTGATCTGTTAAGCAAGGCGACGGGGAAAAAATATGCGATAAGCGCTGTGCGGGTGAAAAAGTTCTGCGCGACGACTCAGTTTGATGCGACGAAGGTGCACAGTTCGGGCTTTGTTGCGCCGTACTCTTTGTCTCAAGGGTTAGACCGAACGTTACAGTACGAATTCGTCCATGCAAAAAAAGACGATATTACGTTTGTGACAGAGTGATTTTTACTGCGAATATTCGGAAATGGCGTCGGCCTCACGGCTGGGCGTGACATTTCCGAATCCTCTGAGTCAAAATTGTCGGATGATAGGGTGTAGTAGTGCTATTCGTTTTCATATATTTATTAGTTTCAACGAATTAGAACACGAACGCGGATCATAGTGGTCTGAGCGACTATACTTTTTCAACTGATTAAAAGTGGACAATACCATGGTTAATTTGAAAGCAGTCATTCCGGTAGCAGGCTTGGGTATGTACATGTTGCCCGCCACGAAAGCCATTCCAAAAGAGATGCTGCCGATCGTCGACAAGCCGATGATTCAATACATCGTCGATGAAGTCGTTGCTGCAGGGATCAAAGAAATTGTCCTGGTCACCCACGCATCAAAGAATGCGGTGGAAAACCACTTCGATACTTCCTACGAGCTGGAAGCCTTGCTGGAGCAGCGCGTTAAACGTCAGCTGCTGGCGGAAGTGCAGTCTATCTGTCCTCCGGGCGTCACGATTATGAACGTCCGCCAGGCGCAACCGCTGGGGCTGGGTCACTCCATTCTTTGTGCGCACCCGATTGTGGGCGACAATCCATTTGTAGTGGTGCTGCCGGATATTATCTTGGATAACGCCTCTGCCGATCCGCTGCGCTATAATCTTGCTGCTATGGTGGCTCGCTTTAACGAAACTGGCCGTAGCCAGGTGCTGGCAAAACGTATGCCGGGCGACCTGTCTGATTACTCTGTTATCAAAACCAAAGATCCGCTGGATAGCGAAGGTAAAGTCAGTCGCATCGTTGATTTTATTGAAAAACCGGATCAGCCACAGACGCTAGAATCTGACCTGATGGCCGTAGGCCGCTACGTTCTGTCCGCCGATATCTGGGCAGAGCTGGAAAAAACCGTTCCAGGTGCGTGGGGTCGTATTCAATTGACCGATGCGATTGCTGAATTGGCGAAGAAACAGTCGGTTGATGCAATGCTGATGACCGGTGAGAGCTACGACTGCGGTAAGAAGTTTGGTTACATGCAGGCGTTTGTTCAGTACGGGCTGCGGAATTTGAAGGAAGGGGCTAAGTTCCGCAAGAGTATTGAGAAGTTGCTGGCTGAGTAGGCAAAGGCTGTTCAATAATTAAGCGTAAAACGACAGTCAGAATGAGAATGTAATTTCATAATTATGACTGTCGTTTTATGAATTAGATATTCAAACGGTAAGTGTGAGTTGTCACATTAAGATGGTTGAGAATCACCTTGTCTTAGTGGGTGATTAAGATCAAAATGTTGCCTGATTGTTTGATCTGGATAGAGTTAAGACCTTAACATATAGCTGGTTAAATGTTCAGTGTGCTAGTAGCTGCGGAGCTAGGGGCGGTAGCGTGCCAAAATTATTGCATGATTATTATGTGAACAAGTAAGAAAATATAAAGTGCTGAAATTTAACGCTACATCAAAATTTATCCATTGCAAACTAGATTGTAGTCTGATTAATAATTTAAGGCAATGTTCATATTTTCTAATTAGTAACTAAAAATAGATTTATATTTTTCCTAATGAGTAATATCAATGTTGTTATATGCTAACACATAAACATATTTGACAATGTGTATATATAACACCTTATGGATGTAATGAAAATTGTCTAGTGATTCTTTTCCTAATTTGACTCGGTATATTGCACAAAAATGTTTCCTATATTAACCTGGTGAAATTAAAGGCGTTTCTAATTCAATTTCTTAAATTATAATAAAGAGATATTCGTCTATCTTAGATGATTGGCATAAGTTTGTTAATAAATTCAATATGATTACGGCTGACTTATTTTTTGGAAGTTAGTAAGAATTGTTTAAGTAATATAAAACATCAGCTTGGAGTGCAAGCGGTGCAGTAGGGAATAATAATGAACATTCTACTTTTTGGCAAAAACGGGCAAGTCGGGTGGGAACTACAACGTTCACTTGCACCGTTAGGAAACATCATCGCAGTTGATGTAGGTTCAACGGAATATTGCGGTGATTTCAGCGACCCAAAAGGGGTCGCTGAAACAGTACGGAAAATTAAACCTGACATAATTGTGAATGCAGCCGCACATACTGCGGTTGATAAAGCTGAGTCTGAGCCTGAGTTTGCGCAAATCCTCAATGCCACGAGCGTTGAGGCAATAGCCAAAGAAGCTGAAAAAATTGATGCATGGTTCGTTCATTATTCTACGGATTATGTTTTCCCAGGGACAGGATTGATTCCTTGGTGCGAAACCGATAGACCGAATCCCTTGAATGTTTATGGGCGAAGCAAATTAGATGGTGAAATTGCAATTCAAAAGCATTGTTCAAAACACCTGATTTTTCGGACAAGTTGGGTTTTCGCATGTAAGGGAAATAATTTTGCGAAAACAATGTTGCGGTTAGCCAAAGACAAAACGTCGTTGTCTATTATTAGCGATCAGTACGGTGCACCTACAGGAGCCGAACTTCTTGCTGACTGCACCGCGCATGCCATACGAGTTGCAATTAGTAACCATGAAGTTTCAGGTTTATATCATTTGGTCGCCAATGGAGTTACAACGTGGCATGGCTACGCTGAATTTGTATTTGATGAAGCTCGCAAGGCCGGTGTAGAGTTAAGGTTAAATACATTAGAGGCGATACCTACAGTAGCATACCATGCTCCTGCTAAGCGACCACGAAACTCTCGATTAAGCACCGATAAATTCCAAAATACATTTGGCCTTACCCTACCTGAATGGCAGTCAGGGGTAAGGCGTATGTTGGATGAATTACTTACTAAATAATTATTTTAATCAATTCATAATGATTTGTGAATTAGAATTCTGTCTGAGAATTTATAATGAAAAAACGTAAAGGCATTATTTTAGCCGGTGGTTCTGGAACTCGACTTTATCCTGTGACAATGGCTGTTAGTAAGCAATTATTGCCGATTTATGATAAGCCAATGATCTATTACCCGCTCTCAACATTAATGTTGGCAGGGATTCGTGATGTCCTTGTGATCAGTACTCCACAAGATACACCACGTTTTGAACAGTTGTTAGGTGATGGGAGTCAATGGGGCTTAAATCTCCAGTATAAGGTCCAACCAAGCCCTGATGGTTTAGCACAAGCATTCATTATAGGTGAAGAGTTTATTGGTGATGATGATTGCGCATTAGTATTGGGGGATAACATATTTTACGGACATGATCTGCCAAGATTAATGGATAATGCAGTTAATCAAGAAAACGGTGCAACTGTTTTTGCTTATCATGTCAATGACCCTGAAAGATATGGAGTAGTTGAGTTTGATAGAAGCGGCAGTGCGATAAGTCTTGAAGAAAAACCTCTTGAACCTAAAAGTAATTACGCAGTAACTGGCCTCTATTTTTATGATAATGATGTTATATCCATTGCTAAAGAATTAGTTCCCTCATCGAGGGGAGAGTTAGAGATTACAGATATTAATAGGATATATCTTGAACGAGGTAAACTATCTGTTGCCATGATGGGGCGTGGTTATGCATGGCTCGATACTGGAACGCATCAAAGCCTCATTGAAGCGAGTAATTTTATCTCGACTATAGAAGATCGTCAGGGCTTAAAAGTCTCTTGCCCGGAAGAAATTGCGTATAGAAAAGGCTTCATTGATGCAGAACAAGTTCGGATATTAGCTGAACCATTAAAGAAAAATGCATATGGTCAGTATTTATTGAAGATTATTAAGGGTTATTGACTATGCATATAATTAAAACAGATATTCCTGATGTTCTTATCTTGGAACCAAAAGTGTTTGGTGATGATCGTGGTTATTTTTATGAAAGTTTTAATCACGCAGAGTTCGAGAAAATAGTTGGTCATGAAGTTAATTTTGTACAGGATAATCATTCAAGATCATGTAAAGGCGTTTTACGTGGATTGCATTATCAAAAAGAACCATATGCTCAGGGTAAACTTGTGAGATGCGTCGTTGGTGAAGTATTTGATGTTGCAGTTGATATCAGGAAAGAGTCTTCAACCTTTGGTAAATGGGTTGGCGTGAGTTTATCTGCAGAGAATAAACGCCAACTTTGGATCCCAGAAGGATTTGCCCATGGTTTTTTAGTCGTTAGCGAAACAGCTGAGTTTGTGTATAAGACAACAAAATATTATCATCCGGGCAGTGATCGTGGGATAAAATGGAACGATCGAGCTCTTGGAATTCAGTGGCCGAATATTGCAACATTGATCCTTTCTGAAAAAGATGCCAACCAAATGTCATTTGATATGATTATATCTGGTCATGGAATTTAATAATTAGGTGGTTTTATGAAAAAAGGAGTAGTGTATACTGCAGTAACTGGAGGGTATGATGATTTTAAAAAACATCATGAAAATGAACAATTTGACTATATATGTTTTACTGATTATGAATATTCAGGTGTAATTCCCTCTCCTTGGCTGCATGTTAGACTTCCGCCGTCTAGGTTAAACAATAAAGATCTAGCAAGATATTGTAAATTAAATCCTCACTTATTACTTCCCAATTATGATTTTAGTATCTGGATTGATGGGAATATTAGAATTAAAAGTGATCTCTATGACTACGTTCAGAATATACTCGAAAATTATGACATTGCCTCTTATGATCACTGGTGGCGGGATCAGACTGAACAAGAATTTTATGTCTGTGCAATTCAAGGATTTGATCTTGCTTGGAATCTAAAGCATCAGTATTCGCGCTACAAAGAAGATGGCTATTATTCAACAAATTTTTACGAAAATAATGTACTCTTCCGCAATCATATGAGCAAGAATATTATCAATATGCAGAATCTGTGGTGGAAAGAATATCTCAGTGGGGGCAAGCGCGATCAGTACTCGTTTACATATTCAGCATTCAAATCCAATGTGAATATACACTCTCTAGGTATGCATGATCCACGTATTTTGAAAAAATACTTTGATTATTCAGAACATACAAAAAAAAGACCATGGCATCAGTTTTTAAAAATAGTTCTAAATAGGCTGTATTTTATATGTTTTCCTTGGGTAGTGGCCGAACCAAAAAGGAAAAATTTGTTATTATAGTATTCAATAAAAACTTAAAGATAAAATGATGGCTGTTATTTAATTAGTTCTGAGTTCAGTGGATGCTACAATAGGCTCTGTTCCCACAAGGTAAGTTAAAACTAGAATGTTAATACTTCTTGTTAATTTATGTGGTCATAAACTAATGTGCGAAGATTGAAGAACAACAAGAGTAACGTTTAATAAATGCTTAAAGAGAACTGATATGTATTCCAATGCATTTTGGATGATGGCTGAAAAGTTTGTTAGTATAATAGGCCTGATTTTTGTTAACTCATATATGGCTAAATATATAGGTCCATATGATTTTGGGAGAATAACTTTCGCTGCAACCATTTTTACTTTTGTTCAAACCTTATCATGGTTTGGTGGTCAGAACGTGTTATTTAAAAGGATGAGCGAGAAAAGATGTTCAGGCATAGCAATGGCATTGAGCACTCAACACCTAAGACGAACTTTATTTATTTTTTCTTCACTAGTGGCATTGGTGTATCTTTATTTTTGCGCTGATACAATTACCTTTGTGTTTGGCGTTGCCAACTGTGCGGCTACATATTTTATGGTAATGGATTTTTTTGCAACATATAATAATACACAATTAAAATCAAAGTTAAATACGCTAACAAATATAGTAGGGCTACTTGTCGCTTTTAGTGCACGTTTTATCATAACGTACTACAAATTGCCGGTTGTTTTCTTTTCAATCCCTGTGTTTTTAATTCCTGCTATACCTTATTTTATGAGAAAGGCATACTTTCATAGAGAAATAGGAAAACGAAGAATACTCTATAAAAACATTAGGCGATACAGAAGGTATTTGGTTACTACGGGTTGCGCGTTAATATTGTCTACCTTATCTATTGTTATATATAGTCAAATATCGAATATTTTCTTGGCTCGTATTCTTTCTTTCACACAGCTTGGGATATATAACATTGCAATGACCATTGGCACAGCATGGTCTTTTGTTGTTATAGCATTGATAACTAGTTTCTTCACAAAAATTTACGAAGCGAATGATCCTAAGGAAGTGGCTCGTTTATTAAAAATAGTTAATCAGTTGGTTATAGTTATTTCACTATTTGCATTGATAGGCTTTATTATTTTTGGTCATTTTTTCATAAAGACCCTTTATGGAGTTTCTTACATTGAAGCAGAAAAAATCGTTCCAATTATTATAGTGGCTACCATGTTTTCAGCGTTAGGCACTATTTGTTATAGATATATGATTAAATACTCAGGTTATCGTTACCTTTCATACAAAATGTCTTTTACCTGCGTACTTAGTATCCCACTATCATACTATATGATTAATAATTACGGTGTCATGGGGGCCGCTTATTGCTTTTTAATAATTGAGATTGTATCTTGTACAATATTTAATTATTTCTTCCACTGCGGGGTCGTTTTAAAAATGCACCTAAGTATTTTTAAGTTTTTGAATTGAGGATGTTATGATAAAAAAAATAGTCAGTAAGATATTAAGAGCTAATGCCCATCGTTTTCCAAAGCAATGTATTAAGCTTCATTATCTCATTTGCTTTAAAAAAGGAATTGATTTTAATAATATAAAAACACTCAATGAAAAAATTCAATGGTTAAAACTACATGAACTGCACAAGGACATATACACGCAATGTGCTGACAAATACAAAGTCAGAGAGTATGTCCGGAGTAAAGGTTGTGGTGAGATATTAAATGAACTCTATGGCACGTATGAGAGTGTTAACGAGATTGACTATGACAAGTTACCGGAAAGGTTTGCACTGAAGTGTAATCATGGCGCAGGTTATAATATTATATGTGATGACAAAAATAAATTAGACAGGGATAATACTAATCACTTGCTAAGTAAATGGATGAAGCAGGACTTTTCTTCTTTATCTGTTGAACCCCAATATAAAAATATCGAACGTAAGATAATATGCGAAAAATATATAGAAAATAAAAATGGCGGTTATCCAGATGATTATAAATTCTATTGTTTCAATGGCGAACCACATGCAGTAATGGTTTGTCAAGGAAGAGAGAATGGAATCCCTAAATTTTATTATTTCGATATGGGCTGGAATCTTCTCCCGTACAGTATTGATTCTCTAGATGCCATTAATAATAATTATCATATAGAAAAGCCTGATGGTTTCGATGCGATGAAATCGTACGCTAAGCAGTTATCAACAGATTTTAAGTTTGTTCGGGCGGATTTTTATCTACTTAATGCAAAGGTTTTATTTGGTGAGTTGACATTTACTCCATCTGCCGGGCTAGATGTTGATCGATTGGAACAAACAGATATAGGGCTTGGTGATAAATTGGATATTTAGTATGGCGTAGGTCTGGTCATGAAAGTAGTAGATAATGGTTATTTTTTATACCTAAACCTAATTGCTTGATGAGACTTATTTTAGTCAGAACGCTAACGGTCATTAATTGAATAAATAGATTGTATTATATGTTATCTCTTAATGTTTAATTCATTTTACTATTCTTACTATTCTTACTATTCTTACTATTCTTACTATTCTTACTATTCTTACTATTCTTACTATTCTTACTATGCGTATTTTAACAATTCATTATTATATTTTAAATATAATATAAAAAATTTCTAATTTAAAGATTGTTAATAAATTGCCGAAATGAAAATATTCAAAATTATAATGATGCATTGCAAGGTTAATATTTTTAGACTGCAAGTACTAAAGATACATGTAATAATGATATTCTATTTTTATGTGGTGTTTTTACACTTAGTTTAGCATGATGGTTAATTGAAATTGATTTTTAAAGATTGGTATTATTAAATTCGTATTTATTTTCACGGGTAATGCTATTTACCGATTGTAACTGGAGGAAATGGCGTTGAGAAACGCCAAGCGCAAGCGCTTACTGTTTTTATATGATATAAAAAGCAATTGTGTTAACCATTTAAAATAATTTAAAATATAAAATAACTTCTCGTTATAACTAGTTCTCTCATATTAGTAATGGAATTTAGATGGTTAAATTTGGCAAAAATATAGCAGCGCTAGATTAAATATTTAGTTCATGGAATCTTTTATCAAATGAAAAACAAAATATCTATATTTGGAACATCTAAGAAAAAATCCGAAAAGAGAATACCTTTGCATCCATCGATGTTTAATCGTTTGGATGAAGACTTAAAGAGGAGTATTTTTTTTGAAGAAGATTATGGTAAAGAGCTTGGAATTACAAATGATTCCCTTCAAAATGATTTTGGTGGTATCTTACCAAGAGAGGAGCTTTTTTCTAAAGGAGATGTGTGGGTATTGCCTAAGCCAGATGACGAGGACTATAGATATTTTTCTCCAGGAAAAATTCTATGGGGTTGGTCTCATTGTGTGCAAGGAAACAACATTACCCAAGCGGCAATTAATAATAAAATGACTATAGTGGCATGGGAAGCTATGTATGGCGGGAATGATAATTGCCATATATTCTATAGAAACAATGAGCTGGCAGGTTACGCTGCTATTCAGCATATGATGATGCTAGTTGGTCGGAATGGATATTTTGGAAATAAATTAAAGGCTGCTGTTTTAGGATTCGGTGCATCTGCTAGAGGGGCTATTAGTAGTTTAAAATCGTTGGGGATAGATGATGTAACTGTCTATAGTAAAAGACCCAGTTATTTAATAAGTGCTCCCATCCAAAATATTGATTATCAAAATCTTAAAATCATAGATGGTGAATGCTATCTATCAAAGGATAATGCTTATTTAGAATCTGCAATAGTATTATCAACTTATGACGTGATAGTTAACTGCGTGCTTCAAGATCCGATAAATCCTTTAGTTTTTATGAACCAGAATGACCTTTCTAATATAAACAAGCAACTTGATATTGTTGATATTAGCTGCGATAAAGGTATGGGGTTTGAATTTGCCGTTCCAACAACATTTGAAAGCCCATTAATAAAGCCTACTAGTTTCGTTAATTATTATAGTGTAGATCATACGCCAAATTTATATTGGAATTCGGCATCATATGAAATAAGTAAGTCGGTTATTGATTTTATTGCGTTATTTTCAACAAATGACTGGTTAAAAAATGATACGCTAAAAAATGCAACAGAAATCCTTATGGGTGATATTTTAAATAAAAAGATATTAACCTTTCAATCACGACAATCATCTTATCCCTATCATTATAATGCTAAGATGTGAAAAGTAACTAAATAGGATATATTTATAGAGTAATAGTGTTTTATAAATTTTATTTGTCTGTACTAATCGCGTCTGAAGGATAGGGTGATCTAGTTATTTTAGTGATTATTATCATTTTTTATTGCAACAATTAATTGTCTGGTGGGCATAAAGTGAATCCTAATGTGTCAGCTATAATTATAGCGTATAATCCAAATGTGGGTGTTTTAAGGAATAATATTTTAAATATTCTTCAATCGCCATTTGTGAAGGAAGTTATTGTTGTTGATAATAGTTCAACATCTCAGCTTGATAATTTCTATGACGTCGAGAGATTAACGATAATCTCGCTTGGCGAGAACAAGGGGATTGCAGCAGCACAAAATATAGGTCTTCGCTATGTAAAAGAATCAAATGTAGACTTCGCCATTTTATTTGATCAAGATTCAGATATTGAAGAATCCCTAATAGGCAAGTTGGTACATGGCTTTAATGAGTTGACAGTTTCTGGCTATAAAATGGCTGCGGTAGGGCCTAGGCCGTATGATCTATTTGAACAAAAAAATATGACGCCACTTATTCAACGAGAGAAAAAAATAACTGATAAATGGTCGTTTACTAAGCAAATAATAGCATCGGGTAAACTTATTGATATTAATGCCTTAGATATTGTTGGCATGATGGAAGAAGATCTTTTTATTGATGGTGTTGATCATGAATGGTGCTGGCGTGCTGGAAAATTAGGCTATAAAATTGCTATTATTGATGATGCTGTCATGGCACATCGCTTGGGGGATGCCCGTGGGAAATTTATAGGCGTAACATATAAAATAGGATCTCCAATTCGTTTGTATTACCAGTTCAGAAATGTCATTATTCTATGTCGACGATCTTATGTTCCGTTTTACTGGAAGATAAGATGTTTGATTGGAATTGTTTTTCGTTTTAGTATTTTTTCTGCTTTTAGGGATGATTCGGCAGAAAGACGTAACTATATGATTAAAGGTTTTGTTGATGGCCTTAAAAATAAAAAAGGTATCATCAGGTGAGTCTTTGCCATAACGCAATATAGAGAACTATACAAATAACTGCTCACATTATATATTTGGATTCTTGTATGATTAAGTTTTCTGTTTTGATATCCGTATATGCAAAAGAGCTCACGGAACACTTTGATCAAGCTTTATCTAGCCTTGCGGAACAAACGTTATTAGCAGATGAGATCATTTTGGTTGTTGATGGTGAAATTCCTGAATCTCTAATATCTGTTATTGATAAATGGAGTTCCTTGTTGCCAATGAACGTCATTTATTTACCTGATAATGTTGGCTTAGGTAATGCTCTTAATATTGGAGTGAGTCGCGCCAAATATAATTTTATTGCTAGGATGGATTCTGATGATATTTGTTTGCATGATCGATTTGAAAAGCAAGTAAAGTATTTTGAGACCTTTCCTGATACGGATCTTCTTGGGGGCGCTATTGCTGAGTTTGAGAACGAATTGAATTCTATTGAACGCAAAAAATTCTCATGTTCTGAACATCAAGATATTATTGAGTATAGCATTAAAAGAAATCCATTTAATCATATGACAATGATGTTTAAGAAAGAACTAATTATTCGCGTGGGTAACTATAAGCATCATTTGTTCATGGAGGACTATAATCTCTGGCTACGATGTATTGATAATGGTGCCAAGTGTCATAATATAAATGATGTATTAGTTAAAGCCCGGGTAGGTTCGGGCATGTTGTCAAGACGGAGAGGTATCTCTTATATTAATAGCGAGATTAAGTTACTCTATTTAAAATTAAATATATTTCCAAATAAAAAAATGACAATAGTTCTGACATCAATTTTGCGTTTGATAACTAGGTTGATGCCTGTTTCAATTTTATCAGTTATCTATAAAAAGCTTAGAGCGTAATTTATACATATGTGCTGAATGTCAAAAGGTAGTTAGACTTAGTATCTTCCTATCCTTCCACCATTACTTAAACTGAGTTAACATCTACCCCACATTTCAAGCCGTGCACCACTCGCACGGTGACCATCCCCTGACAGGAGTATGTAATGTCCAAGCAACAGATCGGCGTTGTCGGTATGGCAGTGATGGGGCGCAACCTGGCGCTCAACATCGAAAGCCGTGGTTATACCGTCTCCATCTTCAACCGCTCCCGTGAAAAGACCGAAGAAGTAGTTGCCGAGAACCCAGGTAAGAAACTGGTTCCGCACTACACGGTGAAGGAGTTCGTCGAGTCTCTTGAAACCCCACGTCGTATCCTGTTAATGGTGAAAGCGGGCGCTGGCACCGATGCTGCCATCGATTCCCTGAAGCCGTACCTTGATAAAGGCGACATCATCATTGATGGTGGTAATACCTTCTTCCAGGACACTATTCGTCGTAACCGTGAACTGTCTGCGGAAGGCTTTAACTTCATCGGTACCGGTGTTTCCGGTGGTGAAGAAGGTGCGCTGAAAGGCCCGTCTATCATGCCTGGCGGTCAGAAAGAAGCGTACGAACTGGTTGCACCAATCCTGACTAAGATTGCTGCGGTTGCCGAAGATGGCGAGCCATGCGTCACTTATATCGGTGCTGATGGTGCTGGTCACTATGTGAAGATGGTTCACAACGGTATCGAATACGGCGATATGCAGCTGATTGCTGAAGCCTATTCACTGCTGAAAGGCGGCCTGAACCTGTCTAACGAAGAGCTGGCGACCACCTTCACCGAATGGAATGAAGGCGAGCTGAGCAGCTACCTCATCGACATCACCAAAGATATCTTCACTAAGAAAGACGAAGAAGGTAAATATCTGGTTGATGTGATTCTGGATGAAGCAGCAAACAAAGGCACGGGTAAATGGACTAGCCAGAGCTCCCTGGATCTCGGCGAACCGCTGTCTCTGATCACCGAATCCGTATTTGCTCGCTATATCTCTTCCCTTAAAGAGCAGCGCGTTGCGGCATCAAAAGTACTGTCTGGCCCACAGGCTAAACTGGCTGGCGATAAAGCAGAGTTCGTTGAAAAAGTACGTCGTGCACTGTACTTGGGTAAAATCGTCTCCTACGCACAGGGCTTCTCTCAGCTGCGTGCCGCGTCTGACGAATACAACTGGGATCTGAACTACGGTGAAATCGCGAAGATCTTCCGTGCAGGTTGTATCATCCGCGCTCAGTTCCTGCAGAAAATCACCGACGCTTACGCTGAAAATGCGGGCATCGCGAACCTGCTGCTGGCACCGTACTTCAAAAACATCGCTGACGAATACCAGCAGGCGCTGCGTGACGTTGTGGCATACGCTGTACAGAACGGTATTCCGGTACCAACGTTCTCTGCCGCTGTCGCTTACTACGACAGCTACCGCGCAGCGGTACTGCCAGCTAACCTGATCCAGGCTCAGCGTGACTACTTCGGTGCGCATACTTACAAACGCACTGACAAAGAAGGTGTGTTCCACACCGAATGGCTGGATTAATCTGAATTAGTCCAACCGTGAATACAGGCCCGGAGCGCTCCTCCGGGCTTTTTTATGCGCGGAAAACAGCATTCAGTCAGGTCTGATAGGCGCCGTTGCAGTAAATCGCGATATACTGGCAGCACGCTTACCCGATACGACAACGTTGGGTCCTACGGTGGTGACGTGTTCACCTTCAAATGTTTAACCGGAAGAAGTTACACAACTGATGAAGATAACTATCTCAGGAACAGGGTACGTTGGCCTGTCAAACGGCATTTTGATAGCTCAGAACCATGAAGTCGTTGCGCTTGATATCATTCAGTCCAAAGTCGACATGCTGAATCAGAAACAATCGCCGATCGTGGACAAAGAAATCGAAGAATATCTGGCGACAAAACCGCTGAATTTCCGGGCGACAACCGATAAGCACGACGCCTACCGTGATGCAGACTACGTTATCATTGCGACCCCAACGGACTACGACCCAAAAACTAACTATTTCAACACTTCAAGCGTTGAGTCAGTTATCCGTGACGTGGTTGAAATTAACCCGAACGCGGTGATGATTATCAAATCGACCATTCCGGTCGGGTTCACCAATTCCATCAAAGAAGAGCTGGGTGTCGATAACATCTTCTTCTCGCCGGAGTTTTTACGTGAAGGGCGCGCGCTGTACGACAACCTGCACCCATCACGTATTGTTATCGGTGAACGTTCCGAGCGCGCCGAGCGTTTTGCCGCGCTGCTGCAGGAAGGGGCGGTCAAAAAAGATATCCCGACGTTGTTCACTGACTCCACCGAAGCAGAAGCTATCAAGCTGTTCGCGAACACCTATCTGGCCCTGCGCGTGGCCTACTTCAACGAGCTGGACAGCTACGCCGAAAGCCTGGGACTGAACTCACGGCAGATTATCGAAGGGGTGTGCCTGGATCCGCGTATCGGTAACCACTACAACAACCCGTCATTTGGCTACGGCGGCTATTGTCTGCCGAAAGACACCAAGCAGCTGCTAGCGAACTACGAATCTGTGCCGAATAACATCATTGGCGCTATCGTTGATGCCAACCGCACGCGAAAAGACTTTATCGCCGACTCTATTCTGGCGCGCAAACCGAAGGTGGTGGGCGTTTACCGTCTGATCATGAAGTCTGGCTCTGATAACTTTCGCGCATCCTCTATCCAGGGGATTATGAAGCGTATCAAGGCGAAAGGTATTCCGGTCATCATTTATGAGCCGGTGATGCAAGAAGATGAGTTCTTCAATTCTCGCGTTGTTCGTGATTTGGATGCGTTCAAGCAAGAAGCGGACGTCATCATCTCTAACCGCATGGCGGAAGAGTTGGCGGACGTGGAAGAGAAGGTGTATACCCGCGATCTGTTTGGTAATGACTAAAATGCGAGTATAGATATCATTAATTATACCGGGGTCAGTAAATATCAATAAAGTTATTGTATTCCGGTTATTAATAATAGGATGACCATCTTCATAATTAAAATACGGATGGTTTTTAAAGTGGTATTTTGAATTGAAAGGAGGCGGCATGAAATTAGCATATTTGATTCAATGTCATAAAAATCCAGAGCAAATAGAAATGCTTATAGAGTCGCTTGATCTGGACATTGACGATAATGTTATAATACACGTTGACGCTAAATGTAATGATACCCAGGAAAAAATAAAAATATTAAGCATGGGATATAAAAATGTACATGTTGTACCACACTCTGTTACGGTTAACTGGTCCGGCAAATCACAAATCTACGCAACTTTAAAAATGATTGACTATTTGTATTCCAATAATATGGCTTATGATTATTGTCTATTAATTAGCGGCGAAGATGTTGTACTTAACCCTAATAAATTAAAAGACTTTCTCGGTATATCAAGTAATAAATCATTCATAGAGTTTAGATCTGATCATGCTAAATATTACTGGCGCATCAATAGATATAATATATTTCGAGATTGCCATTTGTCACAGTCTTGGATGACGAGAGCTATTTCTTCTGTTTTTGTAAGATCTCAGCGTGTATTGAATATCAAAAGAAATAATTTCAGAGATGAAGATATTTATCTAGGTAGTCAATGGGTGACAATATCTCGCCAACATATGGATATTCTACTCGATTTTATCGATGATAAATACCTTAAAAAATTCAATTATACATCCTGCAGTGATGAACATTTTTTTCAGATGTTATTTAAACAATGCATTAATGCAGATGAATATGAAACTTACAACTTTCGGCATATAAAATTTGCTGAAGGTGCTAATAGTCCTTCTTATTTAAGCATTAGTGAGCTAATGAGTGTGCGTGATTATCCGAATATATTTATTGCTCGCAAGGTAACCTCAACTACGCTATCTGAGTATTTGCTACTTTCTATACTCGATTAACTTGAAGTTGCATTTTTCAGCATCTGCAAGTTGTCATTAATTCGAGACGCCATAGCCCCGGCAAGTCCCGGTAATCTTTCGTTGAAGAAGTGGTGCATTTCCTCCCAGAACATCTTTGGTGATGCGAAGTAACGGTTATTTCACGCCTCTTCATGCCTCACTTGCCACAACCTTTCTATGGATTCAAATTAGGGCTGTAAGCTGGCAGATAGTGAAACTCTGTATTCAGCATAAAGCTACTTCTTTTGCTGTCCCGCCCGGTGATATCCTACACCGTCGGAGATAATATGCATTATCTGAGTAATCGGATAGGTTTCACGGATAGCAATGAATAACCGGTCGACGCTATGACTGTTGATATTGTCGTATTCTTGGATGGCCGTTTTCCTCATATCGTTATGATTCAGGGCTTCCATAAGGTACAGACTGGTGCAGATTCCGGTAGTTGCTACGACATGAGCCACGCCACAATGAACAGGACAGATCCATCGTGGTGTGGTTTTCCACGAAAGCCGGTTGAGCTTATGCACTGCATCATGCGTTATGCCAGCCGGTTTCCTGTAACTGAAGCCGTTGCGGTGCAACCACTTATTCATGCCTAGAACGGTATATCGGATGCCGTTCCATTCGTCAACTAACTCAATTATGCTCTATGTGGTTTGAAGAATATTATGAGTAAGATGAAACTGCAGTATTTGGGCCAGTTCTCCGCTGATATTACTCTGAGAGTCCCCATTTTCTGGTACCAGTTTTTGTTCATTCATCTAGGTATTGAGATGGCGACGAACCGCTGTTTCATTAATAAACAGAGATTTGGCGGTCATGGTAGCGGTCCAGCCTTAATTGGCAAGGAGAATGCATCTTATTCTGTCACAAACGCGCAAATCCTTGCTGCTTTTGTACAGCCTTTTCATGACAGTCCGTTGTTCAGCAGTCAGATATAGATTTATAAAGTTGAGCATGTTCTTCATTTTTTAGAAATAAAACATCTTCAAAGTTCACGAGTATAGTAACCTCTTAAAAAAGTAATGCATTATGTGGTTTTTAATTAAGATTCAGCATGTTGTTTGTATTAAAAATTCAATGTATCAGAGTTAATGTATATAAAATTTAGGATCCTGTTTTTTTGCTTGGTATTGGGGGCTTTACCAAATAAAATATGTCATTTGCATTTATTTACTATAGACAGTTTGATGCTTTATTAGAGATCGCAAGGGTCTGCATGCATTTAATGCTACTCATCACCGATAATGCTAATTTTAATTGTGTATTGAAATAATGTCCTTAATTTTTTATTTATTGTCTGCGTGGCATCAGAGACTATTGGTGCGGTTGTAATTGCGGCCAATGTTATGATATATTTCAGGGTGGTGTTGGCAGTGGAAATATTTAAGTCGTAGTTAGTTTTGCTTTATTTTATTTATCATATGGGTTAGGGTGGAAGATGAATTTCCGGCTTGATATAAATGGGTTGCGAGCAATAGCCGTAATAATTGTTGTGCTATTTCATTTAAATATACCTCCATTTTCTGGAGGGTTTATAGGTGTTGATGTTTTTTTTGTTATATCTGGCTATCTAATGACATCAATAATTACTTTGGGATTAGAGAGTAAAAGGTTTTCGCTATATGGATTTTATTTATCAAGATGTAAAAGAATAGTCCCACCATTGGTTGTGCTGTGTTGTATTTTAATGGCTTTGTGTTTTTTTATTATCCCTCCAGATGAATACAAAAAACTATCAAAGCATGTTTTCACTTCACTTTTTTTTATTTCTAATTTAACCTATTATAAAGAGTCTGGATACTTTGATTTGTCGTCAGATTATAAATGGTTACTCCATACCTGGTCTTTATCAGTAGAGTGGCAATTTTATATTATATTCCCATTGGCGTTGGTTGCAATACATAAATTTTCAAGTAAATATTGCAAGTTGATTATCTTATTATTCACCATATTATCGTTTGTTTTTTCATTATATCTATCTAAGAAAAATTTATCGCTTTCATATTTTTTATTTTTATCAAGGTGTTGGGAAATGCTTTGTGGAGGATGTGCTTTTTACTTTAAAGATAAATTTACAAATTGTAAGCGTAAATACGTAATTGTATTTTTAAGTCTGATGGCAATAATATCTAGTTCCGTTCTTATGGATGAGTCAACTACATGGCCGGGCATATTGACTTTAATCCCAGTATTAGCAGCGTCGGCAATATTAATGATGAATACCAAATTCATCCTGTTAGAAAATAAAGTAGTACAAAAAATAGGGAGTTGGTCTTACTCTATTTATTTATATCATTGGCCATTAATCGTGCTTGTTGGTGTGTTTTATACAGTGATAGATATTGAAATGAGGATGGCATTGATATTTTGTTCTATCTTCCTAGGGTGGGTGTCATATCGGTGTGTGGAGGATAAAAATAGTAAGGTCTATGTCTTAGTTTCAAAGGCTTTATATATCATACCATTCTATATTGGAGTGGTTATTATAAGTGTTGCTTTCTTTCTTATGTCAGGAATGCCTGGTCGTGTAAATGAAAATGTGAATTACATATCATCGTTATCTAAGGATTTTTATTATAAGGCTGAGAAATGTTTTGTACTTGATGGCGCTAATTCACCAGAGTGTAAGTTTGGTGTAAGTAAAGATGATGAAGATGTTGATTTGGTTGTTATAGGTGATAGTCATGCATATGCAACGCTTTCAGCAGTATTGGCATCAAATGAAAATGCCTCCGTTGTATTTATCGCTCAATCAAGTTGCCCCGCAGTTCCTGATATTGTCAGGATCGGTAGGCCTCACTGTGGTTCATTTATGCGTAACGGATTTAGCGCTATAAAAACAAAGTATAAAAATGCTAAAGTGCTCATTGTTAATAGGTTTTCTCAGTATATTCATGGCGAAAATGGAGATAAAAGAATTCAGCCGCAATTTTACTTCAAAGATAGTGATTCAAACGAGGCTGATTTTTTTGAACACTTCACTCGGGGATTATTGATGTTGGGTCCTAATAAGGATGTGTATATATTATCTCCAATCCCAGATTATCCATATGATGTTGTATTTATGTCGAGTCGTTATGCTATGGTTGGCTCACCGATTCTTATAAAAGTAGATATATCTACGTACAGGAGAAGAAGTGAAGACATTGATGCTTCTTTGAAATTAATGTCATCAAATAATAATAAAATACATATACTATATCCATCGGCGTATTTGTGTGATAATGAATATTGCTACGGCAGCCTTAATGGTGTGCCGATATATAGAGATAGTAATCATCTGACAAATACTGGGAATAAAGTTCTCGTCGACTTATTTAAAAAAATATGGCAATGAAAAATTTATTCACAAGTATGTTTTTTGGCCATACCATTTCCTAGACGAATGGTTGTAGAAAAGGATGATATCCGTAATTGACTACTCACCAGCCCTTGATTTGCTTATTTTTTCGAGGCTGGTGAATGTTTATACTTTTTTGGAGGATCACACTTGAACAATCAGGGGCTGTCTATGTTTTTGAAGCGAATAATTGTCCAAACTATTTAGAGCAGGATGGACATTATCATTTTTTGCTATCTAGACCTTATAAAACTCGCGATACCAATCCACGAAGTTTTTCACCCCATCTTTCACCGAAGTCTGCGGTCTGAATCCCACTAAATCATACAGCGGTTGTGTTTCAGCGCTGGTCTCCAGCACGTCGCCCGGCTGCATTGGCATCATGTTCTTTTGTGCTTCAATGCCCGTGGCTTCTTCCAGTGCGGTAATGTAGTCCATCAGCTCAACCGGGGAGCTGTTACCGATGTTGTAAACGCGGTAAGGCGCAGAGCTGGTTGCAGGGGAGCCGGTTTCTACCGTCCACTCGCTATTGGCTTCTGGGATGATATCCTGCAGGCGAATAATGGCTTCGACGATGTCATCAATGTAGGTGAAGTCGCGCTTCATTTTGCCGTAGTTGTAAACATCGATGCTTTTGCCTTCCAGCATGGCTTTGGTGAACTTGAACAGTGCCATATCCGGGCGGCCCCACGGGCCGTAAACAGTGAAGAAACGTAGCCCGGTTGTCGGCAGACCATAGAGATGGGAATAGGAGTGCGACATCAGCTCGTTGGCTTTCTTGGTCGCAGCATACAGAGAAACCGGATGGTCAACGCTGTCGTCGGTGGAGAAAGGCATCTTGCGATTCAGACCGTAAACTGAGCTTGAAGAGGCGTAAAGCAGGTGCTGAACTTTGTTGTGGCGACAACCTTCAAGCACGTTTAGATGGCCGACTAGGTTAGCCTGCGCATAGGCGTGTGGGTTTTCCAGCGAATAGCGAACGCCTGCCTGTGCGGCGAGGTGGATGACGCGGTCAAATTTCTCATCGGCAAACAGCGCAGTCATTGCTGCAGTATCGGCAAGATCCCGTTTAACGAACGTAAAACGCGCGGATGACAGCAGGTCAAGGCGTGCCTCTTTCAGGCTAATGTCGTAATAGTCATTAAGGTTGTCGATACCCACAACCTGATGCCCGGCGGCCAGCAGTCGCTGGCTGACGTGAAAACCAATAAATCCTGCGGCGCCGGTGACCAAATATTTCATAGCTTTCCTCAAACCCAATTCAGATGCAATTATCGCTTTTGGCGCGATCATACCGCCTACGCGAGAAAAAATATAATCGTAATAGGTCATTAAGCTTAGTAGGTGAGGGCGTAAAGCAAAGAACCCGGCGCGGCGGCCGGGTTCGAAGGGAGCATTACTGGTGACGCTCGCGTAGATTCTCGATGACGGTGGTCAAATCGAGTTCCTGATCCTGCAGCAGAACCAGCAGGTGATACATCAGGTCGGATGCTTCGTTTTTCAGCTCAAACTTATCGTGAACGGTGGCGGCGAGCGCCGTTTCCACGCCTTCTTCGCCCACTTTCTGCGCAATACGCTTGGTGCCGCTGGCATACAGTTTGGCCGTGTAGGAACTGGCTGGGTCAGCGGTTTTACGCTCGGCCAGCAGTTGCTCTAACTGGTACAGGAACAGCCACTGGTGACTGGTGTCGCCAAAGCAGCTCGATGTGCCTTTATGGCAGGTTGGGCCGATTGGGTTCACCAGTACCAACAGGGTGTCGTTATCACAGTCCGGCGCGATGCTGACCACGTTAAGGAAGTTGCCGGACGTTTCACCCTTGGTCCATAAACGCTGCTTGGTGCGCGAGAAAAAGGTCACTTTGCCCGTTTCCTGTGTTTTCGCCAGCGCTTCTTGGTTCATATAACCCAGCATCAGGACTTCGCCTGAAACCGCGTGTTGAATAATGGCGGGCATCAGTCCGTCGGTTTTTTGCCAGTCCAGTTGTTCAGTTAACATACCCGTATCTCCACGCCCTGTGCTGACAGGTACGCTTTTAATTCACCAATATTGATAATTTGCTTATGGAATACCGAGGCCGCCAGCGCGCCGTCGACGTTGGTATCGCGGAAGGCTTCAAGGAAGTGCTCCATGGTGCCAGCACCGCCGGAGGCGATAAGCGGCACGCGGCAGACGTCGCGGACTTTTTTAAGCTGCGCTAGGTCATAGCCGTTACGCACGCCGTCCTGGTTCATCATGTTGAGGACGATTTCGCCCGCGCCACGCTTTTGCACTTCCTGCACCCAATCGAGGGTTTCCCACTGGGTGACGCGAGTACGGCTTTCGTCGCCGGTATATTGATTGACGTGATATTTTCCGCTCTGGTCATCAAACCAGGTATCAATCCCGACCACGATACACTGCACGCCAAAGCGATCCGCGAGGCGGGTGATAAGCTCCGGGTCGGCCAAGGCCGGGGAGTTGATGGAAATCTTATCCGCGCCGAAAGAGAGAATACGCGCCGCGTCGTCGATGGATTTGATGCCACCGGCTACACAAAACGGAATATCGATGACTTCCGCCACGCGGGATACCCAGCTTTTGTCGACCACGCGGCCATCGCTGGAAGCGGTGATATCGTAGAACACCAGCTCGTCCGCGCCTTCGTCGGCATAGCGTTTCGCCAGCGGCACGATATCGCCGATGATTTCGTGATTGCGAAACTGTACCCCTTTAACGACCTGACCATCCCGCACATCGAGACAAGGAATTATCCGTTTTGCCAGCATTGGATGGCCTCCGTTACATTGAATTTACCTTCCAGCAGCGCACGCCCGACAATCACGCCGCGCACGCCGGTGCCGCGTAGGGCGGCGATATCGTTAAGGTCGCCAATACCGCCGGATGACTGAAACGCGACCTGCGGGTAACGTGCGCAGACTTCTTCATACAGCGACACGTTGGAGCCTGCCAGCGTACCGTCACGTGAGATATCGGTGCACAGCACGTGTTGCAAGCCAACCGGCAGATAGGTTTCAACTAATTCTTCCAGCGTCACACCGGAGTTTTCCTGCCAGCCGCTAACCGCGACCTGTTTTGCGCCGTTATCATCAATACGCACGTCCAGCGCCAGCACCAGGTGCTCTGCGCCAAAGCGCGTAAACCAGCCTTTAACCACTTCCGGGGATTTTACCGCCGTGGAGCCCACCACCACGCGCGCCACGCCCGCGTCCAACAGCGCCGCTACGTCTTCTTCAGTGCGTACGCCGCCACCAACCTGCACCGGTACATTCACGCCAGCGACTAGGGTTTTCAACAGCGGGATCTGCCGCTGTGCCGGATCTTTCGCGCCGGTGAGATCCACAAGGTGCAGCACTTCTGCGCCTTGCGCCGCATAGTCCTGCAGGCGCGGCAGCGGATCGGTGCCGTAATCGCGCTGCTGTGCGTAATCTCCCTGATGGAGACGCACGACGGTGCCGTTAATCAAATCTAAAGCAGGAATGATCATTACATCTCCAGGAAGTTTTTCAGCAGCAGCGCACCGGCGCTACCTGAGCGCTCTGGGTGGAACTGCACGCCGTAAAAGTTATCTTTTTGCACGGCGGCGGTGAACGGCTCGCCGTAGTGGCATTGGGCAATGGTGTACTCATTGACCGGCATCGCGTAGCTGTGGACGAAATAGAAGTACGCGCCGTCCTCAATACCACGGAACAGACGATCGCCCGCTTTCGGGTAAACGCGGTTCCAGCCCATGTGCGGCAGAGGGAGACCCATATCGGGCATCTTAGGCACATCTTGGTCGATTATCCCCAACAGGTCGACGCCGTGGGTCTCTTCACTCCGGCGACCCAGCAGCTGCATACCGAGGCAAATACCCAGCACCGGCTGGGTACAGGCCTTAATCAGGTCAACCAACTCGCGTTCACGAAGCTGGTCCATTGCTGCCTGCGCGGTACCGACGCCCGGCAGAAATAGCTTATCGGCGCGCAGCACCACTTCCGGTTCGCGGCTGACCACCGGCTCGTAGCCGTGGCGAATAATGGCTGATTTTACCGAGTTAAGGTTGGCACAGCCGGTATCGAGGACCACCACGTTCATCACAGCACTCCTTTTGAGGAGGGAAGGGTATCGCCGTCTACGCGAATAGCCTGGCGCAGCGTGCGGCCAAAGACTTTAAACAGGCTTTCCACGCGGTGGTGATCGTTTTTGCCTTTGGTTTTCAGGTGCAGCGTGACGCCCATGGTGTAGGAGAGCGAGCGGAAGAAGTGTTCAATCATCTCGGTGCTCAGATCGCCCACGCGCTGGTAGGTAAATTCGGCTTTATATTCCAGGTGCGGACGGCCGGAAATATCCAGCGCACAGCGGGCCAGGCATTCATCCATCGGCAGCACAAAACCGAAACGGTTGATACCGCGCTTGTCGCCCAGCGCGGCTTTTAACGCCTCGCCTAGTGCCAGACCGGTATCTTCCACTGTGTGGTGATCGTCAATATACAGATCCCCTTTCACAGTGATGTTCATGCGAAAACCGCCGTGGGTGGCAATCTGATCGAGCATATGGTCGAAGAAGCCGACGCCGGTGTTGATTTTGCTGCCGCCTTCGCGGTCCAGCCAGACTTCGACGTCAATCTGCGTTTCGCGCGTATTACGCTCAATCCGCGCATAGCGGTCGCGGCGGGTTAACTGCTCGCCAATCGCGGCCCAGTTTAAGGCGTCGCGGTTATAGCGTAGGCCCGTAATGCCCATATTGGTGGCCAGTTCGAGATCGGTGGCGCGGTCGCCGATGACATAGCTGTTGGCGGTGTCCATGGCTTCGCTTGCCAGCCAGGCGGTGACCATCTGGGTTTTTGGCTTGCGGCATTCGCAGTTGTCTGCCGGCAGGTGCGGGCAAATCAGCACGTCGTCAAAGGCCACGCCCTGAGAGGTGAAGATCTGCATCATCAGGTTGTGTGGGCCATCGAAATCCGCCTGTGGGAAGCTGTCTGTCCCCAGCCCATCCTGATTGGTGATCATCACCAGCTTAAAGCCGGCTTTTTGCAGCTTAAGCAGCACCGGAATGGCGTCAGGCTCGAAGGCCAGTTTGTCAAAACGGTCTACCTGATAGTCGCTCGGCGGTTCAGAAATCAGGGTGCCGTCACGATCGATAAAGAGAAACTTCTGGGTCATACGGTCTCCGCTTTCAAAGCGTCAATCACGCGCTGGCTCTCTTCACGAGTGCCGATGGTGATGCGCAAACAGCCGCTTAAAGATGGTTGTTTATTCTGGTCACGTAAGATAATGCCTTGATCCCATAAAGATTTAAATACGAGACTTGAGGCTTTGATTCGCGCCAGTACGTAGTTGGTTTCTGAATCAAACACCTGCTCAACGCAATCGATGGTGCGCAGGGCATCCACTAAGTACTGGCGCTCATCTAAAATTTGCGCCACGCGTTGACGCATCGCTGCAATCCCCTGCGCACTAAGCGCCTGAGCGGCAATATCGGCAACCGGTGTTGAAAGCGGATAAGGCGCAATAACCTTCATTAATAGCGCGATGACTTCCTCATTGGCCAAGGTAAAGCCACAGCGCAGTCCCGCGAGGGCAAACGCTTTTGACAGCGTGCGCAGGATAACCAGGTTTGGATACTCGGCAAGCCAGCCTGCCAGCGTAGCCTGCGGACAGAACTCGATATAGGCTTCATCGGCGACGACTAACGCTTTATCACGGGTCATTTCCAGCAGGGTGCGGAAATCCTGCGGATTGATGACCTGCCCGGTTGGGTTATTTGGGCTGCAAATGTAGACCACTTTGACGTTGGCAAGGCTTTCGGCGATGGCTGGGATATCCAACTGCCAATCGGCCTTCGCCGGTACGGTGCGGCATTCGACGCCGATGGTTTCGGCGCTGACGCTGTACATGCCGTAGGTCGGCGGGCAGAACAACACGGCATCGCGGCCCGGTTCGCAGAACGCGCGCACCAGCAGTTCGATGCCTTCATCGGCGCCGCGGCTGACCAGAACCTGCTCAGGTTTCACGCCAGCGTAGGTAGCGTAGTTTTCAATCACCGCTTTCGGCTGGCATTCTGGGTAGCGGTTTAGCGTCTGCTGGCTTAACTCGAAGGCCACCGCAGTGGGAAACTCGTTGGCGTTCAGCCAAACGTCACCTTTACCGCCCAAGCGGCGCGCTGACTGATAAGGGGTCAGGGCGCGAACGTTATCGCGGGCTAACTGTTCAATGCTCATGCTTGCTCCTTCAGGGCGTTAACGCGCAGAGTAACGGCATTTTTGTGGGCGGTAAGTAGCTCGGCGGCGGCCAACGTTTCAATGGTGGCGGCCAGCGCTGAGAAACCTTCACGTGATAATTCCTGCACGGTCATCCGTTTCTGGAAATCGGCCAGGCCAAGACTTGAACAGGTCGACGTGTAGCCGTAGGTCGGCAGCACGTGGTTGGTGCCGGAGGCGTAGTCACCGGCGGATTCTGGAGACCAATCGCCGAGGAAGACGGAACCGGCGCTGGTAATCTCATCTACCAAGTCACGGGCGTTGCGGGTCTGAATAATCAGGTGCTCCGGGCCGTACTGGTTTGAGATAGCAACGCACTGCGCCAAATCTTTGGCCACAATCAGGCGGCTGGCGGAAAGCGCTTGGCGCGCGGTATCGGCGCGGGAAAGCTCGGTGAGTTGACGCTCAACCGCTTCGGCGACGCCCTGCGCGATGTTGGCATCAGGCGTCAGCAAGATAACCTGCGAGTCCGGGCCGTGTTCGGCCTGAGATAATAGGTCGGAGGCGATAAAGTCCGGGGTTGCGCCGCTATCGGCTATCACCAGAACTTCTGAAGGGCCTGCTGGCATATCAATAGCTGCGCCGTCGAGACGCTGGCTCACCTGGCGTTTGGCTTCGGTGACGAAAGCGTTGCCCGGTCCAAAGATTTTATCCACTTTTGGCACGGATTCGGTGCCAAGCGCTAGGGCGGCAATCGCCTGCGCGCCGCCGACGTTAAACACATCTTTGACCCCGCACAGCTGCGCGGCGTAGAGAATTTCATCGGCAATCGGCGGCGGGGAACACAGCACGACTTTTTTGCAGCCCGCAATACGCGCCGGGGTCGCCAGCATTAATACGGTGGAAAATAGCGGAGCCGAACCGCCTGGAATATAAAGGCCGACCGAGGCGATAGGGCGGGTAAGCTGCTGGCAACGTACGCCCGGTTGGGTTTCGATATCCACCGGCGGCACGATTTGTGCGGTGTGGAAGGTGTCGATATTGCGCACCGCAGCCTGCATGGCTTGCTTCAGCTCATCGCTCAGGCGGCGGCTGGCTTGTTCAATTTCTTCGGCGGTGACTTTTAGCGCACCGACTTCGGTTTTATCGAACTTGGCGCTGTATTCACGCAGTGCTGTATCGCCGTTGTTTTTGACGTTATCCAGAATCTCGCTCACCGTACGGGTGATGCTGTCAGATGCGGAAATAGCCGGGCGCATTAACAACGCTTGCTGCTCTTCGGGGCTACAGCTGTTCCAGTCAATCAGGGTATTGAAGCTCAAAGTCGTTACTCCATCATGGGGCCATGCCGGATGGCGGCGGTGCCTTATCCGGCCTACAAGGGCCGTAATATCAATGATTGTGATAATTCTTGTAGGCCTGATAAGCGCAGCGCCATCAGGCAGACGATCACTCCATCATTTTCTCAATTGGCAGCACCAGAATTGAGCTGGCGCCGAGGGCTTTGAGTTTTTCCATGGTTTCCCAGAACAGGGTTTCGCTGCTCACCATATGCATCGCCACGCGCTGCTGATCGCCCGCCAGCGGCAGAATGGTTGGGCGTTCGGCGCCCGGCAGCAGGGCAATCACTTCGTCCAGACGCTCGGTTGGTGCATGCATCATGATGTATTTGGATTCGCGAGCCTGAATGACGCCCTGAATACGAGTTAACAGACGATCAACCAGCTGTTGTTTCGCGTCGCTCATTTCACCGTCGCGCTGGATAAGGCAAGCTTTGGAGCGGAACATCACTTCCACTTCGCGCAGACCGTTAGCTTCGAGAGTGGCACCGGTGGAAACCAGGTCGCAAATAGCATCGGCCAGACCGGCGCGCGGAGCGACTTCAACAGAGCCATTCAGCAAGCAGGATTTGAATGAAATACCTTTCTGGTCGAGGTAACGTTTAAGCAGGTGCGGGTAAGAGGTGGCGATGCGTTTGCCGTCAAGCGCGGCCGGGCCGTTCCACGTTTCATCGGCCGGAGTGGCCAGTGACAGGCGGCAGCCGCCGAAGTCCAGACGACGCAGGGTAAAGTAGCGCGGGTCTTCACCCTGCGCACGGCGGCTGAGCAGCTCTTCTTCAAGCACGTTCTCGCCGATGATGCCGAGGTCAACGACGCCATCCATAATCAAGCCAGGGATATCGTCATCACGCACGCGCAGAATATCAATCGGCATGTTTTCTGCCATCGCAATCAGGCGCTGCGTGTGGAGATTGATTTTGATGCCACAACGGGCCAGTAATTCGCGTGAATCATCGCTCAGGCGGCCAGATTTCTGAATAGCTATGCGTAAACGGCTGTTATCTAACATTCTGTATCCCTCATTACCCTGCTGAATTTGGTTCAAAAAAAAGCCCCCGGAAGATGATCTTCCGGGGGCTCTCTTGCGTTCTTGCACCACTGGAAGATCTGAATGTCTCCCAGCACACATCGCCTGAAAGACTAGTCAGGGTGATGGTGATGATGGTGGTGTTTAAATTGAACGCGGCTCATAAAATTCTCGTTGAATGACTATGCATTTGATGTCTTTTAACCTAAACCACTTTCGTCGTTGAAGGCAAGCGCTTTTTTCATTCATTAAATCAATTCATGTTGCCACTATAAATTGTCAGTTTTGACACGGTGGCGTAGCCTTAGTAAGAGGAGTGCGGCAAGAATCAGGAGAGAGCGCAATGAAGAAAGTGGCAATTGTCGGTTTAGGGTGGCTCGGTATGCCGTTGGCGCTGTCATTGATGGCGCGAGGGTGGCAGGTTACCGGCAGCAAAACGACGCAAGATGGTGTGGAGGCTGCGCGCATGTGCGGCATTGAAAGCTATCCACTGCGGCTCGACCCACAGCTGGTGTGCGAAACGGACGATCTTGATGCCTTAATGAATGTCGATGCGCTGGTGATAACGTTACCTGCTCGCCGTAGCGGCGAAGGTGAGGATTTTTATCGCCAGGCGGTGCAGGAAATTGTCGACTCCGCGCTGGCACACCATATTCCCCGTATCATCTTTACTAGCTCGACCTCGGTCTACGGTAAAGACGAAGGGACTGTAAAAGAGACTACGCTGCGAGAACCTGTTACCGCCAGCGGCACGGTGCTTAAGGAACTGGAGGACTGGCTGCACCAGTTGCCAGGGACGTCGGTCGATATTTTGCGTCTGGCGGGGCTGGTGGGGCCGGGGCGTCATCCCGGGCGCTTCTTTGCCGGGAAATCCGCGCCGGACGGTCAGCATGGCGTTAACCTAGTGCATCTTGAAGATGTCATTTCCGCTATTACTTTGCTACTTCAGGCACCTAAAGGCGGGCACATCTATAACATCTGTGCCCCAGAGCACCCTGAACGGCGCATTTTTTACCCACAAATGGCGCGAGATCTGGGTCTGGCGGTGCCGCTGTTTAGCGATAGCGGCACAGGACAGGGCAAAATTATTGACGGCAGTCGTATCTGTCGCGAGCTGGGTTTTGAGTATCAATTTCCTGACCCGTTGCGTATGCCTATGGAGTAAAGGGTCTTTGTTTTAGCAAATAGTGCTATTGATAACGCTGATGATTTAATGGTTGCCTGTTTATCAGCCAGTTAGATGAATAGATGTATCAGGAGTACTCTCATTCGCTTGTGTTTTTGCTTCCGTTTGGTGCAAAATATGCCGAATGTAAAAAATGAAGTAACCGACGTGGTTTCCGCGTTGGTTATTTTTTTTTACATCAAAACAATCATCCAATAAAAGAGGCCGGGCTTAGTACCGGATAGATATTTACTTAAAAAACGACAGTTGTTGTCGCTGAGGAAACAGAAAAAAAATGGGGCAATTTTTCTTTTTTGCGCCGGCCGTCGCCGTAATGGAGACTGACCGTGTCAAATAACGTTACTCCAAACACCTCTCGCGTGGAATTGCGTAAAACGCTTACGTTGATTCCGGTTGTTATGATGGGCTTGGCCTATATGCAGCCGATGACGCTGTTTGATACGTTCGGTATCGTATCTGGCCTCACAGACGGTCACGTCGCAACGGCTTATGCCTTTGCGTTGATCGCTATTCTTTTTACTGCGTTGAGTTACGGCAAGCTGGTTCGCCGTTTCCCGTCCGCAGGCTCCGCGTATACCTACGCGCAGAAATCCATTAGTCCGGTAGTTGGCTTTATGGTGGGCTGGTCGTCGCTGCTGGACTATCTGTTCATGCCGATGATCAACATTCTGCTGGCAAAAATTTACTTTGAAGCGCTGATGCCTTCCGTTCCGTCATGGATCTTCGTGGTTGCACTGGTCGGGTTTATGACCGTCTCCAACCTGCGCAGCATCAAGGCGGTGGCGAACTTCAACACCCTGATTGTGGTTCTGCAGATGGGTATCGTGGCGGTGATCGTCGGCCTTATCATCTATGGCATCATGCATGGTGAAGGCGCCGGTACGCTGACCAGCACACGTCCATTCTGGTCTGAAGGCGCACACGTGGTGCCGATGATTACCGGTGCGACGATTCTGTGCTTCTCGTTCCTTGGCTTTGACGGCATCTCTTCTTTGTCTGAAGAGACCAAAGATGCAGAGCGCGTGATCCCGCGTGCGATTTTCCTGACTGCGCTGATTGGCGGCATGATCTTCATCGGTGCCTCTTATTTCCTGCAGCTGTATTTCCCGGATATCTCTCGCTTTAAAGATCCGGATGCATCACAGCCGGAAATCATGCTGTACGTTGCCGGTAAGACTTTCCAGTGGGGCGTGCTGATTTTCTCCAGCGTCACCGTTCTGGCTTCCGGTATGGCGGCGCATGCGGGCGTTTCTCGTCTGATGTACGTAATGGGTCGCGATGGCGTATTCCCAACCAGCTTCTTTGGTTACGTTCATCCGAAATGGCGTACTCCGGCATTCAACGTGCTGTTGGTAGGTGCTATTGCCCTGCTGGCGATCAAGTTTGACCTGGTGACGGCAACCGCGCTGATTAACTTCGGTGCGCTGGTGGCATTTACCTTCGTCAACTTGTCCGTTATCTCTCAGTTCTGGATCCGTGAGAAACGTAACAAGACGCTGAAAGATCACATCAACTATCTGGTTCTGCCAACCTGTGGCGCGCTGACCGTAGGTGCACTGTGGGTTAACTTGGAGCAAAGCTCCATGGTACTGGGCCTGATTTGGGGCACCATCGGCTTGGTATACCTGGCCTGTGTGACCAAGCGTTTCCGTAACCCGGTTCCGCAGTACGAAGATATCGCGTAATCCTTGCGGATAGCGCAGAGAAACCGGGGGCTTAGGCCTTCGGTTTTTTTTTGCCTTAATTTTCTGGGTAATTAAAAAATGATGATTAATAACCATCGGGAATAATATAGAGCTTTTGGTTATTGGAGACAGCGGGGCGGCTCGGGAATAATTTCACGACTAATAATTCTGGGTTAATTGATTCTTATGTTGCACATGATAATAAGCGGCGTGGTTTGCGGCGCACTGCTGGGGTTTGTTATGCAGCGCGGTCGCTTCTGCCTGACGGGCGGCTTCCGTGATATGTACATCACCAAAAACAACCGCATGTTTTACGCGCTGCTGATTGCTATCTGTATCCAGAGCGTCGGCGTATTTGCGCTGATCCAGCTCGGCGTCGTGCAATACAACGCGGGCGTGTTCCCGTGGCTGGGCACCGTCGTCGGGGGCTTCGTATTCGGTATCGGGATTGTCTATGCGGGCGGTTGCGCTACCGGCACTTGGTATCGCGCTGGCGAAGGTCTGATTGGTAGCTGGATTGCGCTGGTGACTTACATGGTGATGAGCGCGGTGATGCGTTCACCGCACGCCGCCGGGCTGAATAAGTTCTTAGGCGAGCACAGCACCGCGCACAACGGTATCGCTGAGACGCTGAATATCTCCGTCTGGCCGATGATTGCTCTGCTGGTGCTTGCAACCATCTGGCTGGCTAGAAAAGAACTCAGCAAGCCGAAGCTGAAAGTGGCGTCATTGCCACCGCGCCGTACTGGCCTTGCGCATGTGCTGTTTGAAAAACGCTGGCATCCGTTTGTGACTGCGGCGTTGATTGGTCTCATTGCGCTGCTGGCCTGGCCGCTGAGTGAAGCCACCGGCCGTATGTTTGGCCTCGGCATCACCTCTCCAACCGCCAATATTCTGCAGTTCCTCGTCGGAGGTGACAGCAAATATCTCAACTGGGGCGTGTTCCTCGTGCTGGGTATTTTCATCGGTTCATTTATCGCAGCGAAGGGCAGCCGTGAGTTTCGTGTTCGTGCAGCAGATGCCAGCACGACGCTACGCAGCGCCGGCGGTGGCGTATTGATGGGCTTTGGCGCCAGCATCGCGGGTGGTTGCTCTATCGGCAATGGTCTGGTGATGACGGCGATGATGACCTGGCAGGGCTGGATTGGTCTCGTATTTATGATCCTCGGCGTGTGGAGCGCGTCGTGGATGTTGTATGTTCGCCCGCAGCGGAAGGCAAAACTGAAATCCGCAACGGCTTAAGGAGCTTAAAATGGTTGTGAAAAAACTCGATGTCGTAACGCAGGTTTGTCCGTTCCCGTTAATTGAAGCTAAAGCGGCAATGGCTGATCTGGCTAGCGGTGACCAGTTGGTTATCGAATTCGACTGTACGCAGGCGACGGAAGCGATTCCTCAGTGGGCGGCGGAAGAGGGCTTCATTGTGACGGACTATCAGCAGTCCGGAGATGCGGCTTGGACCATCACGGTTCAAAAGTAATTACAGAGTAGGCCCGATAAGCATAGCGCTATCGGGCATCTGCGCCGTACTGCCCGATGACGCTATGCTTATCGGGCATACCAATATTTGCTTAGACTATTTCCTGCGCATACTGATAGAGCGCTTTTAGCAGCGACAGCTTCTCGTTGTTCCCTTCGTATTGCCCATACAGCATCTCCAATTCCTGCGCATAGGCCTGTAAGAATTCTGGTGTAAAGATCTGCCGACGGTGCTCTAGCCAGCGCTGTTGTTCGCTTTCATCTAGCGTGCCGGGGAAGTTACGGGCTCGATAGTTAAACAGCAGTTTCTCTATGCGTTTATCGGCAAAGGTAATATCCAGTGCCGGCAGGTTACGTGGCTCGGTCTCCAGTACAATCTTCATTGCCGCTCTGTCGGCATCGCTGAAGAAACCGTTATAGAGCTGGGCATCGACATTTTCAGACGGCACAAACGGCTCCGCTTCGGCAAAAATCGCCACCACTTTTTCACGCACGACTGGGTTATCACGCAGCAGCTTTAAGTTATCAAGGCACCGCTGGCGGTTAATCCCCAGACGGTCGGCATCTTCCGGACGCAAGGTATTGGCCTGTGCCAGCACCGGACATTTATTGAGATGCACCAGTTTTATCGGCACCGGGGAAATGTCGCCAAGCTCGGCCTTCGGGGTATAGAGCCGTTCACGTAGCGTATCGACATCCAGTTCGAGGAGTGGCGTAACGTCACCGGCAAGATCGACCATGATAACCGCGTTGCGATTATCGGGATGCCACGCCAGCGGTGCGACCCAACTGGTGTTCCCTCGCCATGCGCCAAACATGCCGGAAACGTGCACCAGTGGTTTCATCTGCGGCACATCGATAAGCGTCATCAATTTATTCTTGCCACGATAGGCATAGAGGTAATCGAACAGTTTCGGTTGCTGGCTTTTCACCAGCTTCGCCATGGCGATGGTGGCATACACATCGGCCATGGCATCGTGGGCATTGCTGTGTTCAATGCCATTCGCCTTGGTCAAATGCTCTAAACGGAAGCTCGGCAGGCCATCGTCGTTTTCTGGCCAGGCAATCCCTTCCGGACGCAGGGCATAGCAGGCACGCATGACGTCCAGCAGATCCCAGCGTGAATTACGGTTTTGCCAGCTCCACGCATAAGGGTCGTAAAAATTACGATAGAAGATGTTACGCGTGACTTCATCATCGAAGCGGACATTGTTGTAGCCCACCACGCAGGTTCCCGGCACGGTGAAAATATCATGGATGCGCTTGGCGAAGGCGGCTTCGTTCTCGCCTTTGCTGCGCGCTTCCTGCGGCGTGATGCCGGTAATCAATACGGCTTCTGGCTGTGGGAGATAGTCATCCGCCGGTTTGCAGTAAAAGACCTCAGGTTCGCCAATAATATTGAAGTCGTTATCGGTTCGAATGGCGGCGAACTGCGCGGGGCGGTCTAGAGAAGGGCTGGTTCCGAAGGTTTCGTAGTCGTGAAACAGGAATCCCGGCGCGCTGGAAGTCTCTTGCATGGCGTTAATGGTGTCCGTGTGTGGCGTTTAACGCCCATGGTAAACGATTTGGCTGGGTATCAGAAGGGCAGTCATAGGATCTGGAATCCCTACCGCAGAGCGTTTTTTCGTGCGCAATTAGATACATGTCATATTTTCTTGCAATTTAAGCATGCCAGAAAGCACGAACTTCCGTAAAAAGGACGGCGAAATTGTGATTGTTGAGGATTTACCGTTGAAAGCCCGTTTTCTTATTGCCGTCTCTTTACTTGCTTCGAGCGTTTCGTGTGCATTTGCAAATCAATCCGCGATCCCTCCTGTGACCCCTCCAGCTATTCAGGCCGGTTCTTGGGTATTAATGGATTACACCACCGGGCAGATTTTAACCTCAGGTAACGAACACCAACAGCGTAACCCTGCCAGCCTGACCAAGCTGATGACCGGCTACGTGGTTGACCGTGCTATCGATAGCCATCACATCACGCCGGACGATATGGTCACCGTGGGCCGTGATGCCTGGGCCGCAGGTAACCCGGTATTTAACGGGTCATCGCTAATGTTTCTTAAAGCCGGCGACCGCCTGACGGTGCGTGACCTTAGCCGAGGGCTTATCGTTGACTCCGGTAACGATGCCTGCGTAGCTCTGGCGGACTATGTTGCCGGCGGCCAGCCGCAGTTCGTCAAAATGATGAACCACTATGTAGAAACGCTAAACCTACGCGATACGCATTTCGAAACCGTTCATGGTCTGGACGCTCCGGGCCAACACAGCTCAGCTTATGACCTTGCCGTGCTCTCACGTGCCATCATCCACGGCGAGCCGGAGTTTTATCATATGTATAGCGAAAAGAGTCTGACGTGGAACGGGATCACCCAGCAAAACCGTAACGGTCTACTGTGGGAAAAAAGCATGAATATCGACGGCCTAAAAACCGGTCACACTTCCGGTGCGGGCTTTAATCTAATCGCCTCGGCGGTTGACGGACAGCGCCGCTTGATTGCTGTGGTGATGGGAGCGGACAGCGCCAAGGGTCGTGAAGACCAGGCGCGCAAGTTGCTGCACTGGGGCCAGCAAAACTTCGACACCGTGCAGATCCTGAAAAATGGGAAGCAGGTAGGGACTGAACGTATCTGGTATGGCGATAAAGAGAAAATCGCGCTAGGGACCGATCAGGATTTCTGGCTGGCGTTGCCGAAGGCTGAAGTGTCGAACATCAAGGCCAAGTATGTGCTCGATAAAAAGGAGTTGGATGCACCGATTGCCGCCCATCAGCGGGTAGGGGAGATTCAGCTTCTTGATGGCGACAAAGTGGTCGCGCAGTGGCCGCTGGTGACGTTGGAAAGCGTTGGCAAAGGTGGGATGTTCTCGCGCTTGAGTGACTATTTACATCATAAGGCATGATGGAAAGCGCGCCGCTTATGGGGGAATGCTAGCTAGTATAAGGAAAAGGCGGTTGGGTTCAGTACCCGGTTGCGCTCCTTTTAGCGTTCAGCCATATAAAACGAACGGATGCTGGGAGCGCGCAAGGGGCGGCCAATCGCCGCCGCCCCCTGCACCCCCAGGCTCTGGCGGCAAAATCGCCGCTACGCGGTGCCCTCAACTTATCCCTTCCGGCTTTCGGGTCGGGCGCGAGGCAAAATCCCTGTAAAACCGCGCCCTCAGCCCACATCCCTGTGGGCTGCCCCGGCCTTCAGGGAACGCTTCGGCGATTTAGACGCCACTCACACCGCTGCGGTATTTGAGCTAGCTGAAGCAAACAACGTTGCTGGAACCGATGAGTTTCTGCTCGATCTTAGCTGACTGGCATTAGCCCTTTGGCACATTTTTATTGCTGTGGTGGTCGCCTGCCGGAGCAGGTACAATTTGCCCTTTAGTTTTGTCGGAGAATGGGTGTGCGCCCGGATAAGTCCCTCAGCCCTTTTGAAATTCGCTTATATCGCAATTATCGTACCGTGCACGGTGCGCGGATTGCGCTGGCTTTCGTTCTGACTTTTCTCATTGTCCGACTACTCCATATCCCGGAAGGGTCGTGGCCGCTCATCACGCTGGTGGTGGTGATGGGTCCGATCTCTTTTTGGGGCAACGTCGTGCCGCGCGCCTTTCAGCGTATTGGCGGCACGGTCTTGGGCTCGGCGCTGGGCCTGATTGCGTTGAAGTTGGAGCTTATCTCTCTGCCGCTGATGCTGATGTGGTGTGCCGGGGCGATGTTCCTTTGCGGCTGGCTGGCACTGGGCAAAAAACCGTATCAGGCGCTGCTGATTGGTATCACCTTAGGCGTGGTGGTGGGTGCACCACCGGGGGATATGACCACCGCACTGTGGCGAAGCGGCGATGTGATTTTTGGTTGTCTGCTCGCCATGCTGTTTACCGGGATCTGGCCGCAGCGGGCATTCATCCACTGGCGTATTCAAATGGCCAGTTTTGTCACTCAATTCAATCGTATCTATCAGGCGGGTCTTTCACCGAATCTTATCGAACGCCCGCGTCTGGAAAAGCACCTGCAAAAGGTGCTTAACGATGTGGTGAAAATGCGCGGTCTGATAACCCCTGCAAGCAAAGAAACCCATATTCACAAGGGTATTTTCGAAGCGATTCAGACGGTGAGCCGTAACCTGGTTTGTATGCTGGAACTGCAGATCAACGCTCACTGGGCTACGCGTCCGAGCCACTTGTTGATGCTAAACGCCCAGACGCTGCGGGAAACTCAGATGATGACTCAGCAAACGCTGCTCGCCATTGCTCACGCATTATATGAAGGTAATCCGCAGCCGATTAAGGCTAACAGTGAAAAGCTTAACGATATTGCGGCAGAGTTACGCCAACTGGTGAATGAGTATAAGGGTGAGAATCTGTCGGAAACCCCTATTCACGGCTACGTTTGGTTAAGCATGGAGTTGGCGCGTCAGTTGGAATTGCTGTCGAGCCTGATGTGCCGTGCATTGCGTAAATAAAAGGCAGATGCGCGCCCATTTACGTCTGGTTGTTTCGATTCAGCCAAATTTAGAGTTATGATGAACCCAAAGCAAAAATGCGTGTTTGCTACAACGTTGCTACGCAAAATCATTCAGGTTGAAGGGCATATCAGTAATGTGTACCTTATCGTGTAGCCGTTGTTTTAACGAATCCGAGTATCAACTATCAGGGGTATAAAAATGGAAACCACGAAACCTTCGTTTCAGGACGTACTGGAGTTCGTACGTTTGTTCCGTCGTAAGAACAAGCTGCAACGTGAAATTCAGGACGTTGAGAAAAAGATCCGTGACAACCAGAAACGTGTTCTGCTGCTGGACAACCTCAGCGACTACATTAAGCCTGGCATGAGCGTAGAAGCGATTCAGGGCATCATCGCCAGCATGAAGGGCGACTATGAAGATCGCGTTGATGACTACATCATCAAAAATGCTGAGCTGTCGAAAGAACGTCGCGACATCTCTAAAAAACTCAAAGTGATGGGCGAGCAGAAAGGCGAGTAACCGTCATTAGCGGGTGGTGACGCAGTTGCCACCCGACCTTCCAGAACGTCCTTCCACAATCAAGCGACATTGCGAACCATGCAGCAACATCAGGAAACGCAATCATGATACTGGTGACCGGCGGCGCGCGCAGCGGAAAGAGCCGTCACGCAGAATCGTTAATCAGCCATTCTCCCCGGGTTCTTTATATTGCCACCTCGCAAATTTTTGATGCCGAGATGGCCGAACGTATCCAGCACCATCGTGACGGTCGTCCTGCACATTGGCAGACCGAAGAGCGCTGGCAAAATCTTGCCGATATCATCACGCCACAAAACTCTCCCCAAGAGGCGATTTTGCTGGAGTGCATCACCACGCTTATCACCAATATCCTGTTTGCCTCTGGCAATGACGAGGAGATTGAACGCTGGGATTTTTCCGCGCTAGAAAAGCAGGTGGATACCGAGATTGACGCACTGATCGCGGCCTGCAAGCTTTGCCCGTCACCCATCGTGCTGGTGACCAATGAGGTGGGTATGGGCATTGTGCCCGAGAATCGTTTAGCCCGGCATTTTCGCGATATTGCTGGACGAGTGAACCAAAAGCTGGCGCAGGCGGCGGATGAAGTCTGGCTGGTGGTATCAGGGATAGGAGTCAAAATAAAATGAGTCGACTGTTTTTTGCCACACTTTCGTTTATGAGCCGCCTGCCGGTGCCACAGCGCTGGTCACAGGGGCTGGATCTCGATCGCTACGTGAGCGGCGTTATCACCTTTCCGGTTATTGGCCTGCTGCTGGGGGCGATTAGCGGGTTGGTCTTTATGGTCGTGCAAGCCTGGTGCGGTATTCCGCTGGCTGCGTTCTTCGCCGTGCTGGCGCTGGCGCTGCTGACCGGCGGTTTTCACCTCGATGGCCTCGCGGACACCTGCGACGGCATTTTCTCGGCGCGTCGCCGCGAGAAGATGTTGGAAATTATGCGTGACAGCCGTCTTGGCACCCACGGCGGGTTGGCGTTGATTTTTGTTCTACTGGCAAAAGTGCTGACGATGAGCGAGTTGGCTTTGCGTGATACGCCAATGCTGGCGGCCATCGCGGCGACCTGTATTGCCGGACGCTCGGCGTCGGTGCTGCTGATGTATCGCCATCGCTATGCGCGTGAAGAGGGACTGGGCAATCTGTTTATCGGTAAAATCACCTTTCGCCAGACCTGGCTGACTTTAGTGATTGGTGGCGCGCTGATCGCTGCGCTGCTCGGGATGCACGGCCTGCGTGCGTTGCTGGTGGCGCTGGTTGGCGTCTTTATTATTGGTCAGCTTCTCAAGCGCACACTGGGCGGACAGACCGGTGATACGCTGGGTGCCGGTATTGAACTGGGTGAAGTGATTTTCTTGCTGGCGCTTTTGTAAGCCAGTTAACAACGAACGGATAATATAAGAATGCAAACACTGGCTTCACTACTGGCGGCTATTCCTGAAATGGATAGCGCTGCGATGGCACAGGCGCAGCAGCATATTGATGGTTTACTTAAACCGACGGGCAGCCTTGGGCGACTAGAGTCGCTGGCTATCCAACTTGCGGGAATGCCGGGGCTGCATGGCGTGCCTCAGGTGGATAACAAAGCCATCCTCGTGATGTGCGCCGACCACGGCGTCTGGCACGAAGGGGTGGCGGTGTCACCACAGGTGGTTACCGCCATTCAGGCTGCTAATATGACCCGGCATAATACCGGTGTTTGTGTGCTGGCGGCGCAGGCGGGCGCGCAGGTTCACGTGATTGATGTCGGTATTGATGCCGATCCGATTCCTGGCCTCATCGACATGAAAGTCGCGCGTGGCAGTGCGAATATTGCTAAAACGGCAGCGATGACCGTAGATCAGGCGCAGTCACTGCTGCTGGCGACAATGAACTATACCCGCAGCCTTGCCGAGCAGGGCGTGACGCTGTTTGGTGTCGGTGAGCTTGGAATGGCCAATACTACGCCAGCCGCCGCTGTAGTCAGTGTGCTGACCGGCAATGACCCGGAAGCGGTTGTCGGGATAGGTGCCAACCTGCCACACTCTCAGTTGCACAATAAGGTGGATGTTGTACGCCGCGCCATCGCGTTGAATCAGCCCAACGCTAACGATGGTCTTGATGTTTTGACTAAAGTGGGTGGGTTCGATCTGCTCGGTATGACCGGCGTGATGCTTGGTGCGGCGTCCTGCGGCCTACCGGTTGTGCTTGATGGCTTCCTCTCCTACGCGTCTGCGCTGGCGGCCTGCCGAATTGCGCCTGGCGTCAAACCTTATCTCATCCCATCGCACTTCTCGGCAGAGAAGGGCGCACGTATTGCGCTTGAGCATTTGGAGTTGGTGCCTTACCTGAACATGGACATGCGTCTAGGGGAAGGGAGCGGGGCGGCGATGGCAATGCATATTGTGGAATCCGCATGCGCTATGCATAACCGTATGGGGACGCTGGCGGGGAGTAATATCGTACTGCCGGTGTGAATACCAATGGCCGGGTGAAAATGCCTGGCCAGTGAAAACGCTGAATATGAATGCCCGGAATGGGAAGCGTCTGGAGCATGTACCTGAGAGTATTGTCAACGAAGTGCGGGCGAGACTGGAAGCTATTCTGAACTGACGGTTTTGAGGCGTCTTTAGGTTAACGCGGTAAAGCAAAAATCCTGCTTAAGTTTCCTTAAGCAGGCTTTTCTAATATGGCTCCTCTGACTGGACTCGAACCAGTGACATACGGATTAACAGTCCGCCGTTCTACCGACTGAACTACAGAGGAATCGGTGTGGAGTCGTATCTTAGCGGCGAAAAATTTTTTGTCAAACACCAATTGTCAGCCTGTGATCTATTTGCCTAATCCATCAACAATTTGTCGCGATTCCCAACAAAAATTACGGAAAAATGTTTTGCAGGATCAGCATTTCTCCATCATCATTTGAAATGAGGTTTCAACTTTCTGATCTAAGGCCCATTTTGAACGTCACCGCCGCCCTTCGCCAGGCTGTTGCAAGCACGCCCTGGTACAAAAAACGCAAAAGCTATCGAGTTCTCTTCTGGCGTGAAATCACCCCCCTCGCGGTACCTATTTTTCTGGAAAATACCTGCGTTTTGTTGATGGGCGTACTCAGCACCTTCCTAGTGAGCTGGTTGGGTAAAGAGGCGATGGCAGGCGTTGGCCTTGCCGATAGCTTCAACATGGTGATCATGGCCTTTTTCGCGGCGATTGACCTTGGGACAACGGTGGTGGTCGCCTTCAGTCTCGGTAGACGCGATAGACGCAAAGCCCGCGCGGCTGCTCGTCAGTCGTTGGTCATCATGACCCTGTTTGCCATCGTGCTGACGGCGGTGATCCACTATTTTGGCGCAGAGATCATCAATATCGTCGCCGGTGAGGCTACCCCAGAGGTCAAAGCTTTGGCGCTGACCTACCTAGAACTGACAGCGTTAAGTTACCCAGCGGCGGCGATTGCGCTTATCGGCAGCGGCGCGCTGCGCGGGGCAGGGAATACCAAAATTCCGCTGATGATTAACGGCGGGATGAATATCCTCAATATTATTATCAGCAGCATTCTGATTTACGGGATTTTCTCGTGGGACGGGATGGGGTTTGCTGGTGCCGGACTTGGCCTCACGATTTCCCGTTATATTGGCGCAGTGCTGACCATTATTGTGTTGATGGTTGGGTTTAACCCGGCGTTGCGCATTCCTCTAAAGAGCTACTTCAAGCCGCTGAACTTCGGCATTATCTGGGAAGTGATGGGGATTGGTATTCCCGCTAGTATTGAATCGGTGTTGTTTAACGGCGGCAAGCTGTTGACCCAGATGTTCGTCGCGGGAATGGGGACTGACGTTATCGCGGGTAACTTTATCGCCTTCTCGGTGGCTGCGCTGATTAACCTGCCGGGGAACGCCCTCGGTGCTGCTTCGACCATTATTACCGGCAAACGGCTGGGTACGGGGCAATTAGCTCAGGCAGAACGGCAACTGCGCCATGTTTTCTGGATGTCGACGATTGTCCTGACGCTTATCGCGTGGGGAACCGCACCATTTGCTGGACTGTTCGCCTCATTCTATACCCAGGAAGAGGACGTCAAAGAGGTGGTTAAGGTGCTGCTGTGGATGAACGCCGCCTTCATGCCTATCTGGGCCGCTTCGTGGGTGCTTCCGGCAGGCTTTAAAGGCGCACGTGACGTTCGATTTGCGATGTGGGTGTCGATGCTAAGTATGTGGGGCTGCCGCGTGGTTGTCGGTTACGTGCTGGGTATTGTATTGGGCTGGGGAGTGGTTGGCGTCTGGATGGGGATGTTCCTCGACTGGGCGACACGTGCGGTCATGTTCTACCGCCGTTTGATAACCGGCCGCTGGGCGTGGAAATATGCCCCAGAGAAAAAGACGAATGATGTCTAATGGTCTGATTGTGGTAAAAATCGGCAACAATAGACGGTTTTTAGGCGAATTGCAGAATAAATCAGCAAACGAATTATTTTGTGCGAAACAGGCTTTGACAAGTTGAGAGCCCGCCGTTAATATTCGCCCCGTTCACACGATTCCTCTGTAGTTCAGTCGGTAGAACGGCGGACTGTTAATCCGTATGTCACTGGTTCGAGTCCAGTCAGAGGAGCCATATTAGAAAAGCCTGCTTAAGGAAACTTAAGCAGGCTTTTTGCTTTGGCGCGTTCGAACTTGCATGTTATCAAGCTGCCTCGCTGTGCTTACAGGGCGACCTTATAGTGAGAACCGTCCGGCAGTTCTATATCCAGATGTAGCTTGCCGCCTGTCGCTTCGACGTAGCGCTTTAATGTGGAAAGCTTCACATCGCGACCCGGTTTTTCCATTCCGGCTACCGTTGGCTGCCTGAGCCCCAAAATATGAGCCATTTCGACCTGCGTCTTTTGCACCTTTTCACGCAGTTCGGCCAAGTGAATGTTGAGCAGGATGTCAGTCGCCATCGCTTTCGCTTCGTTGACAACCTCAGTTTTTTCATCCGCAATAAGCTGCTCTAGCGTTCTGCCCATCGTGCTACTCCTTCTTGTTTAATGTTTTTAGCCAGTGAGCGAATTCGTGGTCTGCGACCGGAAGCATCTCAGCGTAAAAGCGTTTTTCATTATCCACTTTACTTCCGGCGCATAGCACAATGCCGCTACGATGCGGATCGAAAGCAAAAAACGCTCGTAATGGATCGCCACGGCTCTGAAGACGCAGCTCTTTCATATTACGATAGTGCGAGCCCCTTACCGTGTCGGCATAGGGTCGAGATAACATCGGTCCTTTTTCGCGTAACACAATCAATGCAGCAAGTACGCAGGCTCTCTCATCATCGTCAAGGCGAGTAAACCAGTTATCAAATCTGTCCGTTGTTTTGATAGTCCACACGGGACCTCCTTGAGAAATATAGGTCCAATACTATATTGGTGTAAAGCTATATTGCAGATCTTGGCGCTTTCACTGGCGAAAAGCTTGCGCGATTTTTGACAGGCTGAAGGCACATTCAGCGATTTTGTTGAAAAGACAACACGGCTTGCACTTTTGTACGGCCAGCGGCGGAAAACAGGGCTTTACAATGGGAATGGAATTGGAGGTTGTATGTGGTGTTTAGAAAATGCAGCCGGGACATGCCCGGCTGCGGGGGAACTAGCGGAACGGCGGCTCGTTAAAGGTTCTCAGCTTACGTGAATGCAGGCGGTCGCCTTCTGCACGCAGGAGATCAATCGCGCGAATGCCAATCTGCAGGTGCTCTGAAATTGCTCCCTCGTAAAAACGGTTTGCTTGACCGGGCAGCTTAATCTCCCCGTGAAGCGGCTTGTCTGATACGCAAAGCAACGTGCCGTAAGGGACGCGGAAACGGTAGCCCTGTGCGGCGATGGTCGCGCTTTCCATATCAATGGCCACCGCGCGGCTGAGGTTAAAGCGCAGCGATGAAGCAGAGTAACGCAGCTCCCAGTTACGGTCATCGGTGGTCACCACCGTGCCGGTGCGCAGACGCTCTTTAACTTCCTCTCCCGGCATTCCGCTCACTTGCTTAGTGGCGTCATACAGCGCGCGCTGTACCTCGGCGATGCTAGGGATTGGGATATCCGGCGGCAGTACGGCGTTGAGCACGTGGTCATCGCGCAGATAAGCATGTGCCAGTACATAATCACCGATCGACTGACTCTCACGCAGGCCGCCGCAGTGGCCAATCATCAGCCAAACGTCCGGTCGCAGCACCGCCAGATGGTCGCAGATATTCTTGGCGTTCGACGGGCCGACGCCAATATTGATAAGCGTGATCCCCTGGCCGTCTTTTGTTATCAGGTGCCAGGCCGGCATCTGATGCTTCTTCCATGCCAGATCGGAAATGGCTTCTTCCGGCGCTTCGGTGTCGGCGGTTATCCAGATCCCCCCGGCGCAGGAGAGCGAAACGTACGGGCTATCCGGGTCGAGGATTTGGCTGCAGCCCCAGCGGACAAATTCATCCACATAGCGCGTGTAGTTGGTGAACAGCACAAACGGCTGGAAGTGCTCAACCGGCGTGCCGGTGTAATGACGCAACCGTGCCAGTGAAAAATCGACCCGGCGAGCGTCAAAATGCGACAGCGGGTAAAACTCCGTCGGATGGGTCAGGCCGTCAGCTGTCTCATCGCCAATCTGCGATAGCTCCGTGGTGGGGAAGAAGCGGGTGAGATCCGCGCTCATCGAACGATCGAGATTCAGACCGTCAATCACATACGGGAATGGGATCTCATGCTGCGATGCGCTGACTTCAATGTGCGCATCATAATCTTCGTGTAGTAGCGTTAGCTGCTCCAGCAGATAACTGCGAAACAGACCCGGTTGTGTAATGGTGGTGGTGTAGCAGCCAGAGTGGGTAAAACGGCCAAAGGCGCGGGTTTTTTGCGCTTTATGGGCGCTGCCGCTCCAGGAGACAGAGAGCTGGGGATAGACAAATAATCCGCTGGCGCGCGCTTCGGCGCTAGGCAGCGAACGGTCGTCAATAAACAGGCGAATGGCACCACGTAATGCATGTACTGATTGATCGTATAGCGCCTGGAGCTGGTCCAGCGCTTGTTCAGGGGTCAGACTCACGCCCGTATTACTCATCGTTCGCTCCTTGTGTCAGGTCTGCAGCTTTTCCCGATAGTATGCCAGCAGATGATGAAACAAAAGTGTTAGCCGGAACTTACATAACAACTGATTAACCTTTAACCGTCTTAGGAATAATGCAGCGCGACAGGTCAAAAAAGCTATAATTAACCGATATCTGCCGTGGATGAGGAAAGGGACATGGGACCTCGAATAAAACTACTTTGTATGCTTGCTGTCGTGTTCAGCTGTCAAACCGCGCTGGCCGTGACGTATCCGCTTCCCCCGGAGGGGAGTCGTCTGGTGGGCAGCACGCTAAACATCACGGTGCCGAAGGATAACCATCTGCCGCTTGAAGCCTTTGCGGCCCAGTACGGTCAGGGTTTAAGCAATATGCTGGAGGCCAACCCGGGCGTTGATGTATTCCTGCCGAAATCGGGCTCGACGCTGGTCATCCCGCAGCAGTTGATTTTGCCGAATACCGTACGTCAGGGCATAGTGGTCAACGTGGCTGAAATGCGCCTTTATTACTATCCACCGGGTAGCGGCACCGTGGAGGTGCTGCCAATCGGCATCGGTCAGGCCGGGCGGGAGACGCCGCGAAACTGGGTGACTACCGTTGAACGTAAGCAGGAAGCGCCGACGTGGACGCCAACTGCCAATACCCGCCGCGAGTATGCAAAGCGTGGGGAAAGTCTGCCCGGTTTTGTTCCGGCAGGGCCAGATAACCCGATGGGGCTTTACGCCATTTATATTGGACGTCTGTATGCGATTCATGGCACGAATGCCAACTTTGGGATTGGGCTGCGCGTAAGCCAAGGCTGTATTCGCCTGCGCAATGACGATATCAAATACCTATTTGATAATGTCCCGGTAGGCACTCGGGTGCAGATTATCGACCAATCGGTGAAATACACGGCCGAGCCGGACGGCAGTCGCTGGGTTGAGGTACATGAACCTTTATCACGCAACCGCGCAGAATATGAATCAGATAACAAAGTTCCGTTGCCTATTACGCCCGCGCTGCGTAGCTTTACTGAAGGGCAAGGGGTCGATGTGAATCGTGCTAAAGCCACGCTGGAACGTCGTTCTGGCATGCCGGTAAATATCAGCACATCACATAACGCTTTGTAATTTTAGGCGATACTCTGCCAGAAGCCCGCGCTATGCGGGCTTTTTGTTATTGTTGGCTAAACCGGCTTAATCAGGAGAATGGAATGAGTGACGTGGTGAACTGGGGCGTTCTGGGTTACGCCCGTATCGCGAAGAATTCGGTAATTCCCGCCATTGAACGTGCTGACAATGCGCGTGTTTACGGCGTGGCTTCACGCAATGCATCTGAGCTACCGTCTGGAGAGTGGCAGCAAAGCTATAGCGATTATGCTGCGCTGCTTGCCGACAAAGCAATTGATGCCGTTTATATTCCGTTACCTAACTCGCTGCATAAAGAGTGGGTTATCCGCGCGCTGGAAGCGGGTAAGCACGTGTTGTGTGAAAAGCCGATTGGCCTCACGGCAGATGAAGCACGGGAAATGCAGCAGGTAGCAGACAAACACCAGCGCCTGCTGATGGAAGCGTTTATGTATCAGTACACCGACCGGGTGAAGGTCATTAAAGAGGCCATCGACAGCGGTGAGCTGGGTGAAATTCGCCATATCAATGTCTCATTCCGCTTCCTTCTCGACCGGCCAAATACCATCAAAATGCAGCCAGCATTAGGCGGCGGCGCGTTATATGACGTGGGCTGTTATCCGGTGAACTTTATTGGCATGGTGACCGGTCGTTTGCCGGTTGTCTGTAAAGCACTGTGCGAAACCGAGCAGGGCGTTGATACCAACCTCTCAGCCTTATTGCAGTACGATGATGGCCTGATTGCCAACATTCACTGCGGTTTTAACGCTTTTGGTCGTAACTACGCGGAAATTATCGGCACCAAAGGCATGCTGTGTATTGATAACCCGTTCCTTGATGATGCTGGCACGCTGTATCTGCATACCGCACAAGGCGTGCGGGAACTGCCGGTGAGCGAGTCTGACCGTTATCAGGCGGAGATTCGCCACTTTTCCGACGCCGTGTTGAATAAGCCGTCCCGTTTAATCCCGCTGGCGGAAACCGTGCGGAATATGCAGGTGCTGGATATGATCCGCGAGGCGCTGTAAACGGTTAAAACGGCGCAGGCTGGTGGATATCAAGAGGGGCGTTGCTCACTGGATGCGTCAGATGCAGTTCGCTGGCGTGCAGCATCAGGCGCGGGACGAGCTCGGTGCCCGGCAGCATTTGCCCACCGTATAAATCGCAGCCGAGAATTGGGTGGCCCAATTGTTGGCAGTGAATGCGTAACTGATGGGTGCGCCCGGTTTCCGGGATGAGTTCGACGCGGGTAATCGGCAGTTGCGTCCCGTTGTCCAACTGGTAGCAGGTGCGTTCCATCACCCGATAGCGTGAACGTGCCGGTTTGCCTTGAATCGGGCATATCGACATCAGCGGGAACAGCGCGGGATCTTTGGCGATCGCGGCGTCGATTACTCCTTCATCCTGCGGTAGATGGCCGCACAACAATGCGGTGTAGCGTTTTAACACCGCACGCCGGCTAAACTGGTGGCACAGGGCTGCATTAATCGCTTTATTGCGCGCCACCACCATCAGCCCTGAGGTGCCGAAATCCAGCCGATGCACCAGCGTACAGCCGGGATAATCCTGCACTAGCCGATAATGAACAGAGTCCAGATTTTGCGGATTTTTCCCCGACAGGCTGAGAAGCCCGGACGGCTTATTGATCAGTAATAGGTGCTCATCAACATACAGCGTGGTTATCTGCTCAAGGCACGGCGGGGCAATAAACGAATCAAATAGGGTAGACATCTGACGGCCGGTTAGCGAATGGATGCAAAGCATAAACAATTTTCCATCCGCTGGCGAATCCCGACGCTCCGATATTCATCGGCGCGTCTTTTTAGCGGGCGAATTTACGTGAGCCCACCACGCAGGCGATAACCCCGAGGGTGATAAACACCATTAATGGGCTCACGGCCTCATCAAGAAGCGTGGCCGACAGCAAAAGGCCGAAGAACGGTTGTAGGAGCTGCAATTGCCCGACGGCAGCGGTGCCGCCTTTGGCGAGCCCCGTGTACCAGAAAATGAACCCAATCAGCATACTGAATAGCGCGACGTAACCCAGCGCGCCCCAAGCCTGTGGGCGAATGGCGTTGAAACTCGCCGGCTGGGTAATAAACGCCGCCATTAGCATCATCGGTAGCGCGAGAATTAACGCCCAGCTTATCACCTGCCAGCCGCCCAGCGTGCGCGTCAGTTTGGCCCCTTCGGCATAGCCCAGACCGCAAACAATCACGGCGGCAATCATGAGCAGATCGCCGCTGAGCGAAGCGCTAGCGTGCTGCGATAGCGCAAAGCCGGCGACCAGCAGGCTGCCGGTCACCGAGAAAATCCAAAAGGCGACCCCGGGACGCTCGCCGCCGCGCAGAACGCCAAAGAGTGCGGTGCTAAGCGGCAACAGGCCGAGAAAGACAATCGAGTGCGCGGAGGTGATGTGCTGCAAGGCCATCGCTGTCAGCAGCGGAAAACCCACCACTACGCCGAGTGACACAATGATCAATGCATAAATATTTTCGCGAGCTGGTGGTTTTTGCCGAAAGCCTACGATGAGCAGCACGGCGAGAAGCCCGGCAATGGAGGCGCGTGCAAACGTCAGAAAAAACGGACTCATATCGAGAACGGCCACCCGGGTAGCCGGTAAGGAACCGCTAAAAATGATCACGCCCAGTAAACCATTGAGCCAGCCAGACATCGCGCTTGAGCCGGACTTATGTACCACCGAATTTGCCATCATTGCCTCGTTTGAATATGTCTGCTGCGTCATTGAGCATGTGTTGGGCGGATGGTAATCTCGCCAATCTAATACAATCAAATTATTGTCATGGATACATTTGATGAAGGCTCGCTACAAAACCGTTGTTGATCGTTATGCGAAAAATATTCGCCGTGGGCAGATTTCCCCGGGGACGCGGCTGCCGACTCACCGCGCGCTTTCGCAACAAGAAGGCATTTCATTGGCTACGGCAACGCGGGTGTACAGCGAGCTTGAGGCGATGGGGCTGGTGAGCGGTGAGACCGGCAGGGGAACCTTCGTCAGGGAAATTTCGTTGCCTCCTGGGCATGGCATCGACCAACAGGCGGTGGCAACAGATGTGCTCGATCTTAACTTCAATTATCCTTCCGTTGCGGGGCAGGGCGACTTATTGCGTGACGCGCTGCGAAAACTGGCGGCAGCGGGTGATATCGATGCCCATTTGCGTTACCAGCCTCATGCTGGCAGACAACGTGAGCGCGAGATTGTGGCCGAGCACCTCAGCCGAGAGCGCTTTAAAGCCTCGGCAGACAATGTGTTTCTGGTAAATGGCGCTCAGCATGGGCTGACGGTGGCGGTCATGGGGCTGCTACGGCCCGGTGATGTCGTCGCCGTGGATGCGCTCACCTATCCAGGATTTAAGGCGCTGGCTGAACTGTATCACCTGGAGCTGCTGGCCATCCCCACGCTGGCCGATGGCCCGGATCTTGCTGCGCTGCAACAGCTTTGCCAACTGCGGCATGTCCGTGCGGTGTACACCATGCCGACGTTGCATAATCCGCTCGGCTGGGTGCTGTCTCATCGTCAGCGGCTAGTGCTGGCAGAAATCGCTCGGGCACACGACCTCTTGATTCTGGAAGATGCAGCGTATGCATGGTTAGTACGTAATCCGCCACCGCCGATGGCGAGCTATGCGCCAGAACGGACGGTCTATATCACTGGTTATTCAAAAAATGTTGCCACGGGCCTGCGGGTTGGCGCGGTGGTTACGCCCGCCACGTTAAGGCACGGCGTGGAGCGGGCCATCCGTGCGACAACGTGGAATACGCCTTCGCTAATAACCAGCCTCGTATGTCAGTGGATCGAAAATGGCACGGTAAATCGCCTAGAAACGCTAAAAAGGCGAGATGCCCGACAGCGGCAGGCTGTGTTACGAGAAGCTCTCGGCGATACGCCTTTTATTGCCCATCCGAATGCCTATTTTGCTTGGCTACCGCTCCCGGAGGCGTCACGCGCGGACAGGATCGTAAAACGCCTGATGGATGCGCAAATTTCTGTGTCATCGGCGGAGCCATTTTGCGCCGCAAGCACTACGCCGCAGGCCATTCGGCTGGCGCTGGGATCTGTGCCGCTGGCAGGTTTACGCAGTGCGCTGGAGTTGGTACGTGAGGTGGTGGAGTTTGAGCGCGATTGTTAACGATGCGTTATTTGAACCAATCGTTTTTTAGAAAAGCAAAAAGCCCGCTCGAAAGCAGGCTTTTCTAAATATGGCTCCTCTGACTGGGATCGCCTTTGCCAGTAAATGGCTAATAAATAGGCTAAACTTGAATTGCGAAGCTGTCAAGACCACCAAAATGACCACCAATAGTTGCGGGTTAAATAAAGCTGGTTTGAGCGTTCCGCTACATGTGGTGATCGTTACTATTGTGTTTCCTGTAAGGGTGAGCGTAGCTAGAGTGAACATTCAAGATCCTATCCTAAGAGAACTGTGTCCAAAGAAGTCTGATTGTCTGCTCAGGGCGTGAAGCGGACATTACTAAAATAGGAGATAGGTACTTACTATTCATTTACCAGTGTGGTAATTTTTTGAAATGAACTTGACTAAAAAAAACCTTGATGTATCACTTCGGCATGGAGAGTGTAGTGACAGAGGAAATAAAACAGGGTCTTCGCACTACATTTAGCGGATTGTCTGCACCGACACCATGGCCAGGCGCTAATGCTCGGCTGCTTGGATTAGGTGTAGGACTACCTATCGCGCCTCTTGTTCGTCTGTCGCAATTTAGTGCCGCTGAATTTGAACGTTTCACTCTCGAATGGGCATCTGATTACCTTGCAAGGCAGCAATATGTAAATGAAATTCAGCAGCGTGGTGGTGCTGGGGATAAGGGACGGGACATAATTGTTTGGCTTGACCCAACAAATATTTCACCGCGGCGATGGCACCTGTACCAATGTAAACATTATGATGCTAATTTAGGCCTTCCAAAGGCTGGTGTCGAAATTGCAAAAGTCATTTATTATACTTTTATTAGTGACTACACAGTACCTGAAGAATACTACTTTGTTACACACAAAGGTGTCACGTCGCCATTTCAAGACCTTCTCGACGACCCAGGAAAACTCAAGCAGGCGATTCTTTCAGGATGGAGGTCTTATGCCAAAACGATTACATCAAAATATGAAATCCCCCTGACAATAGAACTCCAAAGCTATATTAAAAAATTTGATTTCAGCATTTTCCGTGCAAAGCAACCACATGAATTACTCGAAGAACATAGAAAGACCTCATTTCATCTCACGGTCTTTGGAGCACCTCTAATTGAACGTGATCCGCCCGAGGCTCCGCCATCAGCAGTTGACCCTATAGAGACCGCATATATTGAGCAATTGTACGCCGTCATTAGCCATGATATAGCAAATCCAGTTCGGACCTTCGCTGATTTTGAAAAGAGTATTAGTCACGTAAAACTTTTCGAACGTTCTCGGATTACCTTTTATTGTGCGGAAGGATTGAAGGAACTTGCTAGAGATCAGATGGCTAATCAAACATTCTTTAATACCTTACTGGATGAGTTCAATAATGGGTTGTACTACACATACACAGATAACGAAGGGACACCATCGGTCCGTTTGAAAAGTACCGTAAAGGCAGCTCAAACTTTACAGCTTGGTGCACATCCGCTTGCCGCTCACGTCACAAGTAAGGACCGTGAAGGGATGTGCCATCAATTAGCCAACAATAAGGTGATTGATTGGTGCAAACCATGATTGAAACACTAGAAATAAAGAGACACTTCGAAGATAGACCTTTCAACTCCCCTCTGGAGTATGGGTTCCGTGTGTTATTCATATTAAACGCAGCTGGTAACATGGCTATGGACCTACAAAGAATAGTTTCTTATGACTACCTTCTTGTACATACCAGCGATGTGCAAAATGGGCCGAAGAGTCTTCATCCGGCTGTTCCTCATAGGGGAGCTGAGCTACTTGTGAAACGTGGTTCAATTCAAGCAGGGCTTAATCTCATGTTATCGAGGGAATTGATCGAGGTGTTTTTTTCCCCTGATGGGATTCTATATCAGGCTTCCGAGTTGACTGGAAGATTTGTGCAGCTCCTCGAGTCTTCTTATGCAAGTGAACTTGCAGAACGTGCCACGTGGGTAACGAAACAGTTTTGTCACTTTTCAAATGAAGAACTTGCTTCATTTATGACACAAAATGTAGGTCGATGGGGCTCTGAATTCGATCGATTGACTGCAATAGACTTATTGGATTTGTGAAAATGTTCCGGATAAGAAAAATACTTCTACGTGGAAATGGCATTCAAGATGCTTATGTGGACTTCGATAAGGGCGCGAACATTCTGGCGGGGGAGTCTGATACCGGAAAGAGTTACCTTATTAGCTGTTTAGATTATATTCTTGGTGCCGAAAAACTTAAAAAAAAGCCTAAAGAGGCGGCTGCTTATACACACCTTTTCGTTGAGTTAGAAAATTCCAAAAATAAGGTGCTAACGCTAACTCGTGCACTGGATGGCGGAAAGCTAGCTGCTCATTATGTTCCAATTCACAGCATTGATGGAAAAGGAGAGTCGATAGCACCTGTTCGCAAAGGCAAGAGCGTAGGGCCTGATGTTACATCTATACTTTTCCCTTTCGCAGGAATTAAGGAGGCTAAGCTGCGTAAGAATGCACGTGGCGCAACGCAACGCCTCTCCATCCGTACGCTTGCCCCGCTATTTCTGATTGATGAAGTATCCATCATCGATGAATTCTCGCCAGTAACTGGTCGCTCCGGTTACGATGATACTGCTCGAAAACGTATGTTCTCGTATATTCTCACCGGCATAGATGATGATGGAATTGTTGCTGAAGAAAAAACTGAAATTGTAAGAGCGCGGCTGCAAGCAAAGTTTGAGATTGTGCAAGAGATGATTCAACCGCTTGAAGAACGCTTTGGGGCCAGGTCGGATACTCCTCCGCTCGATCATGAATATGATAATGAGCTTGATGATGTGATCGCAACATTATCTGAAGAGGTAAAAAAAGCAACAACCGATATTTCCCGCTTACACGAGGAAATACAGGAAACAACAGCACTGAGTCTAAAAGCTGAATCTCAGTTACTGGGTGTCGCTGAAATCCAAATAAGATATAGCTTGCTCGGAGAGCGATACCACTCCGATCTGAAGCGGTTAGACTTTCTTGCGGAGGGAGCTCATTACTTTGAATCACTCCAAGAGGTTCCTTGCTCTCTCTGTGGGCAAAATATAACTCTCGAACATTATCACAGCGAAAAAACGCAGACGCTGTTGAATAGCGATAAAATTCGGCGTTCTGCAACAGCGGAAGCTGCAAAGATCCATGCGTACTTGGTGGATCTCCAAAAAGCAATTGCTAATCTCGTTCAAAGAAAAGAAGAACTAGAGCAAGAGAAGGACAATGCTCAGAACTTGCTTGCGAATCTACGGAGAGATCTCACTCGTAACTTAACACCTCTGCTTGCTCGCAGACTAGAGCGCCTCGAAAAACTGCTTGAGTACCGATCCGAAAGAGACGCCGAGATTATTGATTTTCAAAGATGGGGCGAATTACATAAGCTCAAATTAGGTATCCAAAAATCGCTTACCCAAGACAACCAACCAAAATTGGAATGGGAAGGGCTTTCTTCTCTATCACTAACTGGCCTTTGCACTGAAGTTGAAGCAGTTTTAACCGACTGGAAATGGGGCTCTAAACCTCGAGTTGCCTTCGATGAGAAAGAGTACGATATCATCGTTGACGGTCAGCCTCGTCAGTCACACGGCAAGGGAGTCCGCGCGATTCTCTATTCGGCCTTTATCATTGGATTATTAAAGTACTGTGTTAACAATGGACGGCCGCACCCCGGGTTGGTCGTAATAGACTCACCGTTAACCAGCTATAAGAAGAAAGGGGCAGCAAAAGTATCAGGCTCAGACGAACCAATATCTGCGGGTGTCGAAACTGGATTCTGGAATTCATTGGCCCAATTACCGGAAACTATACAAGTTATTATTATTGAAAACAAAGAACCTCCAACTTCAATTATTGCAAAAGTACATTACGAATGGTTTGCGGGCGAGTATGCAGAGGTTGACGAGCGTTCTGCACTAATTCCAAGTGCCAGCTAATCTCCAGCAATTTCATAAACGGGAGATCAATTCTTTTGAAAATAACTTTCTAAATTTTCGTTATGAATTTCCCTTATATATCTAGGCAGTTTTTCTTTTTTACTGGACTGGCCCCCCATTATTCTGAACGCGAACATTAACGGATGTTATGAGCGTCCGTTCTTGGCTCATAGCCTACCAGCACAGCTGCAGCAGCCGGCTCGGTGCCAGAAGCGGAAGTGGTTAACATCGTACCATGTTAGTTATGGGGAGCATATCAGGATAATGTTATGCTTTACCAGATTATGACAGGGTAAAGAGAATAAAGAAAAGTCTTGAAAGCGAATTGGGTCTGGAATATGAAAGAATTATTCATGTATTACAGCCAAATAATGATGGCACTAAATATCATGGCTATGAGGAATTAATAACGTTTGACAAAAATATCACCATATTGAAATTGAAAAACCACCAGCCATCATGCTGATGGTTTTCATAATTAAAAATGCACTTTAGAACTAAAATCTTCCGCCGCAAATATTTGCATCTTTAGCAATAGCATTATAAACAACTCTTAGGGTAGAATTGTTTTTTTGTTTTCTGGCTAAATCTGCGTAGTGGTCTTGCACCGTCAAATGATTACCATTTAACAGTAACCTTCTAATATCTGAAGTTATTGTTGACACAAACTGTGCTGCATTAAGTACGTATTTCTGGCGCAGTTCAAATTTTATAAAATGATTTGTTACACGATCACGTTCAACTTTCATCCATCCTTGAGGAGGATCGGCATGAAAATCGAAAGTTAGAATACCATAATTTGCTGTTATACTAGCAGAGATCCAATCTGTTTGATAAAATTTTTGGTCATCATTGTAAGGGTAAAGTGTTTGGTCTGAGGCAACTTCACATATACTTTCTGACTTAGACCCATTACAGTGCATACAAGCAGGTATAAGATTTTTTGGATTAACAGATAAAAGTGGATAGCGCGCTTTAGGTAAATAATGATCTAGTGAGTCTACACCGTGTATTCCGCACAATGGACAAAGTCCCTTCGAACATGCTCTTAATTTATCGTAAACTTTCCTCGACGCACTATCTGTCTTCAACATGTGAAGAGTATAAAGATCCTTTAGATCTTTTTTTGTGACGTTTTCTGCAATTATTTGTTCAGGTCTTCTGGCAGAACAAGGCGTAAGTAAATGAAAGTTTTTAGGAGCGCAGCGAGCATCAAACAGTACCCATTCTCTAGATACAGTGTTCGCAATGTTTTGCAATCTGTTTATATAATCTTGATTATTATTACTTACCGACAGCAAGCATGTACTAAAAACATCAGCACATTTTATATTTGGGTATGCAATTCTATTCATCTTCGCCTCCATCAGAACTTTTGATGTTGACTGTCTTGTCCCTGAGCATAATCATGCTCATCAATATTGCCTGCCCTTCAAAGCCAATCTTTCTTTTGAATTTTATTATAACATCTTCGAAAGAAAGCCCATCATCAACTTGCTCTTTGAGAAGTTTGTGAAAGCCGGATTGCTCCATCTCTAATTTAAATACCTCTTTAGTTAAAGTGCCAACGTTTTCAGCAAATGTTTCTATTGAAGGTCTATCATATATCATTTCATCCCCAAAACGCGTCAAGACCCAACAGCAGTTTTTGGGAACTTCTTGTACCACAACCGGTGAATGAGTTGCTATGATTGCGATTCCATTTCTTCTGGATAGTAGATTACTTAATGCGCGTATAAAAGCTGACAGAAGTGGCGGGTGCAAATGACTTTCCGGTTCATCGAATAAAACCAATGTTTTATCTTGCACTTTCTCGACAAGGCTACTGATTATCATGAAAACAATAGCATGACCGGAACTCATTTTTTCCATCCGATTTATGCAGTCATTTACTAATATATTACCGGATAAATTGGCTATGTCCTTTAAATTTAGATCTCGAAAATTCGTATCGGACTCTAAGTTGTTTATGGCAGTTATCCACGCATCTCTTTTTGAATCATCAGAACAGCAGTTGTAAACTGATGTAGCACACTTCTTTCTGAGGTTACGTATGTCCTCAAGATTGCCAATCTCATCTTTAAAACTATCACTTTTTTTTAGGCCAATGTAATAATAACATGTACCAAGGAGGGGGTCACTTTGCTCACTGAATGGCGTAAAGGGATCAAACGCACTGAAAGATACAGAAATAACAGTGCTAAAATAGCCATCTGTTATCCTTCCTGCATAAGCCTCTTCGAAATAAGCATTTTTGGGTTTTTCCTTTCCTACAATAGAATCGACCATCTCATTTAGTAGAGTAGTCTTACCAAGACCATTTCTACCGATAATTGCGTGTATATTACTCGGTGGCAAGGAATAGGGCTCGACATTAAACTCAATATTCAAATCGGAGAATAAATGATTTTTCCTAACGAATTGAAAATCAAATTCGGTAAGCAGTCTCTCTCCATTTATAATCCTTAAAAACTGGCCATGAATGGTATTTATATTAACATCCCTTAGTAAGGATGTTTTAAATACATCCTCATTTTTTGCAATCTGCATAGCCTTTTTACTCAGGACGACACAGTTTAATTTTTTTAATATTACCTTGCACAATTCTTTATCAATGGAGTAAAGTTTCTCGTAAAACTCGGGGCTTTCCGCAAGACTAAAAAAGTCTTGTTCGAGTTTTACAAATTTTTTCTGCATTTTATCTAAAGTTGGAATGTCCACAATTTGTTTTCGGAATCCTATTTTAATCTGACCAATCTCATGCAATTTACCATTGGAATCCATGTAATCCATATTAAATAGAGTTCGATAAGAATAATCATTCCAAGTAGAAAATGTTAAGTAAACAGTGTTTTTACTTTTCATTGAGCTGATTAATTTTTTATTTAAGACGATAAACTCTAGCAACTTTACTCTCCTTTTATATCAGCTATAGCAGTTCTACATAACAACTTAAAATAAATTACATTTAACTATGCACCTGCTATAAAGTCATTAAGTTTGTAGTTAGCCTAAAGATACGTTATTAGTAATATTAACCTTTCAACCTGCCATTGGCTAATTTATTTATCATTACCATCACAACAATGTCTTAGAGCGATACCACTTCTTAAAAAAGTGCTAATGACGCAAAATTATGTTGTTCACGCATACCAAAGACAGGTTTTGACCTTCTACCAGTTGAGTGCTCCCGGTAATACGCCGGAGCTAAAACCTAGCAAATCCACAGGCAAATAAAAAAAGTCTGCGAATAATTTAGGGTGTAAATAATTTCTTTATGCCCTTATTATGAAAATAGATTACAGCATATTGTTCTGTAGCCAGATCTGCGTGCCTTCTATGTCATACGCCTTCGCTCCATACCCTTTCGTAAGTAGGGACTCCGGCAAATAATCGTCATATTTATCCAGATATTTTTCTGGAACATCTGCAGCGAGCTCAGACGCTGAAGGCAAGCCCGACAACTGCATTTCTTTTAGCGCATATTGGATCGAGGATAAACTTGCATGTTCTATCTCTATAACACCGGCAAATGAACTAGCTATGAAGCTGCTACGCATGAGCAAGGCCGCTATCGTATTAACGACTTTATCCCCCATCCAGGGGAGAACGTAACTACGCTGGCCGTCGGAAATAAAATGGGAGTTTTGCAGATTGTAACGGTTAAAGTTGTTACACCCTTCTGCAAAAAGGCTTTTGGCGGTGGCATCTGCATAATCGACTCTCTTACTACCTATGGCTATGCGGTAATCATGTTCCTTGTAGATAGCGAGCATCTCCTGGCGAACAACATCATGTACAGACATACCCCCACCACTAAACTGTGGAGGCTGGCCGCCTTTGGTCGCCTCAACATAGATAACTTTTTTTTCCACCTCGAGCTCTATCACTTTCCAGCGTCGTCCACCGAAGATTATATGCTGGTCAGGTAGAAGAGGGGAGTCCACAGGCACTGTGCCAAGGGTGCGGTTTCCTGTGACAATGCGGAACTCTTCTGGAGTATTGAACACCGCGTAAAATGTATAATGGTTAGTCAGTTTCTCCCCCTCAGCCCCGATAACCATTTCTCCACTAGCAAGTTGTGTGAGGAGGCTGTTTGCCCCCATATGCTTAAGCAGATTTTTGAAATCATTTACGTCAATGTTTCGGAACGGACCGGTCTGACATAATTGCGTCCAAAGTTGATCGGCTCGAACTCCGCCCCATTGCGCGGTGATCGCAAGAATCTGGTGCAGCAGTGTGGAGTAGTGCATCTGGCGAGTATCTGCCGGTTCGAACCATCGCTTAGAGATCATCAATCTGATCATCGCCATCGACTGGACAAGCTGCAGCCGCAAGTGATCTACAATGCTGCTGGTTGCGGTAAGTTCTTGTTCAGAGATCAGCATTCTCAGAACTGATGGAGAATCGCGTCGCCCTGACCGGCCCATACGCTGACGCAAGCTGGAGACGGAATGCGGAGGAGTGACCTGTATAACTGACTGCACCTTACCTATATCAATACCCAGCTCAAGCGTCATAGTACAGATTGCTGTTGTGGGCAAATTCCCCTGCTGTAGACGGGCTTCAAGCGTCTCGCGTAATTCCCTGGACAAGGATCCGTGATGGGGAAAGAATTCATTTGGAACAACATTTTCCTCACACATGTCGCTCAGCGTCGCCGCAATGCTTTCAGTGCGCTTTCGACTGTTTGCAAAGACTAAATGGGAGTCGCCACGGCAGAGTCTGAAGATGTCAGCGCAGACCTGTTCTTCTGCTGAGCGTTGAGGTTCTTCTCCCTTTTTAGTCACTGGCTCGAGATAGCCTTTGACCTGCACCTGCAGTGTGGACGAGCTATTATTGTCTGTCACAGTTTCGCAGGACAATCGCTTATCCGGACGCAACAGTTCAGGCACCTTATCCAGTTCTCCTAACGTAGCGCTCAATGCAACGCGGGGAACCGGATTCGCATGACGTCCCAGCACATGATCAATTCTGTTGAGCAGCGAGAGTAGTTGCATGCCGCGTTCAGAACCAATAAAAGCGTGAAACTCATCAATAACAATGTAGGCCACTGGCGAGAACGCCTGTTTGAGCCAGCCAGATGAGTTTATGAGCAAAGACTCAAGTGATTCCGGTGTAATAAGCAAGATGCCAGACGGGTTAGTGCGGATTTTCTTCTTTTTGCTTTGTGGTACATCACCGTGCCAGGGCGTCACCGGCATATCCAACGCCTCGCCCAGGCTCTCAAGACGACGGTACTGGTCGTTAATCAGCGCCTTAAGTGGGCTGATATAAACAATACCAAACCCGTTAGTGATACCTGCAATTGCTGAACAGGCAGGCAGAAAGAAAGCCTCTGTTTTACCCGCTGCAGTGCTTGCACTAATTAGCACGTCCCGGTCACGGGCTAAAACTGCCGGGATAGCGCTCTCTTGCAGGGGCCTTAATGCAGACCAGCCCTGCTTATAAACCCACCTACGAACGCGGGGATCGAGACTATCGTAAGCGCTGCTCATAATTTGAAGTTGGCCAGGCCGTCATCATCATCTTCATCCTGTGCAATGTCGTCATCCATATCGCTGGGCCTGTCATCTTCAATTGCCACACCCGAGATTAGCGTCTGCCAGTTTATCGAGCTGTTTTGTTCAAGCACGGCCAGCATGTCCAGGAAACCTTTGATGGTATTTCGGGGGGTACGGAAGTAAGCATCCCCTATGGTTTTACTGCAGTGATGCAGAAAACCGGTAAGTGCATCATCCGATACCAGATACTTCTCTGGCTCTCCGCCTGCATAAACATGGCGAAGATTTTTCAGTAAAATATACAATTCCTCTGGGGTGAGACTGGCAAGATGTAGCGTGGGTGACGAGTAGTCAATCACACCTGCCTTCTGAGCGAACCGATTTTCCGCCAGACGTGATTGCAGCGCCTCATAACTGTAAAGCCCTTTACGCGGATCAAACAGGAATTCTGGCGTGCCTCCAAGAACAAAACCAATATTCTCTGCAGAACCCTGCAGACAGTCATTCAGGATCCGCAGGATCTGTTCATAGTTCGCCGTCCTCGCCTGAGTGTTGTTCAGCTTATAAAGGTTTACCATCTCGTCGAGGTTGACCAGTAATCCGGCATAGCCTGCCTGACGGACAAACAGGCTTACCAGCTTCAGTGAATCGTAGAACGAGGCATCTGAGATAATCGTCCGGACGTCGAGATCGTTGCGGGCATCGGTTTTTGTGGTGTATTCGCCCCGCAGCCAGCGAATGGCATTGGATTTTAACGTCTCGTTATCCTGTTCATGTCCGCGCCAGAAGGCATCGATGACTTTAGCAAAGTCATATCCCCCCACCAAGTCTGACAGAGCAGCCAGGCGTTGGTGAATAACCGACGAGACTGGAGCGCCATCCGCATCAGCCTCCTTCCTCGCCTCCGTGACGAACCGCTCCACAACACTGAGTAACGCATTACCATCAGGTTTGTTGCGGGTGGACATGTTTTTCATAAGCTCTGAGTAGAGATTGCGCGCCTGACCTCCCGATGAGTGAATGCGCCTGTCGGGGGAAAGGTCTGCACTGACTGTTACCAGCCTTTTTTCAAGTGCAATAGAACGTACCACGCTCAGAAAGAACGTTTTGCCCGATCCGTATTCACCGATGATAAGTCTGAAGCTTGCGCCGCCGTCCGCTATCCGCTCAATATCCTTGTGGAGGGCCGTTATCTCATTCATCCGGCCCACCTGGATGTGCTGAATGCCTATTCTTGGCGTTACACCAGACTTCAGTGATTGGATAATAGCATCCCGTTCTTTAACTCTTATGCGTGTCACAGACATCAACTATCCCTCTAGTTCTTTGGCAATTTCCAGGTCTACCCAGATCTCATCATCGGCATCGTCCATTACTGGTGCATCAACCACTGCATAGGACCAGTCATTGATAACCTCAAGCGCACCGCTGAGCATCAAATTAAGATTTTCGCAAAGTTCTGTCGCCTCTTTCCGGGGCCATTGCTTCTTCTCCAGAAGGCTGTGGTAGAGTTGTTTATGTGCACTGTCAAGGCCACCCTCTTGCGCCCCGGTTACGGGAGCGCTCTCACGAAATTCCGGCTCGTCCTCGGTAAAAATTGCGCTAAGTAATTTACGAACATCGTTTGTAGCCGATTCATGGTGGGCCAGTACGTTGGCGTCCAGCGTGAATTCAGTGGCCCCAAGACTTGCTGATGCGGACGATTGCGGGATTACCTCTGTCGTCGAATGCTGATGGATGTTGCCGGAAATAGTTGATGGATCCAGTCCCAGGCTCAAATAAATCTTTTCCAACTGTTTAATTTCGGCAGGCTCAATTCTCCCATCAGAGCAGGCTACTCCGACGATAACCTTACCTACTGCTAATTTTTCCATCGTACTCAGCGGCGCTATTCTATTTTTCATTCCCGTCATATTGGCCGGGGTATGAAGCTGCCACGTTAAATACGCATGTAAGGAGCGTTTTTCATTTTCGTTAAAGCCAGAATTATGGTCGATCGCATTTTCCAGCACTTTCTGCTCGGCCTGATCAAGGCTATTGTCGGTTAAGGCTACCATTGACCCAAGTCTTAGTGTCATTACCGCTGAGAGAAATGCCGGAGATGGTGAGAAGCGCGCACCCTCACTAGCGGCAAATAAAACCAGCGCGCCGTCAGCTTCTGCTTTCACATGGTGGTAAAACGGATCCGGTGCCAGGCAATAGCCCATTTTCAGGGCAAAGGCTTGCATCAGGTCGGCCTCTTTTTTATTAATTTTTGCCGGGCAATTGGCTCCCATGTGTACCCAGAAGTCAGCAGCGGTGGTTAACCCCTTGCGACTCGCGATCACTTCATCAGCCCAGCGTTTGAATGTATTTAAAACTTTTCCAGCGCTTTCGTTAATGATTTCCACTGGCAGCAACATAATTGCAGCAGTGTCATTTTCTGACGTACCTTTTCTGCCAAGGTAGCGGCTGTAAGCATCCAGTTCATCTGTACAGATCTCTGCAAGTGTCATGATTTTCTGGACTGGGCCCTTCAATGCACTAGGATCAGGCAAGTCTGGAACAGGAAGACGAAAGCCGCGCAGACTGGGGCTTGCTGGTGTGTAATCCAATCGTAGTCGTGTTTTATTAGGTTTGACAACCATCCCCTCACCGTATTTGAGGGTATAGCGCCGTTTGAAAAGCGCAGCAAATTCATTCGCGCAGCGGCGGGCGGGAGTTCGCAACGCATACTCTGTATGATTTATTATCCACCTCAGCGCCAGATCGGCTGATACAGGAACTCCAGCGTCCACAGCCTTTGCTAAAGCTAACTTAAACAGCATAAGATTGCTGAAACTCGAACCTTGGCCAAGATCTGCGACCAGACCAATGTCCGGGCGCAGAATAGACATTGCTTCAAGTAACTGGGACGAGTAATTCCGGAAGGAGCGATTCTCAATGAATACCGATCTTAACCGGCAGACTTCATTAAACAGATTGCGGAACTCAGCGTCAGGTGTATTACCATCCCGGCTGTCAACCAGTGCTTTTCTCTCTAGGCCATACAGATAGATAAAAACGTAACCTACTGAGCATGACGCGTCACGCCTGTCGCTGGACAGCCAACTGAGATACGCACCGCGCGCATCAGGTGAAAGCGAGGAATAACTGGGCCAATATCCCAATGAAGTATCTTCGTAAAGATAATGTTTTGGGTAAATGTTGAGCGTGTCGTCAATTAATGATGCCTCAGTGCCATCATCATAATACTCGCTTAAGCTCTGCCCGGTGGGCTTCATCCGCTGACCTAAATAGAAGTAACCACCGGTGATCTCCACACCACCTACAATGGTCACCTCACCAGGTAGCACCCATCGAGCCAAAGTCCCCGTCGTTTTTGAAGGGCTCCGACGTTGAATCGTTGCTGCTCTGTAATCGACACTCCGATCGCCGCTCAGCGTAAAGCTCGCCAGAACATCATCTTCACTGTCATCGTTTCTCACAACAGCCTCTTTTTTCTTGATATCAGCAAGCCATTCTTTAGGTGGCGCTTTCACGGTTTTGGAGGCATAAGATCCTGCGGATTTATTCTTTTTCTTCTTGAAAAACAATAAGTAAATTACGTAAATCGCCGCTATAAATATCCATAACTCCATGGGCAATAACCTTAAACATGATTTTTCGCATACGCCGAAAGAATGGCGAGGGAAAGGAGGGGAAGTAGATTAATCTTAAAATAATACTTCTATATTGCGAGGGTTAAAACCAAAACATGACCAAATTTGCCCATTTGATTTTATCCATAAAGCCATTAGCTAAATAGATGCAGATCGAACAAGACCTTTGCACTTACAGGCAAACCTATCTGTTTTCTGGGCAGATCTCACTATTCTTCAAGAGGCATAGCCTTTGGGGGAGCTTTATGCCTAGCCAGTAATCTCTGACGTCCGCCTCCGCTAAATAAGAATGTCAGACTTGGCGTGTATTACCTCGATTACAGCCAACTGATGTCTGAACTGACACAGCTAAATTCGAGTTCTAAACATCAGCACTCAACCCTTTTCACCTCAGCGAAGCAAGGGGGCGCTACATCCGTTTATGAAGGACTGATTTTTTCTCCTGCGTGCTTTTCGTTCCCCGTATCTGTTTCCGGTTAATCGTTTCCCAACACAACCCGTCCCGCAAGGGTAAATGGCACGCATGCTGCGCCCTTGCTGGCTGGAACGATGCCGGGAAAGCGAACCGTCAGGCGATACGAAGACGAAAATCACACCACTGATGGAGAAAAACCATGACTATTTCCCTTCATACCCAGACTAGCGCCCCTAGCACCGCATCGGCGACCAGCGTATCCCCGCTGGAGCAGTCAGGCTCCTCAAAAACGAAGTTTTCCAAAACCAAAACCGATATTTATCAGACTGTCACTGACAACATCATTTCTGCACTTGAAGCAGGAGTTAAGCCGTGGTCATGCCCGTGGCAGCGCGTACCTGGTATGTCAGGATTACCTACAAATTACGCGACAGGTACTGCTTACAGTGGGATGAATATCATGTTGTTGTGGGGCAGTGCGTCAGAGCAAGGATTCAACGATTCACGCTGGATGACCTATAAACAGGCGCAAGCGGAAGGCGGGCAAGTGCGCAAAGGGGAGCACGGCACGACAGCCATTTTCTATGCAACCTTAGAGAAGGAAAGCGAAGACGGCGAAATTGTCCAGATACCAATGCTGAAAACCTTCACCGTGTTTAACGTTCAGCAAATTGATGGTCTTCCGCTGACAACTGAAACCATCAGCCCGGATGCAACCTTTGACCCGTTGCCGGAGGCTGAAAATCTTATCCGAAAAAGCGGCGCAAACATCATTGAGAAAGGACAAAACGCCTTTTTCCAACCCTCAACTGATGAAGTATGGCTACCAGAGCGCCATCTGTTTTCTGATGCAGCTAATTTCTATGCTACCGGCCTGCATGAGCTGGTTCACTGGAGCGGTGGTAAAAAACGCCTTAACCGTGAAATGAAAGGGAAATTCGGCAGTGCAGATTATGCGGAGGAGGAATTAGTGGCGGAGCTGGGAAGTGCTTTTCTGATGGCGGATTTGGGGATTGTCGGAGAGGTGCAGCATGAAAACTATATTGCCTCATGGCTCCAGGCGCTAAAAAACGACAAGCGCTATGTTTTCAAAGCGGTCAGCGCCGCCTCAAAAGCGCATAGTTATTTAATGGATAAAGCCTGAGGGCAGGGGCAAGAAGCCGCAAAGAAATGTGGCTTTAACCTTACATAGCGGTGAGAGGAGTAGCAGTGGTGTTAGGGTGTATAATTCCACTGCGAATTTTCCTGGCATACAGTGTCAGGAAAATTCGCAGACTGCGGGGTGGGCGGCAAAGAGCCCGCTCATTCCTTTTAGAAGCATTAGAGCAGACTTGATCTGGCAGTGTTCTCTGTTAGAACACGATTTAACCTGATAGACGGCAACGAGCTAGAAGCGGAAGTTCGGAATGCATACTTACATCAAGGTGTCTTGAGTCATAGGGAGCAGGTCACCTGAACTTGGTAGAAGGGACTCGGTTACACATCCTTTTTTCTCTGCCACCCTAGATTCCCTGAACTTTCGAGTCGTCAGTCCGATTCCACTAACCGTAAAGTCGGTAAGCGATGCTGGACCACCCAGAGCCGACATTTCGGGGCTAGTGGCTAGTGGCTTGCGTCTGCTGGTAAATAACTCGCATGCAGCTAACTTCCTGGTAGCGAATTAAGTGGCTACTAAGGACTGAACCAAAACACTGACGCGATCCGGGGCTTTACATGGTTGAAATCTCTGCATACTGCTTCGTTTCCCGGCCTTAAGCCGTGCAGAAATCTGTCACCCGGGCGACCTTATGCAAGAGTCGCTTTGCTTAATTTTAGCACTCAGTTCCCCCGGCTTCGGCCTATTTGCGTTCTGCCCTAACCCGAGTGTCAGCTCTGCTGTCGGGGAGCGAGATTACCTAATGACTGGATTAACAAAAATGACTTTAATGTTTTCATTAAAACTGGTATTAAAATTTATTAAGCATAAGGAATAAGAAATTTCTGTAATTATCATATTTCTGTCTGAGTTTAACAGAATGTTGCTGTTAGAGGGTAAGTAGATTAAATAATTGATTTATAAATTTAATTAATCTGTGTAGGGAGGCGCATGAAGCTTGAAACGATTCGTTTATCTGGTTTTCAGTCGTTTGGACAAGAATCAACCGAACTGAGCCTTGAAGATATAACATATATCATTGGCCCTAATGGTTCAGGTAAAACCGCAGTGCTTCAGGCTTTGTGTCGACTTTTTGCATTCGACCCTGCGTTAAGGCGGATCCAGCGTTCAGATTTCCACGTTCCCTTTGATGAGGAGGAGGTTCCGCTTGAGCGCCAGCTGTGGATAGAGGCTAATTTTCTATTTCCCGAATTGGAAGATGACGAGGACAACAGCACCGTAGCTCCTCACTTTAGTCATATGCGACTGGACGAGCCGGATGGGGTTCCGCGCGTGCGTTTTCGCCTTAATGCGACTATAGGGCTGGATGGAGATATTGAAGACGCTTTGGTATATGTCCTGGACGTTGATGGAGATGACTTGCCTCTGAATGTCGCTCAGGTTCCACGCGCTGAACGTAATCATATCCAGGTACACTATCTGCCTGCCAGACGCGATCCCGCTGACCATATTACTTACGGTGCGAATGCATTACTAGGGCGTTTACTTCGCGCTGTTCGCTGGGATGCTGAGCGCGAAACGATTAAAGGGCTGACCGATCAAATAAGTGACAGCCTTGCGGCAAACCCCTCGGTGAATGCTTTAAGTGAGAGTTTAAAGGCAACATGGGCAACGCTGCATAAAGGTAAATTTTTTGCTGACCCTAAAATTACTTTTGTCGCATCAGAAATTGAATCGCTGTTAAGGCATCTGTCT